>NZ_AZNV01000068.1:0-20049 GCF_000510625.1 Rhizobium sp. IBUN
GCCTTGTAGACGTCAAAGCGTGGCTTCACGAAAATCAGGTCGGGGCATTTGCGCTTTGCCGTCACTGAAGGCATTGCAGAATGGACGCCGAACTTACGGGCCTCGTAGCTGGCCGCCGCCACCACGCCGCGCGCCTCGGAACCACCGACTGCGACGGGACGACCGCGAAGATCAGGGTTGTCGCGCTGCTCGACGGACGCATAAAAGGCGTCCATGTCGATGTGGATGATCTTGCGTGGGCGCTCGATTGACAGATTTGCAGCGGGATCACTCATCGGGCGTCTCTGGAGTACGGACCAGGCAAGGAAACCGGGCCTGACAACGGTCGATGCCATCCACGCCATTCATNCGCGAACAGCCAACGGCAAGCCGCCGCCGGAGCTGCCNGAAGGACAGGCTCGCTCCATATTGTCTGACGAGGGCCTTCCGGTCGAGATCGGTCGCTCTCTCACACGCAGCGCATTCGAGGGTGACGACAGNGCCTCGGTAATCTCGCAGCGTTGGTTCATCGCAGAAATTTTCTCTCATCCGGAAGATAGTGTACGCCCTGTGGACCAGCGTTTGCTAGCGCATTGAATTCCCTCATGGATCGTCGCGCCGCGCTGCTGTGGATGGCTTGTTGGTTCAAAATCCACCTGAANCGCGCCCGTTGACTCAAAATCCGGAAAGGAACAAATGTAGAACATACTCGCTTTTGAACGAGATGGAACCCTTGAATTGACGAAGGCTACAGATGGCGCAACTAGGCGCAAATCCTGTCATCACCGAACTTCGGGAGCGTATCGCGCACCTCGAAGGTGGCTTAGTGCGTCGCAATCAGGTTCTGCCGTTCGGTGTTCACGAGATCGATGAGCACCTGCCGGGAGGCGGACTGTCTTTCGGTGCGGTGCATGAGTTCGCTGGCGGAGGATCGGGCACCGTCCGACGGCGCGGCAGCCGCTTTGTTTGCCGCCGGGATAGCCGCGCGTACCAAGGGCAAGGTCATCTGGTGCCTGACGAGGCCGAACCTCTTCTTTCCTGCTTTGGCTCAGGCTGGCCTTCAGCCGGACCGCGTCGTCGTCGAGGCGACAAGGAGGAAGACGTGCTTGCTTCCATGGAGGAGACCCTTTCGTTGGGCGGTCTCGAAGCGGTCGGCCGAACTTGTCCGATTGCCGATGACAGCCTCCCGCAGGCTGCAGCTTTTCACCGAAAAACGGGAACCATGGGTCCGGTCGCTCGACGCTGGCGGCGACAGGCGGAGGCCTCCGACCTCGGCCAACCGTCCGCGTCAGCGACCAGGTGGTGTGTGAGCGTCGTGCCGGTTCGGGGTGTGGCAAGTTCGAGATGGTTTCTGGAACTGATGCGGGTGAAAACGGGTGAGTGCGCTGAGTTTTTCGTAGGAGCGTGTGATGTCCAGGGTCGTATCCATCTATCTGCCGGAGTTGGCGACGGATCGAATACGTCGCAACGACCCTTCTATTCCCGTTGAGCAACCCGTTGCCGTAATCGCAAAGAGCGGCCCAAAGCGATGGGTCTCGGCGGCCGACGCCGCAGCAAAGAAAGCGGGAGTCCGTGTTGGGATGGCGGCGGCAAAAGCCCAGGCCATCTTCAGGGGCTTGATGCTGATCGACGCCGATCCGGCGGCCGACGCAGCAGCTCTCGCAAGGATCACGCTTTGGGCACTCAGCCAGTATTCCCCGATCGTCGCTGTTGATGAGCCCGATGGCATTGTTATGGACACGGAAGGTGCTGACCATCTTCAGGGTGGGGAGCTGCCGATGTTGACCGGAATAGCCAACCGGTTCCATGGGAAAGGACTGACAGCGCGGGTTGCTGTGGCCGACACTTGGGGAGCGGCACACGCTTGTGCTCGCGCGATCCGAACGCGGACGGTCATAGTTCCGATTGGACAGACGGTCGGGGCCGTCGAACACCTTCCTCTTTCATTGCTCAGGCTTCCGGCCAAGATCGCTAGCGATCTCAATATTCTCGGTTTCAAGTCGATTGGGGAGTTATCAGCAACACCCCGAGCACCGCTGACCCTTCGCTTCGGTCCGGAACTTGGACGTCGCCTGGATCAGATTTTTGGTCGGGTCGCCGAGCCGATTGATCCGATCCGGGTACCTGAGCTGATAGAGGTCAGCAGGGTCTTTGCCGAGCCAATCGGTGCCGCAGAAACCATCAACAAATATGTTGCTCGGCTCGTTGTGCAGCTCGTCGCCGAACTGGAGCGCAAGGGTCTTGGTGTGCGGCGAACGGATCTCATTGTTGAGAAAGTTGACGGTACACGCCAGGCAATCCGTGCAGGAACCGCCAAACCTGCTCGCGACGTTGCCTGGCTGTCGAAGCTCTTTCGAGATCGTACTGAAAGAATCGAACCGGGGTTCGGAATCGAGAAGATGACATTGGCGGCGGTTATGACACAGCCGCTTGCAGGGGAGCAGCGAGCCTCTGACCTCATAGAGGAGCAGGACGATGACATCACGCCGCTGATCGACGTGTTTGGCAATAGAGGGCAACGGGTCTACCGGGTCGCGCCGGTCGCCTCAGATGTTCCTGAGCGCAGTGTACTACGGATCGCGGCTGCCGCTCCAGATGCCGAGGAAACGTGGGCGCACCACTGGCCCCGGCCTGTGCGATTGCTCGCCCGCCCAGAGCAGATCGAAGCTATCGCACTCCTGCCTGATCATCCGCCTGCGAGCATCACTTGGCGTGGCAAACGACGAAAGGTCAAACGCGCTGATGGTCCTGAACGCGTTTTCGGCGAGTGGTGGAAGCGCGACAGCGAACTAGAGGCAGTGCGCGACTACTTTGTTGTCGAGGACGAAGGCGGCGAGCGTTTTTGGGTATTCAGGTCGGGTGACGGGGTCGACTCCGAGACAGGATCCCATCGATGGTTCATGCACGGAATATTCGGATGAGATACGCCGAGCTCCAAGTCACGACCCATTTCAGTTTCTTGCGTGGCGTAAGCAGCGCCGACGAGCTGTTTGCCACCGCAAAGGCACTTGGCATCGAGGCGATCGGCGTTGCTGACCGCAACAGCCTTGCGGGGATTGTCCGGGCACTCGAGGCATCGCGCGCGACAGGCTTGCGCCTTGTTGTCGGATGTCGGCTCGATCTGCAGGACGGGATGTCGATCCTTGTCTATCCAACCAATCGCAACGCGTACTCGCGGCTGACCAGGCTGCTCACACTTGGCAAGAGCCGGGGCGGAAAGGGCAAGTGCATCCTGGGGCTCGATGATGTCATTGCTTATTCAGAAGGACTTTTGGCCATCCTGTTACCCGATCTGCCGGACGCGAACTGCGCTGCCCAGCTTCGCAAGGTGGCAGAGGTATTCGGCAATCGGGCCTATGTGTCTCTCTGCCTGAGGCGCCGACCGAACGACCAGATGCGGCTTCACGAGATTTCGAAGATGGCTGCGCGTCACCGTGTGAAAACCGTCGTCACCAATGATGTCCTGTTCCACGAGCCCGGCCGCCGCCAGTTGCAGGATGTCGTCACTTGCATTCGCAAAAACACCACGATCGATGAGGTCGGCTTCGAGCGCGAACGGCATGCTGACAGATACCTCAAGCCGCCCGAGGAGATGGAGCGCCTGTTCCCACGCCACCGCGAGGCGCTGGCGCGGACGATGGAGATTGTCGAACGCTGCGAGTTTTCTCTTGAGGAGCTGAGCTACCAATATCCAGAAGAAGCGGTCGTAATGGGCATGGACGCGCAGCAGTCGCTCGAGCATTACGTCCGCGAATGCATCCCAATCCGATATCCGGAAGGCTTGCCCCAGAAAGTTCTCAGGGCCATAAAACACGAACTGGACCTGATCCGCACGATGAAGTACGCGCCGTACTTTCTGACAGTGTTCAGCATCGTTCGTTTCGCGCGCTCAAAGGGTATTCTTTGCCAGGGCAGGGGATCGGCGGCAAATTCGGCCGTCTGCTACATTCTTGGGATCACCTCGATCGATCCCGAGACCAACGATCTCCTGTTCGAGCGTTTTGTGAGCCAGGAGCGTGACGAACCGCCAGATATCGACGTCGACTTCGAACACGAGCGCCGCGAGGAGATCATCCAGTGGATTTACACGACGTACGGTCACGACAAGGCGGCGCTCTGTTCGACCGTAACGCGGTACCGAGCCAAGGGCGCAATCCGCGACGTCGGCAAGGCGCTCGGCTTGCCGGAGGATATCATCAAGGCGCTATCGGCAGGCATGTGGTCTTGGTCGGATGAATTGGCAAGCGACCGGAGCCTGCGGGAACAGGGCCTTAATCCTGAGGACCGGCGGCTTGCTCTGACGCTCAAGCTCGCCCAGCAACTGATGGGCGCGCCCCGTCATCTCGGTCAGCATCCGGGCGGCTTCGTGTTGACCCATGACCGACTCGACGATCTCGTTCCCATCGAGCCGGCATCCATGGCCGACCGTCAGGTGATCGAATGGGACAAGGACGACATCGAGGCTCTAAAGTTCATGAAAGTCGATGTTCTGGCGCTCGGCATGTTGACCTGCATGTCCAAGGCCTTCGATCTGCTTCGCGAGCACAAAGGCGAGGACCTCGACCTCGCGGGAATCCCGCAGGAAGACAAGGCCACCTATGCGATGATCCGCAAGGCGGACACACTCGGAACATTCCAGATCGAGTCACGTGCACAGATGGCCATGCTTCCGCGCATGAAGCCGAGGACCTTCTACGATCTTGTCATCCAGGTGGCTATCGTCCGCCCTGGTCCGATTCAGGGCGACATGGTCCATCCCTACCTCCGACGCCGGGAGGGCAAGGAGCCTGTCGAGTACCCGACACCGGAACTGGAAGCCGTTCTCGGAAAGACGCTGGGGGTGCCACTCTTTCAGGAGTCAGCCATGAAGGTGGCGATGGTCTGCGCTGGCTTTACCGGCGGCGAAGCCGACCAGCTTCGCAAGTCGATGGCCACATTCAAGTTCACCGGCGGCGTCAGTCGCTTCAAGGAGAAGCTGGTCTCGGGGATGATCAAGAACGGCTACTCGGCCGAGTTTGCGGAGAAGACGTTCAGCCAGCTCGAAGGATTCGGTTCATACGGCTTCCCGGAAAGCCATGCTGCCTCCTTCGCGCTGATCGCCTATGCCTCGAACTATGTAAAGCGCCATTTCCCTGACATCTTCTGCGCCGCTCTGCTGAACTCGCAGCCGATGGGCTTCTACGCGCCTGCCCAGATCGTCCAGGATGCGCGTGCCCATGGAATTGAAGTCCGGCCAGTCTGCATCAACCAGTCGCGCTGGGATTGTACGCTCGAGCGTATCGAAAGAACCAATCGCCATGCGGTCCGCCTCGGAATGCGCTTGGTGAAGGGACTGGCCGTAGCCGATTCTGCCCGGATCGTCGCGGCCAGGATGAACGCATCCTTCGAAACGGTCGACGATGTCTGGCGGCGATCGCATGTCCCAACGGAAGCGCTCGTACAACTTGCCGAAGCCGATGCCTTCCTGCCGTCGCTGAAGCTCCAGCGCCGGGATGCGATCTGGGCCATCAAGGCCCTGCGTGACGAACCTCTTCCTCTGTTCGCCGCCGCTTCCGAACGTGAAGCACGTGCGATCACCGAGCAGCAGGAGCCTGAGGTCGCCCTCCGACAGATGACCGCGGGTCATAACGTTGTCGCAGATTACAGTCATGTCGGACTGACACTGCGCGACCATCCGATTGCCTTCCTCAGAAAGGAACTGGCGGCACGCCGCATCGTCACTTGTGCCGAAACCATGAACGCTCGTGACGGTCGATGGTTGATGACGGCAGGTCTCGTCCTTGTAAGACAAAAGCCTGGTTCGGCGAAAGGCGTGATGTTCATCACCATCGAGGATGAGACTGGGCCGGCCAATCTCGTCGTCTGGCCAAGCCTGTTCGAACGCCGGCGTCGGATCGTCCTCGGATCGTCGATGATGGCGATAAACGGCCGCGTTCAGCGCGAGGGAGAGGTCGCACATCTTGTCGCGCATCAGCTTTTCGACCTGTCCGGTGAATTAGGCGAGCTGACTGATCGCGATCTGGACTTCAAGTTGCCGACAGGTAGGGGGGATGAATTTGCGCATGGTTCGCCAGGCAGCCCAGACTCACGTGATACGGCGGCGGCCAAGCCGAGGGACATTTTCGTCCCGGACGTGCATATCGATACCTTGAAGGTGAAGGCGAGGAACTTTCATTGATGGCATGGCAGCGAGTTCGCGCGTCGCCCCTCACGCGGGTAGACCCGCAAGCCTCAATCCTTGGCGCAGCCGATCAACGTCCTTTTCTTCTCTGAGGTATGAGACATCTACAAGCCAGTTTACATAATCAACCGGACCCGCGGTCGCATCTCCGCACCATCGCCTGCTGACAGCATCGAGGAAGACCCGGCCGCATTTCTCTGCATCCTCGATCCGGTTGAGGTGAGCGTAGGCGGCCGCGCGCCACGCCATGTCTCGCGGCTCCCTTTCCGGCGTGGCGAATGTTCGCTGTTCGAGAAGGACGGCCGCCTCGCCGTATCGCTCCGTTTGGAAGAGGAGGCGGGATTTATAATAGTTGTACCAACTGGGATATAACGGGTTCAGTCGATACGCGATCTCCGCGCCGGCCAAGCCCTCCTCAGCCCGCCCAATGGCTCCTTGCATCCATGCCCACATTATCAGGATGGTGGCATCGTTGGGGTTCATCGACTTCGCCAGGCCAAGATGATGTTCAGCTCGTTTAAAGTCTCGCCACGTCAAGCAAATGTATCCCAGTGTGGACTGAACCCGTGGATCGCTCGGATCGAGGGCAAAAGCCATCTCGGCTGAACGCAGTGCTTTGATCCTGTTCTCATCCTCTTGTCTTGGAATGCCAATAGCACCGTCCGACGCGCGGTTGAGGTATATGTAGGCGAGGCCTGTATGGGCTCTGGCAAAAGTCGGATCAATTTTAGCGGCACGCTCAAAAAGCGCCTCCGCGCGTTCCTGCGCTCCTGGCCTGAAGTCGTCAGAGAGGCGGTTGCCCTGCAGAAAGAGATCATATGCCCGCATGTCTTCCGGGCGACGGCGTCGTGACGTCAATTCGTTGTCGTCTATGACGCGTTGTGCGACCATGGCGACGATGCTCTGCGCAATCTCCTCCTGAGTGGAAAAAATATCGTCAAGGGATCGGTCATATCGATCCGCCCATAGGTGCGTCCCGCTCGCTGTCTCGACGAGCTGGACCGTAATTCGAACACGGTTACCAGCGCGCCTTACACTCCCCTCTACGACATAGCCCGCGCTGAGCGTCCTGCCGACCTCGCGCAAATCGAGCATTCGGCCGCGTAGCGCAAATGACGAGGTTCTCGCTATCACCATAAGCTCGCTGAAGCGTGCCAATTCCGTGATGATGTCTTCAGTTATTCCGTCGCTGAAGTAAGCCTGCTCCGGATCACCGGACATGTTCTCAAATGGAAGTACGGCAATGGCAGGCCCGGTCGATTTTGGAGTTTCGGGTGAAGCGTAGGCAGACCCGCTGAGTGGCAAATGGTATGCCTTGATCGGCCGCGCGATGTTCTTGAGGTGCTGCTCACCAGCGTAGTCGAAATTCGCGTCAACCTTTCCAGCGAGCTGTTCGTAGGCTGCCCCCGAAATCAGAAGATCACCCGGCTGGCACAACTGCTCCAGTCGGGCCGCAACGTTGACACCATCCCCGAGCAGGTCGTCACCGTCCACCACGACATCACCGAGATTGATGCCTATGCGAAGGATGATCCTGTTTGCGGAACCGGCCGGCTCCTGTTCATTCGCCAATGTGTTCTGGATCTCGATTGCGCATGAGACAGCCTCAACCACCGAGCTGAACTCGGCGATCAGCCCATCGCCCATCAATTTGACCAGCCGGCCGGCATGTCTTGCAATCAGTGGACGAAACACCGAGGTCTGTAAATTTATCAGAACCGCAAGCGTATTGCGTTCATCGGCTTCGACAAGTCGTGAAAACCCGACGACATCGGCAACTAGGATTGCGGCTAGCCTTCGCTCCAAAGCTTCCCCTCCATTCCCCCGGCGGTCGGTCCTGTCAGCTCCCGGCCGGATACCCCATAGAAAAGCACAGGTCCAAGGCCGGGTTAAGCGAGAATCACGATGACGCTCGTTCGTGGCTTACGAGACTCATATTACGCCGAATGCTGCGACAATGCGCATTTCGTTGGGCGAAGAAGCAGCGTCGGGTCATGGCGTTGACCCCATCAGTGGCGCAACGCTACGCGCGGCCTGGTAAGGTCATGGAGGCTGTCGTCAGAATTTCTCTTCGGCCTGAAAGTGCGACGTTTCTGAATTCCGAGGAAAAGACCTGGCTGAAGGACCGCCTTGCTTTGGAGAACGCTGGCATGGAGGCGACCGCCAGCGATGGCTTCAAGGCGCTCGTCAATCCGCGGGTTCTCTTGATGGCGATCTGCTATATCGGGTTTCCCCTAGCGGCATACGGTCTCAGCTATTGGCTTCCGACCATCGTCAAGAGCTTTGGGGTCGGCAATACGGCCAACGGCTTTCTCAACATCATCCCATGGGTGCTGGTTGCAATCGCGCTCTATGCGGTCCCGTCAGCCGCAGACAGAGCCTCGTCGAAGACGCCCTATATCGTGGTACCAGCGGTTGTCGGCGCCGTTTGCCTGGTTCTGTCCGCCGTGATTCCGAACCATCTGCTTCAGTTTGCCTTTCTCTGTGTTGCGGCAGCGGGCATCTTTGCCGGGCAACCTGTTTTTTGGAGCCTACCGTCACGATTCCTTCGAGGGGCGGGGGCAGCCGCAGGTCTGGCGGCAATCAATTCTGTCGGAAACCTGGGCGGATTTATCGCGCAGAACGTCGTGCCGTGGATAAAGGATTCGACCGGCAGCACCATTGCCCCGATGTTCTTCCTCGCGGCCTGCCTGGCCGCTGCAGCAATTCTGGTACTGGTCGTTGGCCGTATGGTCGGACGCACGCCGACGTCGAGTGAAAGCGGAAAAGCCAAAGTGAACGTGTAGTTGCCCCGTGGACCTCTGTTCAAAGGAAAGCGGGCATGGTGACGACGAGGCGGGTTCGGGAGGAAGGAGCCCGACAGAAGAATCATAGGTAAGTACTATTTACGCTATTTTTCTGCACGCCAGACGCATATGGAATTTTATATGCTACATTATTTTATCAATACTTTAACTAAACTCTATTCAAAATGACCTTCATTGAAGCGGATAAAGACTCGAATGTTTGTATTGTCGGTAATTGACCGTGATGATCAACGTGATCTTCTGGTGGCAAGCCTCCACCTCAGAGGAAGGTATCTCTATGCCGACGCCTGCGGCGCCAGATATCGATTTCGAATTCAGGACGTGATCAACCTTTCTCCAGTCAATGACCATATGATTTTTCCACCTATTTCTGCCGCTAGAAGCGCCGGTCTAAACTAGCGCCGCCTGCGACGGTTGTGTTCGACGGGCAGGTGAATCGCCGTACGAATTGGGTCGTCAAGACTTTCGCACGTGACCTACTGGCGAAGGATTCGAGATAAATCGATCCGCATGCCTGCGCGGCCGAGTTCGTTTTCACCGGGTGGTTCGGACGAGCTCGATGAGGCGCTTTCGGGCTTTCCTGGATACCTCCCATTTGGATCGTCCAGTTCGCCTTGACCTGCGATCGATCCACTGGGATCTTCGGCCTGAAATACGCTTTGAGCCTCGAACTCGCCCGTTTTCCACGCATCGATGGCATCCTCGAACACTTGCGGGAAAACTTCAGCGCTTTCGGGGTTTCCGTACCATTTGCTGACAATGCGAAGAATCTTTGCGAACATTCTCGTTCCCAGGCGCAGGTTCACGCACGGATCGACAAGACCTGACGTCACTTCCGAAATGTTTTTTACGCCAACACCTGCAGGAAACTGCGTGAGGCCGACGCGCACGACTGAATGTCCGACATTCTGCTTGACGATTTCCATTGCTTCCTCGGGTGTTCCAGCCTTCGGCACGAGGACCAATCGCCCTCCCCCTCTCACGGTGACAGCAAGGGGATCGGAAGAGCCGGCGGCTTTGACGAACTGCTCGACGATCGCCGGCTTCAAGGAGGGATCGGCACATTTTGTTATGAGGGCAGGATCAAGCATGAAGGGCTCCCGGAACTACGTGTTGACAGAGAAGACAAGCGGCTTGTGGAAGAGACGCGACCAAGCCTCGACACTGGCACGCTGGATGGGCACGATAGACGTGCTGCCTGTCCACCAGCCGTTCCCAACGGCGACGATGATATCAGGGTCGTAAAGCATGGACTGAACGACCGGCCAGACAATGAGTTGCTCGTAGCAAATCACCGGCGCAACTCGTTTGCCTGCGATTTCGGCGACGGGATTGGAGAAGAAATACGCACGTGCGCCGCCGCCGCCATCAATCAGTGACTGCCAGGGCTGCCACATCGAACCGGGGACCGGCATACGCTCGCGGTAGATAATTCGCGCCCCGAACTCCGAAAGTTCCAAGAGCACATTGTCGTAACCGATCTCGTCGACCACGGATGCGCCTGCGACGACCGTCAACCCGCTTGCTCGCAATTCACGCAGCCATAGCCGTTCGACCGTTGGTGTCCAGAAGCCGATCGCACTCTCTGGCAACACAACCACGGCGCCTTTGCCGCGCCTTGCCGCCCGCGCCGTTGCAACAAGGCCACGCTGCCGTTCGAGATTGCTGGTTCGGCCGAGCGACGCTCCAAGTGTAAGCTCGACACCATACCACGAAGAGGGTAGGTGCTGCGTCGTCCACTGTGCGGCGGACCAGAGCCACAAGCCAATAATGGCTATGGCTGCAGCCGGCCGAAGCCTGGTCGTCATGATCAAGAGGCCGGCTGCCATTGTGCCAACACCAACCCACCCCCAGCCGGGAAACAGAACTCCGGCGGCGGTGATCGGGTGAGCCCAGCCCAAAATTCCAAAGGGCGGCACTGCCATCAAAAACATGACCAAGAGATAACGGATTGCAAGACGCCATCCCGATCTCTCGGTCCACAGGACGGCGTGGACGCTGACGAAGGCCGCCGACGCTATCAACCAGAGCAACAGACCGGACAAGAGATTTGAACCATAGAAGGCGACTGCGCCATGCGGCAAACCTCGAGATGCCGCAAGAAAATAGGTCGCCGATGCCATGGCGGCACTTGGCCGGTTGCGCGCCACGGACCAGATAAACGGAAAGGCGGCAGACACAGGAAGGGCGAGGGGATTTCCGCACCAACCGATCCAGCCAGCCGCTAGTGCCGCGCCCAACAGGACACTGTTGCGGACCAGTTCACGGCGCATAGGTGAGGACCGCCTTTGCCAGGCCGAGCACCCCGGAGGCAGGCACTGGACCAAAGTAGCGAGAGTCGAAGGACCCGATGAAACCAGAGTGAAGAAACACGTAGCCGGTCGGTACCGTTCCTCCGCTGAATCGCCTCAAGCTCCGACCTTTGCCGTCCAGCTGGGCCGGTGCGGAATGCGGCAATGCAAGGCCGTCGATCCTAACCAAGCGGTCAATTTCGATCCTTTGTGATGACATCGCAACGATGGTTTTGATGAGCGGCGCATAGCCACCGGGACAGATCCCCGATCGAAGGTAACCGCGGTCAAACGCTTCTCGCATGGTGGGCGTCGGCGGCGGACAGACAAAGACCAGATCGCCAATCTTGTAGGGTCCTTCCGGCATTTGAATTCGCCAGATCCCGAGAGGTTCGCTCGGCGTTAGATTGATCCGATACCCAAGCGCGCCTCCGGTCACGATGAGAGCTAAGAGAGCTGCGATAAGTGCGACAGGCAGACTCACGCGACGCCAAATTCGCGATGTTTGCCGGCGCTGATCGTGCAAAAAGGTCATTTCAGTGAAATCCCCTTCCTGATCGTTTGCCGCAAGGCCTCGGAGTGCTTCAGAGAGGATATCGATCGCTCTTGGGCGGACAATTGCTGAGCCGCGCGCAGAAAATTCCAGGCCGTCTTCATCTCTGCCTTCTGCAGAGAGTTCATCCCGGTCGTGAGGGATCGATAGGTTTGCCCGCTCGAGTCCCTTGCCGAAATCCCTAGGAAAGTCCGTTCCCCGAAGCGCTCCGCAACAGCCTTTGCAAACCCCTCAAGCTCCAGCCTCACCCTCTCGTCGGCGAGCCCGTGCTCGAGGACTGCGTGCAAGTCACTGCGGTCGATCGAATCGCGAACCTGCTCGAGCGCCGATCTGGCGTTCGGAGAAAGAGCGGGAATATTGATCGCGCTCTTCTGGCGGGCGGCGCACTCCTCTGTCTCATACTCTCGTTTTGCATTGGCGCGAATTTCAAGATAGCGGCCCAGACTGCGCGCCAGCGCAGTGACATTGACGACCGCCGTGTCCCGATCTTGCTCGTCGGATTTGCTGGCGAACAAACCCGTCTTGCCTTTGAGGGCACCGAAGCTACTCGGCTCTTCGGCGATCTTGAGCAGTGTCGCTGACGCCCTCGTCCGGTCAGCCAGCATCGCAGCGACATCGATGGCCTTGAATGCGGCCTCAGGTTGGGCATAGACGAGGTGGAACCGAACGAAGACATCTTCCCATAGCTTTTTTAAACCCGGGTCGGCCGCGAGCCTGTCCTCGACGACCTGCCCGATCGACCTCGAAAAAGTGGTGATCCCGGAAACCATGGGCTCTGCCTCCTTGATTGCGTGGTATTTCATCGCCGGCCCGACCAGGCCGAGTCGGGATCCGACAGCGGCCAGGCGCGACGCGAGCGTGATGAGGTTGTGCTTCTGCCTGACTGTCCAAGCGAGCCGGTCACGAACAAGCGTTCGGGCGACATTGACGGCATGAAGACCGCGTGCGTCAGCAAAGCGGAGCGCCTGTCGGTAGGGGCTGCCTTGCGCATAGTCGAGTGTCGTTTCCTTGACGTTCGTGCGAGACAGCAATTCGATGAGGCCTCCAGCCTTTGTGAAGGACCGGCGGCCATAATAGACGCTGAGATCCTCGCGGTGGCGGGTCATGGCGACATAGGTGAGGTGACGGTCGAGGGAAAGAGATGCCAGCAACTTGACTCGATCGACAGTAGCGCCTTGGGCTTTGTGCACCGTAGTGGCATAGCCGTAGTCGACATTATTGTAGAAGCGCTGCTCGACCGCGACCTGGCGGCGACGCTCGCCTTCGCCGATGACGGCAACGATGCGGCCGGGCCCCGCTTCAACGACCTTGGCAAGCATGCCGTTCTTGACACCAAGTGATCCCTCGTTCCTGAGGAAAACGATCTGGTCGCCGGCCGCGAAGTTGCGATCTCCATCGGCTGTCTTGAAGGTAGACCCGCCATCGATGACGCCGCGCTCAATGAGCTTGGCACGCGCCAGCTCGTTCAGCGTCCGGACATCACGACGCAAATGTGCAAGGATCAGGGAAGACCCGGCTGGATCATAGTCGCGGCTCCAATCCGCAATGAGGTTTGAGACCGCTTCAATCTTCAGCTCGGCGCTGATCATCCTTCCATTCGACCGATAGGCTTCGACCGCCTTGCCGATGTTGCCATGCGCAAGATCGCGCGAGGCGTCACGCATCCATTGTTTGCGTTGGCGATATATCGTGTCGAGTTCGGCATAGCCGATACGATTGGCAATCGCTCGGAAGGCAGCGCCCGCCTCGATCGGCTGCAACTGTTCCGGATCGCCGACGAGAACGAGTTTGGCGCCGGCTTTGGTGACTGTTTCAACGAACAGCGCCATCTGCCGCGACGAGACCATGCCCGCCTCATCGAGAACGAAAATCGTCTTGTCGTCGAGCTGATCGCGGCCCTGGCTCCAACGGAGCCCCCACGACGAAAGCGTGCGGGAGATGATGCCTGCTTCCTTCTCGAGACCTTCCGCTGCCTTGCCGGCAAGGGCACCGCCAACGACGCGATATCCGGCTGCTTCCCATGCCTGTCGAGCGGCCTTCATCATTGTGGTCTTGCCAGCACCGGCCCGACCGATCACTGCCGCGATACCTTCGCCACCGGCGACATGTTCGATTGCGCTCGTCTGTTCATCGGACAGACGATCATTGCGTGCAAAGGTCGCGCCGAGCACTGTCTTTTGAACCTTGTGCGACGATCGCTTCGACAACCAGATTGCTCGATTGACCATTTCGGCTTCAAGCCGGATCAACTCACGGGTTGTGTACTTGTCCGGGGTGCATTGACCTGTGGCGAAGTCGATCCTCTCCCGATCGAGACGCA
The DNA here is from genome assembly GCF_000510625.1 of Rhizobium sp. IBUN. Classification (NCBI taxonomy): domain Bacteria; kingdom Pseudomonadati; phylum Pseudomonadota; class Alphaproteobacteria; order Hyphomicrobiales; family Rhizobiaceae; genus Rhizobium; species Rhizobium sp. IBUN. The sequence goes on from NZ_AZNV01000068.1 coordinate 14,132, forward strand.
GGGTCGCGGGGCTCTGCAGGATGCGCGCAAGAAGGCTTTGGAAAAGGACTGCGTCGTCGATATAGCGATGCAGGAATTTGGCGACATCGCGCTCATCGAAGACGCTCTTTTCCCGCGCAATCAGGTCAAGTACGATCCCCGGATTGCGCTGAATTCGTCGCGCATTCTCGGCCCGGCGCTCATCTTGCAATTCCAGCCGCTCGAGCGAAACCTGTTCGCCCGAGCCTTCCGTCTTCCGTTCGATTGCCTTGGCGCCAACGCCGAGATGGATGGTCGGGGTCAGCTCGATACCCTGCTTTTCGAAGGAACGGCCATCGATGCGAATGTCAAGACCGGCAACTGCCAGATGCCGATTCTGGCAGGCAAACCAGCCGTAGCGAAAGACATTGAAATCATCCAGTCTTCCGGCCCAAAGCTCATAGACGATCTTGCCGCTGTCGTTGCGGAGCGGATCGCCGTCCGCTCCGAGCACGGGCACTTTCTTGGCACCGAAACCGTCTTCCGTCAGCGGCCGCAACGTGGTCATCAAATGAGCATGCGGGTTGCCAGGCGCATCGTGGAAGACCCAATCGGCCACGATGCCCTTGGAGATGACATGCCTTTCGACAAAATCGCGGACAAGCTCGATATTCTGCTTAGCCGAGAGTTCGATCGGCAAGGCGATCGTCACGTCCTTGGCAAGCTGTGCGTCAGAGCGCTTCTCGAAATCCTCGACCTTGTTCCAGAAGGCTTCCGACGCAGATGAAACAGAGCGGCCGGCAATGATTTCGCGTAACCACTCCGGCGCGTCGACTGGAATGACAAACTCCTCATGAAGCAAACCCTGCTTCCGGCTGTAGTCGATCGTCCGGGCTTCCCGCTCATATTCCATCTTGGTGCAATGGCGGTAGGCAGCCGACAGCACTGCGCTGCGGCCGGACCCGCGGGCAACGATCGTGACTGAAAAATGCGGGACGGTCACTGTGAAACCAGCTCCTTCGAGCAATCGAATTCAATAAGCTCGTCAGGAGCGGCGGCCCGAAAAGGCCAAGCGCAGAGCGTCGCGTCAGCGACGTATAATTGCGCCCTTCGGATCCGCTCCTTCGGAACGGTCGGGATCATGCTCAAAGGTGTTGGCTGCGCCAACTCGCATTTCTGTCAGTAGATCATCTCGCAAATCTGCGGGACCTTCCTGCTTGAGGAAGTCGAAACCGTATGAGAGGCCGACCGGGAATGAAGAAACCGTCCGCAAGAATTCGCGAAGAAATCGTCCGTCTCCAGGAGCAGCTGAAGCAAGCCGAAACGCGGGAGGCCGAGCGCATTGGTCGCGTCGCTCTCAAGGCTGGGCTAGGCGACATGGAAATCGAGGAATCTGACCTTCAGACGGCATTCGAAGGTCTCGTCAAACGATTTTGCGGGACGAGACCTGCGTCGACAGAAAAGGACAAAAGCGGGGCAAGCAGAACCCCGCAAAGCGCGTCGAACCGCGCTGGAGCAGATCAAGTCAGCACTGGCGAGGATTGATCGGATGCAGCGCGCAAGAAACTCGCAAGCGCGGAAGAAGGATACACGCGACAAGATCGAACTCGGGGGCCTGATTGTCAAGGCGGGCCTCCGCTACGAGAAGCGCGCACTTCTTCTCGGCGCTCTGATCGATCTCAATCGCCGTCTCGGGATCGACGATGGCGAGCGAGCGCGACTGACGGCCATCGGCAACGAGGCATTCCGCCATGACAGCAAATAGGGTGGTGCTCCTTTTCATACCGATCATGTTGATGATTGGTGTTACCGTTGGCACCACTGGCATCGAGCAATGGCTGGCAACGTTCGGCAACACCGATGCGGCCAAGGCCGGGCTCAAGCATCTAGGCATTGCCGCGCCCTTCGTCGCAAGCGGAGGCGCCGGGGCGATCGTCCTCTTCGCCGCAAGCGGCTCGGTCAACATTCGTTCTGCTGCCTGGGGCGTCGTTGCCGGAGCCGCCGCCACATTCCTGATGGCATTTGCCCGCCAGGTGTTTCTCCTTTCTGTTTTTGCAAACCAATTGCCCAGAGGCAGCAGCATGGTCGCCGATCTTGAGACAGGGACGATAGCTGGGGCGGTGACTGCACTGATGACTGGATGTTTCGCGCTGCGGGTTGCGCTTCTCGGAAATGCGGCATTCCCGCGCGCCGAGCCAAGGCGTGTTATGGGCAAACGCGCCCTCCATGGGGAGGCCAACTGGATGACGATGCAGGAGGCGGCACAGCTTTTCCCGAATAGCGGGGGCATCGTGATTGGAGAGTGTTACCGCGTCGATCGTGACGACGTTGCTTCACATCCATTTCGGGTTGACGATCCTGAGTCCTGGGGCGTTGGCGGCAAGTCGCCGCTGCTCTGCTTCGATGGATCTTTCGGATCTTCCCACGGCATCGTCTTTGCAGGGTCCGGTGGTTTTAAGACGACTTCAATCACCATTCCAACCGCGCTCAAATGGGGCGGAGCGCTTGTCGTGCTTGATTCATCGAACGAGGTTGCGCCTATCGTGATCGAGCATCGCCGAAAGGCTGGCAGGGACATTCTTGTCCTCGATCCAAAGCACCCAGACATCGGGATCAATGTCCTCGACTGGATCGGACGTTTCGGTGGCACCAAAGAGGAAGACGTAGCCTCGGTCGCATCTTGGATCATGAGTGAAAATGGGCGAGCACAGGGCGTGCGCGATGACTTCTTTCGTGCTTCGGCACTTCAGCTCCTCACCGCAATCATTGCCGATGTCTGCCTGTCCGGCCATACGAAGAGCGAAGAACAGACCCTTCGCCAGGTACGCAGCAACTTAGCGGAACCGGAGCCGAAACTGCGCCAGCGATTGCAGGAGATTCACGACAACTCCAAATCCGATTTCGTGAAGGAGAATGTGGCCTCTTTCGTGAACATGACACCGGAAACCTTCAGCGGTGTCTATGCGAATGCAATCAAAGAGACGCATTGGCTTTCCTACCCAAACTACGCTGCGCTGGTATCCGGATCGAGCTTTACGACAGATGCGATTGCCGACGGCGACACGGACGTTTTTATCAACATCAATCTTAAGACGCTCGAAATGCACTCCGGGCTGGCGCGCGTCATCATCGGAACGTTCCTGAACGCCATCTACAATCGGGATGGCAGGATGAATACGCGCGCGCTTTTCCTCCTTGATGAAGTGGCACGCCTTGGGTACATGCGAATTCTGGAGACGGCGCGAGACGCTGGTCGCAAGTACGGCATCACCCTGATGATGATCTACCAGTCGATCGGTCAGTTGCGTGAAACCTACGGTGGCCGTGATGCATCAAGCAAGTGGTTTGAGAGCGCAAGCTGGCTTTCCTTTGCGGCGATTAATGATCCTGAAACGGCGGATTACATCTCACATCGCTGCGGCATGACGACGGTAGAGATCGATCAAGTCAGCTTGAGCTCCCAGTCGCGCGGATCCTCGCGCACGCGATCGAAGCAACTGGCGCCAAGGCCACTGATTCAGCCGCACGAAGTTCTTTGCATGCGAGCCGACGAGCAGATCATCTTTACTACCGGCAAGCCACCGCTTCGCTGCGGCCGCGCCATCTGGTTCCGACGTGAGGACATGCGGCAATGCGTTCGGGCGAGCCGGTTTTCAGTCGCGTCGGGCGGACCCTGAAGGTGAGCTCGAACTTAGCCCGCGTCGCATTGCGACATCACTGAAATGAATCGGTGAGCCGGAACCGATTCAAAACTGTCGTTGGACCCGGAATCTCCAAAGCGCGATTCTGTGTGCATGATCTCGCAACCCTACAAACTCTACATCGAGCGCACCGATCCGACCCGCAACATGGCTCGCTTTTATGCCATGTCGATTGACGCGACTCTGTTTGGTGACGTTTGCCTCACCCGTCGATGGGGACGTATAGGCGCCAAAGGACAGACAATGACCCACCATTTCGAGCGAGAGCACGATGCGGTGGTGCTCTTTCTGGATCTGATCCGGCTTAAGCGAAAGAGAGGGTACGCCACGGTCGCCAGTGGGCGTCGCTCATCCTGAAGACGACTGAAGAGCAAAGGACCTCGCGTCAGAATTCTGACTGCCAGCTTTAAGCACGACGCGCGGGAGGCATTATCCCTAATCGCGATGAAACGAGATCCGCAGCAAAGGTGCACCGGGTCGCACTCGAGACGAAAGTGAGCGCCCTAAGGGTGGTGGCTCGACTTGCACGATATCTAACTGTTCGGCCATGGCGACGGCAAGCTCTGCTCTGGCAATCTCGAGCTCGGCTACGATTTGACGACGCCCAGCAGCCCAACCTGCATTGCGGAGTTCGGCGCGCAGTTCTTCGATCTGCTGTTCGATAAGGTTGGCCATCGTTTCGTCTCCTGAAGTTCGTGAAGGACGACAACCGCTGCCAGTGACACGATAGATGGGGCAGGGGATCGCATCAATTCCGATGACGCCGGCGAGTGGGAAGCCTATTTCAACAGGCTCCGCACAATCGGGAAAACCGCGCATTGTCGGGGAGCTGACAACCGATCAAGCTTTATTGGGCAGCTATACTCCCTCTGTTGGCAGCAAAGGCTGGAAACCGGCTCCGCCTTGGGCGGAGCCGGGTCACTCGCTAGTCCCGGTTCGGGCGGGACCAGATAAGGTGGAGACCCCCTCCGCCTTCGACTTCGGCGAGTGTCGCGTAAATCGGGGCAGCAAAGCTCGGGTCGTCAAGTTTGACGGAGAGGTAATCGCGGCCCTGCTCGGAGGTCTTTTGCCAAGCAGCGCCCAACTCGACATTTCCAGCATAGATGCGGAAGTGAGGGCCCTTTTCGGAGGGGGTCTCGACCCGGGAGATGCGAGCCTTGAGATTGAGGGCGAGAGTGCGGATCGAACCCGTAAATCCGTTCTCGGTGGAGGTGAAGGTGCCGATGGTTGCCATTCTAAGTTCCTTTCGTTGTTTCCGGCCGCGCCCATCGCGGCCTCGATGACAGTCACGAGTCCGTGGACGATCGGACCGCACCTATTTGGCCGAAATGAACCGGAGGACGGCAGTCGCATGTTTGTTAGTAGGCGAGGAATAACGGCGAAACGGGAAGGAGTAAGAACACGCGACTGCCGTTGGAGGAGATCGATCGAGGCGAAGCCATTCTAAGATTAGGCGCGTCTCATCGCGGTCGCAGACGGAGCGCCAACAATCCATGAAGGGAACTTGGGTCTGACGGCATCGAATAAACGGTCTGTTCTAATGCCGGCTTATCGACGAAACATCATCCAACGCGTTCAGTTCGGCCGTACCGGTGCACCGGAAAAGTCGCAGATGAAAGAACACGGCAAGTCCGGCTAGCAACCGTGCCAGATCCAGCAGTTAGATAGCGCTGAGACATTTCCCAAGACCGCTGAATAAGCAGCGCACTCGGAAGCGCCGCCACTTTGTCGAGCGGTCGGTCGATTTTGCTTCCGCTTCGATTGCGCTTCGCGTCAGGCATTATTATCGTTTTATTTCCGATACTTAGCAGAAAGTGGCATAACAGGAATTATGGAACCTGACTAAGTTCTCGCTTGCGTTGGTTGGTTGTTGTACTGCGCCGCCGCCGCCGCGGTGTCTTCTTCTTCGCGATCCCACCGTTTCACCCGGCACACTCTCAAATCACGTCGATGTAGAAATCGATGCCTCCCCACTGCTGCCTAGACGACCGATTCCATGAAAGCGGCGTTTGATGGAACCTGACGTGCGCTGGTGGATTCCTGGTTTGAGATTATTCAAATGAGGAGTTTCATCATGGCACCAAGGCGGCGAGTCATTGAGCTGGCGATGAGCGAGCAAGAGATCGAAACGCTGACAGCTCTTTCGCGGTCTCGAACCGAGCCGGCGAGCCGGGTATCGCGGGCAGCCATGCTGCTGGCCTACCGCGAGAACCCGTCGTTCTTTGCGGTGGGACGACGACTTGGCGTGCATCATCAGAC
>NZ_AZNV01000069.1:0-19726 GCF_000510625.1 Rhizobium sp. IBUN
ATCCAATTGAGCGTCTTAACGGCGAAATCAAACGCCGCACCGAGGTCGTCGGCATCTTTCCGAACGACGAAGCCATCGTCCGCCTCGTCGGTGCACTGTTGCTCGAACAGAATGACGAATGGGCCGTCCAACGCGCCCGGTACATGACCCTTGAGACCATGGCCCAAATGAGCGATGATCCGCAAATCAGTCTGCCCGCTGTGGCACGCTGATGTCCCCTCCGACCCGACGTCGGAAAGCACGGCAACCAGCCGTCAGCTACACCACTCCAATGGACACGATCTTCGGCAGTTGCGGATCAAGTCAATTCCAGTATCATTACTGGAGCATGCATTAGGCTCGCAGCCGGCTGTGGAGGACAGATGGAAGCGTTCGTCCCTCGTCTAACAGAACTCGCCCATGGTGGCGGTTGCGGCTGCAAGCTGGCGCCCTCGGTCCTGCAGACCCTACTTGCCGGTCAGCCGACGATGCTGCCATTCATGCAGCTTCTCGTCGGGAGCGAAACGGCCGACGATGCGGCGGTCTGGCAGATCGACGACAAGACCTGCGTAATCGCCACTACGGATTTCTTCATGCCGGCGGTCGACGATCCGCGCGAGTTCGGCCGCATTGCGGCGACCAATGCAATTTCAGACGTCTATGCCATGGGCGGGCGGCCGATCATGGCGCTCGCCATCGTCGGCATGCCGGTCGATAAGTTGGCGCCGCAGACCATCGCCAAGATCCTGGAAGGTGGCGCCAGCGTCTGCGCCGATGCCGGGATTCCTGTCGCGGGCGGCCATTCGATCGATTCCGTCGAGCCGATCTACGGCCTCGCCGTCATCGGTCTTTGCCATCCGGACGAACTTCGCCGCAACGGTGGCGCCCGCGCAGGCGACGCGCTGATCCTCACCAAGGGTCTCGGCGTCGGCATCTATTCGGCGGCACTGAAAAAGCAGGCGCTCTCACTCGCCGGCTACGACGAGATGATCGCCTCCACCACACTGCTCAACCGGATCGGCGCCGAGCTTGCCCGCGATCCAGATGTTCACGCACTTACCGACGTCACCGGCTTCGGCATTCTCGGCCACGGTCTGGAAATGGCGCGCGCCTCCGGGGTGACGTTGTCGATCGCGCTTTCGCGCCTGCCTTTCCTGCTGGAGGCCGAAGCGCTGGCGCGCGACGGTTTCGTCACTGGCGCCTCGCGCCGAAACTGGGAGAGCTACGGCGCCGAGGTCTCCCTGCCCGAGGACGTCAGTGACTGGCGGCGCGCGCTTTTGACCGACCCGCAGACATCTGGCGGGCTACTGGTCGCATGTGCCCCAGACCGGGCGGACGCGATCGCAGGCACGATCTGCGATGCCGGCTATCCCTTCGCGCGGGTGATCGGCCATGCCGAGGCGGGAACCCCAGGGATCACAGTCACCGGTTGAGGGGGTCCTGCCCGACGAGCGACAAGGCGAGGTCCGAGGGAACTTGCTCACCTCGTAAAGCGTTTGCGCTGCATGACGGTCCAACCCGGGAAAGATGCCATGCGCGACCTGAAGCCGCCGCAACAAGCCGCAGCCCTTGCAGCCGCCCTTTCATTCCTTCTGCTTTTGCCGGCTGAGCTGAGTGCTCAGAACCAGCCCGCCGCCTGCCCCACCGGCGCCGGCAAGGCGCAACCGGCAACGCCCCCCGACCGCGCCAGCGCCGACGGAACCGCGCCTGGCAACGCCGGATCGACCGGCTGGACCGGTGGCACGGGCGGTGCCCACATCGGCACCAGCCCGCACGGCGCGACCGAGCACTCCAAAACCTGGCAGCCGCCAACCGCGCGGGGACTCGATCTGGCGATGGAGGTGCCGCCGGAGCCGGCGAAGGATCCGCCGAATAATGGTTGTTGAATGATAGCCTTGAGGGGCTTCCTGCCGCACGGCCTCCGCGCGATGGCACGCCGGCGCTCCACGTCTCCTTATGGTGAGATGGCCGGCAGGCCAGAAGGGGTTCACATGCGATATCGGCAACATGACAAAGAAAGGCTGGCGGAAGAGAATGGGAGTCGAACCCACCCGAGACAGCCTCGCTGCCCCACCCGGATTTGAAGTCCGGACGCCCCACCGGGGACGATGCTCTTCCGTTACTCAGGCGCCGCTTGGAGGCGGCGCGATGTCTTCCGCGGCTGGCTCGCGATAGAGGTCGAGCCGGTGCGGGTTGACGCGGCGCAGATCCCCGCGGCGGAATGTGATGCCCTGGCGATCGAAGAATTCGAGGATTTCAATGGCAACCTTTCTACCGTTGTTGACGCGGTCGCGGAAGAGGCCGGCGGTAAAACCGTCCGCTTCAGCCCTTGCCGCGACATCGGCGATGATCTCGACCATTTCGGCCGTGGCCGTGCGCGTGAAGAAATGGTCGGGGCGGATTTCGTCGACGCGACCCAAGCGAGCGGCGAGCTTCAGCACCCGGCGCAGCGTGCGCTCGTCCTCGCCGAGCATTTCGGCGAAATCGCGCACGCGCGGTGGCCGAAAGCGCCCCTCTCCTTGAAGATGCGGCAACAGTGCTTGATAAAGCCGTTCCTCCTTCTCGCTCAGCTGCACGACATGGCCAGGCAGCCGTACGAAGGCGCCTTCGAGCACCAGCCGGCCCGCCGCCTGCTCCGAGCGCAGCGCCTCCAGAAAGGCCGGTGCTGGAAGCCGCGGCATGACCTGGAGCCGCAGCCGCTCGCGACCGATCCCCTGCAGGTCCGGATTGTCGGCATGGAAGACTGAGAGCCGTCGCTCGACGTCCTCGGAAAAGGCGTGCCGTTGCGCGGGGGAAAGCGCGAGGCGTGCCGGCTGGGTGGCGACGATGTGAGCCGAAGCCGCGGAGATCGCCGCCTGCAGTGCCTCCTCGGACAGCGCGCGATCGCGGGCAAAGGCGTCGAGATCGACGAGGTGAGGCGCGACGGCAAGCAGGCCCGCCAGCGCATCGGCCGCATTGCCGAGACCCGCCGCGTCAAGCACGGCCAGCCGCTCGGGCGCGCGGCGCTTGCGCAACGGCGCACGCAGATCGAGAAACCGGCCACCGCCGATCGTGCGCCTGGCGGAGACGTCGCGTAGGATGAAGCGATCGCCGACAGCGGCGGCAGCCGGCCGGTCGAGCACCAGCTGGACCTTCGCCCGCTCCCCCGGCTTCACCGGCCCCTCGAGCGGCACGATACGGACGTCCGCTTCGGCGCTGCCGTGATGCAGCCGGGCAGGCGCCCACTCGCCGACTGGCTTTGCCTCGCTCGCAAGCACCAGAAGTTCGGCGTCGATCCGCTCGGCCGGCGCGTGCAAGACGGGATCGACCACCATATCGCCACGGCCGATCGCCTGCTTGGATATCCCCTCGCCCGCAAGGTTCAGTGCGCAGCGTTCGCCAGCGACGCCTTGCGGCGCGGCGCGGTTCTGCGCGTGGATGGAGCGTACGCGGGCGTGGAGGCCAGCAGGCGTAACCGTCACCTGATCGCCGACCGAAACAGAGCCCGACAGCACCGTGCCGGTGACCACTGTACCGGCGCCCGAGAGCGTGAAGCAGCGGTCGACGGTAAGCCGAAATCTGCCGCCGGCAGGCCGAACGCGTGTGTCCATCTCGGCCATTGCCAGCCTGACCTTGAGGTCCGCTATGCCTTCGCAAGTCACGATCGAAACGGCGATGACCTCCGCCTCCGCAAGGCCGGTCAATGCCAACATGGCCTGGATGTCGGCGGTCGCCGCTTGACGGCGCGCGGCGTCGGCGAGATCCGCCTTGGTGAGCGCGACGATGCCACGTGTCACGCCGAGCAGATCGAGGATGGCCAGGTGCTCCAGCGTCTGCGGCATGATGCCGTCGTCGGAGGCAATGACGAGCAGCGCATAGTCGATCCCTCCGGCGCCGGCCAGCATGGTATGGACGAAGCGCTCATGTCCGGGCACGTCGACGAAACCCGTGGTGCGCCCTTCAGCAAACTGCGCATAGGCAAAACCGAGATCGATGGTGATGCCGCGCGCCTTTTCCTCCTTCAGTCGGTCGGTATCGACGCCGGTCAGTGCCCGAACGAGCGTGGTCTTGCCGTGATCGATATGCCCTGCCAGGCCTATGATCATGAGGGGGCTCCGAAGGCGGGAGCCATACACCTCTGCTCTGCCGGCCGTCCTTGCCTGAAGCCAGGGCTGCATTCTTGCAGCAATCCCTTCCCTCGCGGGGGAGAGGTCACGAAGTGACAGAAGGGGACACTCCTGAAACGACTCTCAATCCAGCCCATGGCCCACCTGCGAAAGGCTGTCGAGCAAACCGGCCTCGTCGGACAGACACCGCAGATCGAGGACGAGCGCGCCCTCGGTCAGCCGGCCGATCACCGGGCGCGGGAGGGATCGGAGGGCGGCCGCCAGCGCCTCCAGCCGGCTGCCGCTGTTGCCGGCGATCCTCAGGCCGGCGCTTGGGATGGTGTCGACCGGGAGAGCGCCAGAGCCGATTTGACTGCGGCAGGCGCGGGTTTCCACCTGCAAGCCATGCTCTGCGACGATCGCAGCAACGGCAGGCCGCAGCCGTTCGGCTTGGGCGCGGATCTCCCCCTCGGGGCGTGAGAGCATGCGCAAGGTGGGCAGGCGCTCGGCTAGGCGGTCGGGGTCTCGATAGAGCTTCAGCGTTGCCTCGAGCGCCGCGATGCGGATCTTGTCGAGGCGCAGCGCCCGCTTCAACGGATTGCGGTTGATCTCCGCGATCAGGTCCTGCCGCCCGACAATGAAGCCGGCCTGCGGACCACCAAGCAGCTTGTCACCGGAGAAGGTGACGAGATCGGCCCCGTCGGCGATCGCCTCGCGCACCATCGGCTCGCGGGCAAGGCCAAAGTGCGAGAGATCGACGAGCGTGCCCGAGCCGAGATCGTTGACGACCACGACTCCCGCCTCGCGAGCGATCGCGGCCAGATCTGCGCCGGACACCTCGGCGGTGAAGCCCTCAATGCGGTAGTTGGATGTGTGCACCTTGAGGATCAGCGCCGTGTCCGGGCCGATCGCCTTGCTGTAGTCGCTGGGATGGGTGCGGTTGGTGGTACCCACTTCAACGAGGCGCACGCCGGCGCGCTCCATGATGTCAGGCATGCGGAAGGCGCCACCGATCTCGATAAGCTCGCCGCGCGAAACAATCGCCTCCCGCCCCTCTCCCACCGTGCCAAGCGCGATCAGCACAGCGGCGGCATTGTTGTTGACGACGGTCGCGTCCTCGGCGCCTGTGAGGTTGCATAGCAGCGCCCGCAGGTGGCTGTCGCGCTCGCCGCGCTTGCCGGTATCAAGGTCGAGTTCCAGCGCTGCCGCCTCGCGCATGGCATCCACCGCGGCGGCAACCGCCTCTTCAGCAAGCAGCGCACGGCCGAGATTGGTGTGCAGCACCGTCCCCGTGAGATTGAATAGCGGGCGAAGGTTCGAGCGGTCGAGATACTCGAGCCTTGAGAGCAGCGAGGCGAAGACGTCGCCCGGCATCGGCAGGGTGCCGCCGGCGCGCACTCCCTTGCGGATCTCGCCAAGCAGGGCGCGCAGCGCATCCGTGACCATGGAGCGACCATGGCGCTCAATCAGCGGGGCGACATCGGGAGCGCTGAGCATCTGGTCGACGGAGGGAAGCGCCCGCAGATTGGCAAGCTCGTGCATTGGCTTAATACCCCGCAAGGAAGGGGTGGAAACCGGCGCGCCGGTAGCCGGTGTCCTTCATTAGGAGGTCGAGCCCGAGGCTCGCCACGTCGTCGGCGACGGCGTCGAGCGACGGGTTCTTGTTCTGGTAGAGGATCTTCATCCAACTCTGGCAGCCATCGCAGACCTCCGCCTTCACCGTCGCGTCCTCCTCGCCGGCCTCGACCGCCCGGTAGCCGATGCCCTTGGTGGAGCCGCAGGCGAGGCACTTGACGCGGACTTCGTTCCAGGAGGTGGCACAACAGGCGCAGACGGCATAGCGCACACCCTCGACGCCGTGCACGCCTGTCACCACGGAGGCAACGGGCTTGCCGCCGCAGGCAGGACAGAGGCCGATGTGAACCGGTACGAGCCGTTCGGCATCCAACGTTGCGGCAAGGCACACGGCATGGACCTGCGTGGCGGCGGCGACAAAGAGATGCTCGGCAAGGTTCTCGCCAGTAAGCGTATCGGACAGCACATTGCCCGAGATCTCACCTGTCTTCTCCTCCCCCGCGGCCCGCAGGGCGGCAAGAGCGGCAGAGGCGGCAGCGGGCATCTCCAGCACGCCGACCGCTTCAAAAAACTGCGACAGCATCTCGCGATAGGCCGCCGTTCCGGCCATAGCCCGCCGGTCGATCGGCGGCATCGCTCCCTCGCGCGCCCGTTCGATCGCGTCGGCCGGGATCGGCTCAATCCGCGACAGGCTGTCGGCAAGGCTTGCCTGGATGCGGGCAATGCCTCCCATGAAGAGAAGATAGGGCCGCAGCCGGCTGGCCTGCGCCAACGCCTCGAAGCGGGCGGCGCGCACTTGAAACGTCGCCGCCGGATTGGGCGTGAAGGCGAAGCGGGTCTTGGGGATGCGCCCGATCGTTAAGGGATCAGGCTGAATGGAAGATGCTGACATTTGACCTCGCGGACCAACCGGCCAAGTTTTAGAAAGTCCCTACGCGTCATTGACGATGCCAGTTGTAACACCCCCTCGGCCCTGCCGGGCTTTCCCCCACAAGAGGGAGATTGGCTGGGGGGCGGATGGCGTCCTCTCCATCTACCCTTGTGGGGGAGATGTCACGAAGTGACAGAGGGGAAATGTTCCCAGCACAACCGTCAATACACTCATTCTGCCGGATCGATCCTCCCCCGTCCAGCGAGTTCCTTTAGCCATTTGCGGTGATGCCGCCAGGCCCAGCCGCCGGTGACCGTGCCGCGGGTCATGGCGCGTAACGTTCCTCGTGTCCAGATTGCCGCGTATACGTGCAGGATAAAGAGCAGGATGGTCAGCACAGCGCTGATCGAATGGATGAGGATCGCGAAGCGTCGGAGCTCAATCGGCGTCGTTTCGCCGAAATATTGCTCCCAGATCAGAAGACCAGTCGAGATCAAGACGATAATGAAGAAGGCCATGCCCCAGAAGATCAGCTTCTGGCCGGGATTGTACTTGCCCATTTCCGGCAGCCGCTCTTCGTGGCCACCGACAACGTCGCCGATCTGGGAGGACCATTGGACGTCGTCCCGGTTCGGAAGATTGGCGCGCCAGAGTTGCGCGAAGAAGATGAAGAAAGAGAAGAAAAGAACGACGCCGATCCAGGGATGCAGCATTCGCGCATTCTGCCCACCGCCGAAAAAACCCGTCAGGAAGTACAGCGACGGGTGAAAGAACGACAGTCCGGAGAGCGCGAGCAGGATGAGGCACGTTGCAGTGATCCAGTGGTTCAGCCGCTTGCCCGGTCCGTAGCGGCCGACAGTGATCGGCGGCCCCCGGTGGATTTTGTCTTCCGGGCTCAAGTCTCTCGGCTCGCTCATGTGTCCTCCTCGCGGCTCTCCGCTTGGTCGACGAGGCGCCTGGCATTCTCCTCGTCCTCAGCCTGCACGCGGTTAGGCTTGGCGAAGACACCGTGCAGGATCGCGCCGGCAGCGGCTAGCCCCATGACGGCAAGGCCGGCATATTTGGCGACGCCCTTCCAGACCTGGACAACCGGCGAGATGCGCGGATTATCCGGTAGGCCCGCATAGATATGTGGCTTGTCGGCGTGATGCAGCACATACATGACGTGGGTGCCGCCGACGCCCGGAGGGTCGTAGAGGCCGGCATTGTCGAAGCCGCGCGATTTGAGATCCGTGATCCGCTCCTCGGCGTGCGCCTTCATGTCCTCCTTGGTGCCGAAGACAATTGCCTGTGTGGGGCATGCCTTGGCGCAGGCGGGTCCCTGCCCTACCGCCACGCGGTCGGAGCAGAGCGTGCATTTGTAGGCGCGATGATCGACTTTGGAAATGCGCGGGATGTTGAAGGGGCAGCCGTCCACGCAATAGCCGCAGCCGATGCAGTTTTCGTGGATGAAGTCGACGATGCCGTTCGAATATTGCACGATCGCGCCCGGCGCTGGGCATGCCTTCAGGCAGCCGGGATCGGCGCAATGCATGCAGCCGTCCTTGCGGATCAGCCATTCGAAATTGTCGTTGTCCGGATTGACCCACTCGGTGAAGCGCATGAGTGTGAACATGTCTGCAGTTAGGTCGTGCGGATTGGTATAGGTCCCGACATTCTCTTCCATGACGGGGTTGGTGTCGTTCCATTCGATGCAGGCGGACTGGCAGGCCTTACACCCGATGCATTTCGACACGTCGATGAGCTTGGCAACGGGGGTGAGCTGCCGGGTGGGCGCCGGCAGTCTCGAGGTCGCCGACCGGCGGATGAGATCGGCTTCGGTGAGGTTCGCCTCCATCGGCTGGACCGGCGGATTGCTGACGGCGGTGCGCGGGCTGTCCATATCCATTAGGCAATACCCTCCCTGTCCTTCGGCGCCGTCGAGGGCTCGATGTTAACGAGGAACGCCTTGGATTCCGGCGTCTCGATATTGGCATCTCCAACAAAGGCCGCAAGGGAATTCGGACCGAAGCCCTTCCTTGCCGCGCCGGTGAACCCCCAATGCAGCGGAACACCGATCACATGCACCGTCTTGCCGTCGCAGGTCAGCGGCCGGATACGTTTCGTCACCATGGCCTTGGCCTTGACCGAGCCGCGCTTCGACCAGACCCGGACCCAGCCTCCGTTGGTGATCCCCTTTTCCTTCGCGAGTTCCTCCGAGATTTCCACGAAGAACTCCGGCTGCAGCACTGAATTGACGCGATTGTGCTTGGTCCAGAAGTGGAAATGCTCCGTCAGCCGATACGACGTGCCGGCATAGGGAAACTCGTCCGACGTGCCGAGTTGCTTCAGGTCCGTTTCGAAGATGCGGGCGACGGGATTGCCGCGCATCTTCGGATTGAAAACGTTGGCGACGGGCGATTCGAACGGCTCCATATGCGCCGGGAATGGACCGTCACGCATCAGCCCGCGGGAGAAGAGCCGCGCCGTGCCCTCCTGGTTCATGATGAAGGGGCCGACGTCGCCGGGTTTGGCATTGGGCGCGATATCGGGCACGTCGTAGCCCGACCATTTCGTGCCGTCCCACTCGATGATTTTGCGGCTCGGGTCCCAGGCCTTGCCGTCAAGATCGGCCGAGGCGCGGTTATAGAGTGTGCGGCGGTTGAGCGGCCAGGCGAAGGTCCAGCCGAGATAGGCGCCCGTCTCGTCGGGATCATGGTTGTCGCGCCGGGCCATGTTATTGCCCTGCTCGTTGAAGCAGCCGGAATAGATCCAGCAGCCACACATGGTCGAACCGTCGTCCCTCACCTGTGAGAAGTTCAGAAGCTGCTTGCCCGCAGGCACAATAACCTTTGCAGGGTCGGCGGGGTCAGTGAGATCAGTCAGTGCGCGGCCGTTAATCTCCTTGGCCAGTTCCTCGGGCGTCGGTTCCCCCGGATCGGCATAGTCCCAGGAGAGGTTAACGATGGGGTCGGGGAAGACGCCGCCGTCCTTCTCATAGAGCGCTTTCAACCGCAGGAAGATCTGCGCGAGGATATAGGTGTCATGCTTGGCTTCGCCCGGCGGCGAGCCGCCGGCCCAGTGCCATTGCAGCCAGCGGCCGGAATTGGTGAGCGAGCCTTCCTCTTCCGCAAAGCAGGTCGTCGGCAGCTGTATTACCTCGGTCTGGATGGACGCGGTGTCGACCGGGTTGAAGTCGCCATGGTTCTCCCAGAAGCGCGCCGTCTCCGTGTCGAGCGGATCCATGGTGACGAGCCATTTGAGCTTCGACAACGCCTTGGTGTTCTTCTCCCGGTTCGGGAAGGCCAGGATGGGGTTGAAGCCCTGGCAAATATAGCCGTTGATCTTGCCGTCGAACATCAGTTCGAACACGCGCAGCACGTCGTAGGACGGCACGTCGAGCTTGGAGATGTAATCGAAGGCCCAGTCATTGTCGGCGCGGGCCGCATCCCCCCACATGGCCTTCTGGAAGGAGACCATGAATTTGCGGTAATTCTGCCAATAGCTCGTCTGGCCAGGGCGGAGCGGCTTGAAGAGCTTGGTCGACATGTAGGTTTCGAAGTCGGTGTCCTTTTCGGTCGGCATCGTCAGGTAACCCGTGAGAAGATGGGACATCAGGCCAACGTCGGTGAGGCCCTGGATGTTCGAGTGGCCGCGCAACGCGTTCATGCCGCCGCCACGCACACCAATATTGCCGAGGATGAGCTGCAGCATCGCCATGCCGCGGATGTTCTGCGAGCCGCTGGAATGCTGGGTCCAGCCGAGCGCATACATCGAGGTCATGGTCTTCGTCTTCGACGAACATTGCGAGATCATCTCAGCCACCTTCAGGAACTTATCCTTCGGCGTGCCACAGATGCGCTCGACCATCTCAGGCGTATAGGGCGCCAGATGCTCCTTTAAAAGGTTCCAGACGCAGCGGGGATTTGCAAGCGTCGGGTCGGCGGTGACGAAGCCGTCCTCGCCGAGCACATAGTCCCAGGTCGACCGGTCGTAGTCGCGCTTTTCCGGGTCATAGCCGGTAAAGAGCCCGTCCTTATAGGCAAAGCCGTCTTTCACGATGTAGGGGGCGTTGGTGAAGGCCTTGACGTAGTCCCACTGCACCTTGTCATTGTCGATGCAGTATTTCATTACGCCGTTCAGGAAAGCGATGTCCGTTCCTTGGCGGATTGGAGCGTAAAAGTCCGCAACCGAGGCCGTGCGCGTAAAACGCGGATCGACAACGATCAGCTTGGCGCCACGATGGGCCTTGGCTTCAGTCACCCATTTGAAACCGCAGGGGTGAGCCTCCGCCGCATTGCCGCCCATGACGACGACGAGGTCGGTGTTCTTGATGTCGGTCCAGGAGTTCGTCATCGCGCCGCGGCCAAAAGTTGGGCCCAAACTGGACACCGTGGGGCCGTGTCAGACGCGCGCCTGGTTATCGAAACCGACTATTCCCAGGCTCTTGGCGAACTTGAAGGTCGCCCAGGCCGTCTCGTTGGTGGTCGCGGACGCGGCGAGCATGCCGGTGGTCGTCCAACGGTTAACGGCGAGGCCGGCCTGGTTTTTCGCCACGAAATTGGCGTCGCGGTCATCCTTCATCAGTCGCGCGATGCGGTCGAAGGCCTCATCCCAGGAAATGCGCTCGAACTTGTCCGCGCCGGGCTTGCGATGCATCGGATATTGCAGCCGAGTCGGCGCATGCACAAAGTCCTTCAGCGCCGCTCCCTTGGGACAGAGCGTCCCCCGGTTCGTCGGGTGATCGGCGTCGCCCTCGATATGGATGATGTTGGCCGTCTCGCCTTTTCTCAGGTCACCCTTGGAATAGATGATAACGCCGCAGGCGACGGAACAGTAAGGACAGGTGTTTCGCGTTTCGGTGGTGGTGGTCAGCTTGAAGGGCCGGACATGCGCCGCTTCTGCGGCCTCGGCCTCGTCAAACCCCATCGCGCTGAGAGATGTCGCCACGACCGTTGCGCCGGCACCTGTCAGGAAGTCACGCCGCGAGAGATCTACAGTCATGGATTTACCTCCAGGCTCCAACTTGCTCATTGAAATCTACTACAGAAGCCGTCCTATTCAAAGAATCCCTTGTCGCGTCCCGACGGCAAAAGCACGGTGTCACGATTCAGGTTCAGGTTCAGGGCGCCTGACCGCAGCTTTGCCAGTTGCCTTCCAGCTCACGCGGCACGTTCTCGCTAAAGGCAAGAACGTAGGCCTTTTACACGATAAACGTCGCTCAACCTCTCCGGGTTGAATGTTTGTGGCTGAGCAGCGCCGGATGAATTCCGAGGCGATGGCAAGGCTTAGCCGAGCAAGCCCCGTCACGTATGGCGCGATCGGGAGGCGTGCAATGGCTGCTTGCTTGCCATCGCTCGCGATCGGAAATTCTAATTTATCACTGCAACGTGTCTACGCGAGTGACCACCGACATTCCTGGCCGCAACCTCGCGGCCATCGGTTGGTCATGATCAATGGCGATCCGAACGGGAAGTCTCTGGACGACTTTCGTGAAATTCCCCCTGCTGGGCGATGGCTATAGCGGCCTCGGCACGTTTCACCCCGCTTCGCCAGCTTTCAGAGTTGCCAGCGATTGCTCGGCCTGCCGGGCGTTTTCCTATAGGGAAAGACAAGCGCATGCATCCCCTCGTCGTCCAGGACTGCGAGCTGTAGTTCGAGCGCGAGCGGCGCTTTCAAAATCGGTTGCCACATCGAGGCACCTCTTGGAACGCTTTCGTTCCAATCGATACGATCAGGGACGTATGAGACGCCGAGCATGGCGGCAAGTACGGCCACAAATGATCACCAGCTCATTCCACATAGAACACCATGTTGCCGTTGCGTGCCCTCATGACCCACTCAATGTCGTCGGGCTTGAGCCCCTTGGCCTTGAGTTGCCCGACAAGCCACTTGTTCGACTTTGCCGCGTCTCTGATGGCCTTCTGGTGCTGTGCACTGTCGGGAGTTGGATGTGCACCAGTTTCCGAGAAGCTTGCGGTTCGGTAGCTAACTACAGATAATCGCTTGCCATGATAGGTGCGAACATATTCCGGAAGACTTTCGCTCCAGTTCATCCTGCGATATTCGCGCCGGGTCTGTTGCGCATCGACCGGCCATGCGACCGTAGCGGTTGTGATTGCGATTCCAAGCAGTGCCGCTAGCTTCATCATTTCAATGTTCCTCAAAGATGGTTTGCTGTGAACATAGCGTACGCCCAGCGGCAGGGCATCGAGCGTAGTCAATACCAGCCCAGATTTTGGGCGGACGTCCGATCTTAGACTGTTTGAAGCTAGCGTGGGGGCCATTGCCAACGCACATGATGGACGACCAGAAGGAATTACCCGGTCGGCCCACCGCTATCTGATGTCGTGCGCCTGTCCCGAGGCCTTCAGTTCTTCGAGAGTCTTGCCGACGCAGCTCCCCCCTTCTGAATCTCCAAAGCTTTGGCACGGCGATGTAAAGTAATCGTACCGCCGATTCGGTCCGACGCAACAAACGTTGCCGTCCCGTCCTCAGTGACTCGGGACAAATAGAATGCATGGAACGTGTCCTTGAATTGGCAGGTGATGACCAAAGGGAAACGGTCAAAAGGATCCTGAGCCAACGCCGCTGAACCAAATACCTGGAGCGCCGTCCATGACTGGCCACGCTTCTGCGCCAGAGCCACTGCTGACCCTAAACTCTTGTCGCAGCTGCACGACTTCAACACATCCAAGGCGGGAGCGAAAGAGTGCGTCGGCATCCTGTTCGGACCCAACGCACAGGTGGTGACCCAGTGAGTAAGCGACGTCGGTTTAGGAGTCGATAACGGGCTGGCTGCCCTGGGCCATACAGAATGAAAGCGGCCGTTGGTCAGCCCTCGCGTCGATAGCGAATATCGAGCCCTCTAGTTCAGTCGGCGCGTGAACATCCAGGCCGAGATTGGTAAGGTGACTGCGGCGATAATAAGCAGGGCCAACATGTCGGGGAGCATTTGGCTTACATGCGCGCCCTCGAGGTAAACGCGGCGGGTGATCGATATCGCGTATTTCAACGGATTGATCACGGTCGCGTATTTGCAGCACCTTCGGCATGTTGTCCGTCGGCGACATCAATCCGGACAGCAGCATGAAGGGCATGAGGAAGAGGAAGCACAGGACCATTGCCTGCTGCATGTTTCCGGCGAGCGACGACAGGAACAGCCCAAATCCGATCGCGGCGGCCAGAAACAGAGCCAATCCTAGATAGAGCGCGGCAAACCTTCCCGCGAAGGGAATCCGGAACCAGAACAGCGCGAGCAGCAGGACTACCGACGCCTGCACGATCCCGACGATCATCGATGGCACGGCCTTTCCGACCATGATCTCGGTCGCTGTGAAGGGCGCTACGAGGAGCTGGTCGAAGGTTCCTTCTTCGCGTTCGCGTGCCACCGACATCGCCGTCAGCAGCATCGTCATCATCATTGTTATGGTTCCGATCAGCGAGGGAACCATCGTCCAGCGAGTCTCTAGCTGCGCGTTGAACCAAGCGCGGGTGGTCACCTGAACCGCGCCGGGAGAGCCTTTTTGCGCCAGCCAATTTCGCGAGAAGTCTCCTATGATCGTGTTTGCATAACCTTGGGCGACGCCGCTGGTGTTCGAATTTCGGCCGTCGGCGATCACCTGGACGACCGAAGCTCCGCTGCTCTCAAGCAGCTCCGCTGCTCTCAAGGTTTCGTTCGAAGTCCTGTCCGATGACGATGGTCAACACCACCTGTTTCTTGTCGAGCAACGGGACCGCCTGGGCCGTCTGGGAGAGAGTCGCCTGGCGCTGGAAGACGCCGGAACCTTCCAGCTTTGCGACAAGGGCTCGCGACGTGGCGCTGTGATCCTGGTCGACCAGCGCATAGGGCACGGTGTCGAGATCGTAGCTGGCTGCGTAGCCGAAGATGAGGCACTGAAGGAGCGGCGGCAGGACTACGCTTGCGCGGCTTTTGGGGTCCTTCAGGATCACGAGGAGTTCCTTGCGGATGATGGTAAGGATTCGAAGCAGCGACGCCAGCATCATGCGATCCTTTTCGCGGTAAGTTTCACGGAGAGCCCAAGCAGCACGATCGCCATGCCCGCGAGCACCGCGGCATTCGGTAGGATGACGCTCCAGATGTTTCCGGCGAGGAACAGAGTCTGGAGGAGCGTCACAAAGTAGCGCGCCGGAAAGATGTAGGTGATGACTTGGACGACCAACGGCATGCTGCGCGGATCGTACATGAAGCCAGACAGCATCATGGCCGGAAGAAAGGTTACGAAAAGGGTCACCTGGCTCGCGACGAACTGGCTCTTGGTCGCCGCGGAGATAACAAGGCCGAGGCCAAGGGCGACGAGCAGATAGAGCATTGAGACGATTGTGAGGATGGCAAGCGAGCCGCGAAATGGAACGCCGAACAGGAGCTTGCTCCCGACGACGCAGAGCGCCAGCCCCGCCAATCCCAGCAAGAAATAGGGGATTGTCTTGCCGAGCAGGATTTCCACGGAGCGGACCGGGGTGACGAACAGCGCCTCGAAGGTTCCGCGTTCCCATTCGCGCGCCATTACGAGCGCAGTGAGCAATGCGCCAATCAGTGTCATCACAAGCACGATGAGGCCTGGCACCAGGAAATAGGTGCTGTCGTTCGCCTCGTTGAACCAGAGCCGGCTGACGATCGTGATCCCCGAAACCTGACCACCGCTCCGAGCCGCCTCCTTGGTCGCCCAGACGCCGACGGCGCCCTGGGCATACCCGAGCGAAATCCGCGCCGTATTCGAATCCGAGCCGTTGACGAGCAACTGGACCTCCGCGGTGCCGAGCTGGATCGAGCGCGCAAAGTCTCTGGGAATGCGAACGATCGCCCTGACATCGGCCGACATCAGCATTTTCTCGGCCTCCATCATCGTCTTAACCCGTCAGGGGGAAAAATAATCCGAGAGCTCGAAACTCGATGCCACGCCCCGCGCCGCCGCAGAATCGTCTTCGATGACGATCGCCACGGGAACATTCTTGATATCCAAGTTTATGCCGTATCCGAATAGCACTAGCAGAGCCACGGGCATGATGATGCCGATCGCGATACTGCTCGGATCGCGCAGAAGCTGCCAGCCTTCCTTACGTACCAACGCACGTATACGTCTTAGGGCCGAGCTAAGCCCACCTTGTCCCTGATCGCTCATGAGCCGCTCTCCTTGGATTTCTGCCGCTCCTTCTCCACGATCGCTATAAACGCTTGCTCCATGGTCGGGGCTTCGTCTTCCGCGCTCTTCGCACGAGCGCGGATTTCGAAGGTTCTTGCCTGCGTCCAGAATGATGATCCGATCGCAGTACTCCGCTTCTTCCATGAAATGGGTCGTCACGATGACCGTGACGCCCTGTTCTGAGAGTGTGGTGATCCGCCCCAGAACTGCCGCCTCGCCAGCGGGTCGGCCCCGCTAGTCGTCTCGTCGAGGAACAGGATGTCGGGTTCGTGCAGCAGTGCTGCCGCAAGTGCGAGCCGCTGCTTGAAACCGCCGGGCAACTGTCCGCTCGGAAGGCCAGAGAATTGTCCAAGCTCGAACTGCGCCTTCAGGGTATTGATCCTGTCGCGCTTGGCGCGTCCCCGCAGTCCATACGCGCTGGAAAAGAATTCCAGGTTCTCATCGACAGTGAGTTGGGCGTAGAGGGAGAACTTCTGTGCAACATATCCGAGCCGCTGGCGTGCCTTCGCGCCCGCGGTCAAAAGGTTCGCGCCGGCTACCTGAAGCGTCCCGCCGCTCGCCGGAAGAAGGCCGCATAGCATTTTGAAGGTGGTGCTTTTGCCAGCGCCATTCGGGCCAAGAAGTCCGTACACCTCGCCCCGCTTCACCGCGAAGCTGACATGGTCCACAGCGGTAAAGTCGCCGAATGTCCGGACAAGGTCCCGGACTTCGACAATCGTTTCCTCGGAGACCCTGGGTCCGCTGGCATTCTGTGTCGGGCGCCGGGGTCGTTCGTCGCCGGCGGCATCGGCAAAGAGCATCATGAAAGCGTCCTGAAACGAGGCTGCACCGCCTCGCTCTCGAGCTTCGTTCCCTCCACCTCGAGCGGTCGCTTGTCCTCTGCCGATTTGCGCACGACGCGAACGCGTCCGGCCTCCGGTACCGCGTCGACGACGCCTGGGAGAGAGAACAGTCGGGCTTGAAGGGATCGAGCCACCATGCCGTTCGTATCCCTCATCAGAAAACAGCAGCCGTTTGCCTTCTCAGTAATGTCCGTGGGTCGTCCTTCGGCGAGAACCTGGCCAGCATGCATCAATACGGCGTGTTCGCAGCGCTCTGCCTCGTCCAGATAGGATGTCGATACGATGACCGACAGTTCGTCTTCCTGGATGAGTTTATAAACGATCTCCCAAAGCTCCCTGCGAGATAGCGGATCGACGCCCACGATTGGTTCGCCGAGGAGCAGCAGTTGCGGCGAGCGGACGAGCGTGCAGGCAAGCCCGAGCTTCTGTTTCATGCCTCCCGAAAGCTTGCCCGCCGGCCTTTCCTTGAACCGCCCGAGTTGGGTCATCTCAAACAGCCGTGGGTAGATTTCGTTTCTTTGTTTCTGTTCGATCCCATGCAGATCGGCGTAGAGATCGAGGTTCTCCTGAACGCTCAGGTCTTCGTAGAGACCGAAACGCTGAGGCATATAGCTGATCCTGTCCTGGACCTGCTGCGGCGACCGGACGACATCGACACCGATATAACTTCGATGCTGCCGGCGTCTGGTGCGACCAGGCCGGCGGCCAATCGCAACAGCGTCGTTTTGCCCGCGCCGTCCGGGCCAACCAGGGCCGTCAGCTTTCCGCGCGCGACGTGAAGAGATATCCCGGCAAGGGCGTCGACCGGCTTGCCGGCGTCGCGCTTGAAGGTCTTGCGTACGTCTTTGGCGACCAGCGCTGTCTCTTGCGCGCTCATGGTCGACCCACTTCTGTGCTGTCGCCGCGCCGCCACTGCCGCGGTCCGGTCTTACGGTCGCTGGCATTCCGAGGCGCAGGACATTGTCTGGATCGTCCACGTAAACGCGTACCTCGTAGACGAGACTGCTTCGAAGCTCCTCCGTCTGCACGGTCTTCGGCGTGAACTCGGAAACCGAGGAGATGAAACCGATCCACCCCGGCATTGGGTTCCCCGGAAAGGAGTCGACGCTGACGGTGGCCTTCATCCCAGGGCGCAGCAGCCCGATTTGTGTCTCGGAGACATATGCGCGAACCCATTTTGGGCTAACGGTCGCGAGCGAAAACGCCGTGCGTGTCGGCGACGCCATCTCGCCCGGCTCGATCAGGCGCGATCGTACGATGGCCTCGACCGGGGCTATCAAGTCGGCTTCCGCAAGCTATTGATGAAGGAGGGCGACGTTGGCGTCCGCCGCACGTAGCTGTGCCTCGGCTTCCTCGATGTCCTCGATGCGAGGACCTATCACAAGAAGGTCCAGTGCCTTCTGATTGACTTCTACCTTCGCTTCGGCCTGTTTGGATTTGGATGCCGCCATCTCGAGCGATCGCTGACTGGCGACGGCTCGAAGAGCAAGTGAGCTTTGGCGTTCATATTGCGCCCTGGCGTTCGCCGCCTCGACCTTTGCGGATTCGAGATTGGCGCGCGCCTGTGCAATATCCTCCGGGCGGCTGCCGTTCTTTAGCCGGGCAACGTTCGCGCGTTGACTTGCAGCCTGCGCTTCCGCCTGCGCCACCTGTGGACGGGGCCTGCTGGTATCAAGCCTGGCAAGCACCTGGTCCTTCTTGATCCGGTCGCCCTCCTCGACGAGGACTTCGGCGACACGTTCGCTGCCATTGAAGGCGATATCGACCTGCCGAAAATCAACGTTTCCGTAAAGACGGAGCTCGCCCGATCCGTTGCGGTTGTGGAGAAACCACCACGCAACACCTGCGATGGCGACAGCCAGTATCAGGATGATCACAATGCGCTTCATGGCTTCATTTATCTCCATGGGCTAATCGACTTCTTGGCCAAGGAGCTTCGGCACTTCCCCTGAGGAGGGACGAAACACGTTTTCCGCAACCACGGAGAAGAAGGCTAGCTTCTCATTCGAAAACGTCTCCGGAGTATTCTTGCTTCGACCAGGGCCCAGGACTAGCGGAAGTGGTTGAGGAAATCGTCCCACAGATGTTCAGCTTTGTCCTTGTCTCCAGCAGCTCGAGCATGTGGTGGGAACGCTCGTTGCCGAGATAGGGTGCTGAGGAAAACCATCCGCCATCGACCACGATGTCGGCCCGGGTGATATAGGAGGACTCGTCGCTGGCGAGGAACAAGGCAGTAAAGGCGATCTCTTCCGCCTTGCCGCTTTGCCAGCGAATGTGCTCCACGTACCCTGGGCACCCCCGCGTCCCGGCAGGGAGCAACTTTTCAAGATCGTAACTTCATGAAATCACGGTAAACACGCCATTAACCAGAAGCGATATCGCCAATTGCTTCCGCTGCTGCTGAGGACTTCGCGTTGTGCCTCTAACCATCGATAAGTAGCGCTTATCGGAAGTGAGTGCATTTTGGCCGAAATCGCTGCCTTCTCGACCAGATGTAAGCGACGAGATGATCGAAAATCAGGTCAAAATCGCGCTCCGCTTCGACGGAATATTCAAGACTCCACACGAAGAGCTCACTGCCTACGCGCGATCATTTGACGAGAACGGACTGCCGATATGAGCAGCGAGTCGCCAAGTTTGATTGAAGAACGCGCAAGAGAACTCGATACCATCGCTGCGGTGTTTCCGGCTGGCGGTGCGCGCCACGCCGCGCCCGCGAATGCGCAAGAGCGCGAAAGCGGTGACAGCCGACGTGCTGGCCAGACTGTTGGCGACCTGCAGCGGCGGCAGCCTGCATGACATCAGGGATCGGGCCATCCTGATGGTGGCCTTCGCCTCAGGCGGCCGCCGCCGCAGCGAAATTGCCGGGCTGCGCAAGGAGCAACTGACGGTCGAGCCCGCAATCGAGGTCGAAGACGGCCCTCCCCTGCCCTCTCTCGCCATCCATCTCGGCCGCACGAAAACATCCGGTGCCGACCAGGATGAGGTCGTCTATCTCACTGGCCGGCCGGTCGAAGCGTTGAACGCCTGGCTCGACGCCGCCAACATCGACAAGGGATCGATATTTCGGGCGATCGATCGCTGGGGCAATGTTTCGCGCCGTCCGCTCGATCCGAAGGCAGTCAACGATATCGTCAAGCAAAGGGTGGCGATGGCTGGGTTGGAGCCTCGGGATTTCTCCGCGCATGGGTTGCGGTCGGGGTATTTGACCTAAGCGGCCAATCGCGGCGT
>NZ_AZNV01000070.1:0-19628 GCF_000510625.1 Rhizobium sp. IBUN
TCGCCGAAGTACTTCGTGATCGCTGCCGTCAGAGACGTCTTGCCGTGGTCAACGTGGCCGATCGTGCCGATGTTAACGTGCGGCTTGTTGCGCTCGAACTTACTCTTTGCCATTTGGGCTCTCCATTCTTTCAAGGTCCCGTGAGGGATCTAATTCTTGTTATCGGTCAATTGGTATTCCGGTCACTTCTGACCGGAATACTTTGCCTGGATTTCCGTTGCGACGTTCGACGGGACCGGCGCGTAGTGATCGAAGGTCATGGTGTACTGAGCACGGCCCTGTGACATGGAGCGCAGGTTATCGACGTACTTGAACATGTTCGCCAGCGGAACGTTGGCGGCGATGACTACGGCGATACCACGGCTCTCCTGGCCCTGGATCTGGCCACGGCGAGAGTTCAGGTCGCCGATAACGTCGCCGACGTAATCCTCAGGCGTGACGACTTCGACCTTCATCATCGGCTCGAGGAGCTGCGCACCGGCCTTCTTGGCTGCTTCACGGAAGCAAGCACGCGAGGCGATTTCGAACGCCAGAACCGACGAGTCGACGTCGTGGAAGGCACCATCGATGAGCGTCGCCTTGACGCCGAGCATCGGGAATCCAGCCAGCGGACCGGAAGACAGAACGCTTTCGATACCCTTCTGAACGCCCGGGATGTATTCCTTCGGAACCGCACCACCGACGATCTTGGACTCGAACTTGAAGTCTTCGCCATCCGGGTTCGGTTCGAAGACGATCTTGACGCGCGCGAACTGGCCGGTACCACCGGACTGCTTCTTGTGCGTGTAGTCTTCTTCGTGCTGGCGCGTGATGGTTTCGCGGTAGGCAACCTGCGGAGCACCGACGTTTGCTTCAACCTTGAATTCGCGACGCATGCGGTCGACGATGATGTCGAGGTGAAGTTCGCCCATGCCGGCGATGATCGTCTGGCCGGATTCCTGGTCGGTCTTGACGCGGAAGGACGGGTCTTCAGCAGCCAGGCGGTTGAGCGCGAGGCCCATCTTTTCCTGGTCGCCCTTGGACTTCGGCTCGATCGCGATCTGAATGACCGGCTCGGGGAATTCCATGCGCTCGAGAATAACAGGCTTCAGCGGATCGCAGAGCGTGTCACCCGTGGTGGTTTCCTTGAGACCAGCGAGAGCAACGATATCACCTGCGAAGGCTTCTTCGATGTCTTCACGCGAGTTCGAGTGCATCTGCAGCATACGGCCGACGCGCTCGCGCTTGTCCTTGACCGTGTTCAGAACCGACGAACCCTTTTCGAGCTTGCCGGAATAGATGCGTGCGAAGGTCAGCGAACCGACGAACGGGTCGTTCATGATCTTGAATGCGAGCATCGAAAGCGGCTCGGAGTCGTCAGCGTGACGCTCGATTTCGGCTTCCGTCTTGAAGTCGATGCCCTTGATCGCCGGAATATCGAGCGGCGACGGCAGGTAATCGACAACGGCGTCGAGCAGCGGCTGAACGCCCTTGTTCTTGAAGGCGGTACCGCAGAACATCGGGTGGAACTTGACGTCGATCGTGCCGCGACGGACGAGCGCGCGGATCTGATCATTGTCGGGCATGGTGCCTTCGAGGTAGGCTTCCATCGCGGCTTCGTCGATCTCGACAACAGTCTCGATCAGCTTTTCGCGATATTCCTCAGCCTTGGCCTTCATGTCTTCCGGGATTTCGACGACATCCCACTGGGCGCCGAGCGATTCATCGCGCCAGACGAGAGCGTTCATCTCGATCAGGTCGACAACGCCCTTGAAGTCGCTTTCTGCGCCGATCGGCAGCTGCATGACAACAGCCGTTGCACCGAGACGGGTCTTGATCATCTCAACCGAGCGGTAGAAGTCCGCGCCGGTCTTGTCCATCTTGTTGCAGAAGATCATGCGCGGAACATTGTACTTCTCAGCCTGGCGCCAGACGGTTTCCGTCTGCGGCTCAACACCGGCGTTGGCGTCGAGAAGAGCAATAGCACCGTCGAGAACGCGCAGCGAACGCTCGACTTCGATGGTGAAGTCGACGTGGCCGGGGGTGTCGATGATGTTGAAGCGGCGCATCTTGCCGTCACGGCCCTTCCAGAAGGTCGTCGTGGCAGCGGAGGTGATCGTGATACCACGCTCCTGCTCCTGCTCCATCCAGTCCATCGTGGCCGCGCCATCGTGCACTTCGCCGATCTTGTGCGACTTGCCGGTGTAGTAAAGGATACGCTCAGTCGTCGTCGTCTTGCCGGCGTCGATGTGCGCCATGATACCGAAATTTCGGTAGTCTTCGATTTTATATTCGCGAGCCATTGTGGACTGCCTTTCGAACCCGTTCGGGATTACCAGCGATAATGCGAGAACGCACGGTTGGCGTCAGCCATCTTGTGCGTGTCTTCGCGCTTCTTGACCGCGGAACCACGGTTGTTGGATGCATCGAGAAGCTCGCCCGACAGTCGGTCGATCATGGTCGTTTCGTTGCGCTTGCGCGCGGCAGCGATCAGCCAGCGGATGGCCAGGGCCTGACGGCGCTCCGGACGAACATCAACCGGAACCTGGTAGGTTGCACCACCAACACGGCGCGAACGGACTTCAACATGCGGAGCAACGTTGTCCAGAGCCTGATGGAACACGCCGAGCGGCTCCTGCTTGGACTTGCCCTGTACGGAGTCAAATGCGCCGTAGACAATGCTTTCAGCGACGGACTTCTTGCCGTCAAGCATGATTGCATTCATGAACTTGGTAACAACCAGATCGCCGAACTTCGGGTCCGGGTTGATCTCGCGCTTTTCTGCTCTGTGACGTCTGGACATACTTCTCGTCTCTTCAATTGTTAAAGGCGCTCTACCACGCGGAGGACCTCGCGCAGCGCCGGGATTTCAAAACCGAATTACTTCGGACGCTTCGCACCGTACTTCGATCGGCGCTGCTTGCGGTTCTTGACACCCTGGGTATCGAGAACGCCGCGGATGATGTGGTAACGAACACCCGGAAGGTCCTTAACACGGCCGCCGCGGATCATGACGACAGAGTGTTCCTGAAGGTTGTGGCCTTCACCGGGGATGTAACCAATGACTTCGAAGCCGTTGGTCAGGCGGATCTTTGCGACCTTACGGAGAGCCGAGTTTGGCTTCTTCGGCGTCGTCGTGTAGACGCGGGTGCAAACGCCGCGCTTCTGCGGGTTCTCCTGCAGGGCAGGAACCTTATTACGCTTTACGTTCGCCTGACGCGGCTTGCGGATAAGCTGGTTTACGGTAGGCATTCAACCATCCCTTACGTTTATATCTCAATCCCTTGCGGGCGTAACTCGCGCCGTCTCCGGCAAGATCACACGCTTGTCTCAATGCGCAAAACGTGGCCCGATCCGCTTTCGCAGATGGACCACTGAGAGCAGAGGACGCAAAAGACATGCGTCATGCGTGCAGGCATCATATCTTCAACGTGCGTTTCGAACCTTGTTTGAGGTGATCTCCGGGGCGCGTCGCCCCGAATGGCCATGCCTCACATGGGTCCGGATGGCGCGGGTACTACTGGTTTCCCGTCGTCTCGTCAAGGCCGTTAAGAAATAAACTTCGGCCAAACGCCTTGAAACCCGGCCACTACGCGCTCTTTTGGAGCTTCTAGGCGCATTCGCTGCCGCACAGCAAGATAAACTTGAGCATTGCAGCAAAAAGCGGCTATGGAATCACCGATTGCAGACGCTAAGCGCATGAAATCAGATTCAAATCTCGAATCGAAGGACATCCGATGATTACCGCCCCCGACAACGACAACATTTCCGAAGGCCCGATGGTGTTCATCATCATCGGCAAGGGCTATGAGTCCGACAACAGCGAGGGCGTCGATCTTCATATCATGCTCAAGGCCGCCGATGACGACAGCGCCGTGCGCGAGGCTCTGAATGCGCTTGCTGAAGAAGGTTTCATCGAGGCCGACCTCGACCAGATCGGCATGCTGACCGAAGTGCCGTCCGAGGAGCCTCACGCCTCCGCCTATCAGGGCGCCGTCGACGGCGAAGTCGCGATCATCCGCTTCAGCTGAGGCAACGATGAAGCCGGATGCGCTCAAGGTGCTGATCTATGCAACCTGGCGCGACCGGCTGCTGGTTTTCGATGAGCCGGACTTTCCGGAGATCGAGCTTCAGGTTCCGGGCGGCACGGTAGAAGCTGGCGAAGATATCGCCGCGGCAGCCCTTCGAGAGTTTTCGGAAGAAACGGGAATCCTGTCTAAGACTCCCCTCGCCCCGCTGGTTGTCAATGACTACCGTTTCTCCAAGGATGGCAACGACTTCTGCCACCGGCGACATTACTTCCACATTCCGCTTGAAGGTGAGCAGCCCCCCACCTGGCTGCATCGCGAAATGACGCCGTTCAGCGGCGGGGGTCCAATCCTGTTCCGTTTCTTCTGGCTCGGCTTCGACGATGCCCACATTCGGCTGGGCTACGGTATGGAGCAAGGGCTACCGCTGCTGAGCTGAGCCTCAGCTTGCTCCCCTGCAAAATCGAACTCAATCGGCATAGGGGGCGATCGATGTGATCGCACCCGCCCCGTGACGGCTAGTAATCTCCTATGCTGCCTTCGGCTGTCCTTCCATTCGCCGATACGTTTCGCCGCTCACCATAAGTTTTCCAGGCAATACCAGCAATCTTGTTAGCGAGCGCCACCGCAACCAGCTTAGGCTTTTTCCGTTGCAGCAGTTCGGTGAGCCATCGCGAAGCATGTCTGCTTTGGCCTGCTCCGACGTGTTGAAGAACGGCAGTTTTGCACCAACCACTAATACGCTTCTCAACATCTCATCGCCGGCACGAGTGATGCCCCCAAGCCCGACCTTGCCTGCAGTCGAATGATCTTTCGGTGTGAGGCCTATCCAATCTCGACCACACTTAAACATCCGAGGATCTGGGGTCTTCATCATCAAGAGGGATGCACCGACCGGGCCGACGCCGGGGATTTCGGCAAGACGCCTGCTGCATTCATCGGCGCGGTGCAGATCCATCCGCTTTTCCTCGATCCGCTTGATTTCCGAAAGCAGACCGCGATACTCATCACCATGCACAGCAAAAAGCTCTCGAGCAAGGTCCGGCAGCGACTGGTCTCCCGCTATTCGCTCCAATAGCGGTTCGATCCGACACATCCCGGAGGCCGCGACGATGCCAAATTCCATACCAAACCCGCGAATGGCATTGGCGAGCTGTGTCCGGTTGCGGATAAGTCTCTCTCGCATGCCAGCCAGCATCAAGGCTGCCTGCTGGTCGGCGGTTTTCACCGGAGCAAACCGCATCGTGGGGCGGCTCATCGCCTCGCACAAAGCTTCGGCATCCGCCGCGTCATTCTTGCCGCGTTTCACATACGGCTTCGTCAACTGAGGCGCGATCAATTTTACTTCGTGCCCGAGGCAACTTAATAACCTTGCCCAATGATGAGAGAGCCTCCGCACGCTTCGAGTGCGATGGTGGTAGGCGCCGTTTTCTCGAAGAATTTTACCATCTCCTTACGCGAGAACGTCTTGCGCAGGATTGGTTGCTCGACTGCATTCACGCCCTGCAATTGGAAAACGTTCTTTGACGTATCCATGCCAATTCGGATAATCTGTTCCACGGACGGTCTCCCTCGATTGAGCTTTCAACGAACTCACTCTGGCACATCGCGATGCCGTTGGGAGCCGTCCACCCCAACAGGTAAGAGCGCACTCCTTCACTGCACGACCGCCGGATTTACGCCACCGCCCATTGGTCACAAGAGCTTCGCGGTTTGTTGCCCGCTCGCCCTGGTCGGCATCGCCTCATATCCCGTTCTTGTCCATCGGCCCGCAGGTTCGATCCACGCTTCCTCCCCACCGTTGGTCACCCTGCCGCAGTTGCGCTTCACTTCCCTCACTGTGACCAGCTTTCGGTGGGACTTCCACCCACAAGAACCGCCCATGCTGGGCGCACAACAGAAAGCCGCCCGGATCGCTCCGGGCGGCTTCTCAATTCTTAAAACCAAGCTGCCGATTATTCGGCAGCCGGTGCGCTCTCGCCCGCGAGATCCTGCAGCATCGGCGTGGCGACATCGGCGCCCGTGCCCTTGCGGCGTTCCTCGAGGATCAACTCGTCGCGCGAGGTCGCGATGCGACGGATCTGGGTCATCGTGCCACCGGTACCGGCGGGGATCAGACGACCGACGATGACGTTTTCCTTCAGACCCTGCAGACCGTCGGTCTTGCCGGCGATTGCAGCTTCCGTCAGCACCTTCGTCGTTTCCTGGAAGGACGCGGCGGAGATGAACGACGGGGTCTGCAGCGACGCCTTGGTGATACCCAGCAGAACCGGATCGCCATAAGCAGGCTTCTTGCCCTGTTCGATCAGCGCATCGTTGACGTCTTCGAGCTCGATGCGGTCGACGTTGTCGCCGACGATGTAAGTCGAGTCGCCTGCATCGGTGATTTCCACCTTCTGCAGCATCTGACGGACAATCACTTCGATGTGCTTGTCGTTGATGACAACGCCCTGCAAGCGATAGACTTCCTGGATTTCGTTGACCAGGTACGAAGCGAGTGCTTCGACGCCCTTGATCGCCAGGATGTCGTGCGGAGCCGGGTTACCGTCGAGGATGTAGTCACCCTTCTCGATGTAGTCGCCTTCCTGAAGGTGGAAGGGTTTGCCCTTCGGGATCAGGTATTCGACAGGCTCGACACCGTCTTCCGCCGGCTCGATGATGACGCGACGCTTATTCTTGTAGTCGCGGCCGAGGCGGATCGTACCATCGATCTCAGCGATGATGGCGTGGTCCTTTGGACGACGAGCTTCGAACAGTTCGGCAACGCGCGGCAGACCGCCGGTGATGTCTTTGGTCTTGGCGCTTTCGAGCGGCGAACGTGCAAGCACGTCACCCTGAGACACCTTCTGACCCGGCTCGACCGACAGGATCGCGTCGACCGAGAGCAGGAAGCGGGCGTCACCACCACGGGACAGCTTCATGACGTTGCCGCTGGCATCCTTGATGACGATTGCCGGCTTGAGGTCCGAACCACGCGGGGTCGAACGCCAGTCGATAACCTGACGCTTGGTGATGCCGGTGGATTCGTCGGTCGCTTCGAGAACCGAGAGACCGTCGACGACGTCTTCGAACTGAACGGTACCGGCCACTTCCGTCATCATCGGACGGGTGTAGGGGTCCCACTCTGCCAGACGCTGACCGCGCTTGACCTTGTCGCCATCGTCGACATGCAGCTTCGAACCATAGGCGACGCGCTGCGAGGAGCGCTCGACACCACGCTCGTCCAGGATTTGGACGGTCATATTACGGCCCATGGCAACGAGGTTGCCATCCGAGTTGCGCAGCAGGTTGCGGTTCTTGATCTGAACCGTACCTTCGTACGAGGCTTCCAGGAACGACTGGTCAACCACGGTTGCCGTGCCACCAAGGTGGAATGTACGCATGGTGAGCTGCGTGCCCGGCTCGCCGATCGACTGAGCAGCGATAACACCGACTGCTTCACCCATGTTGACCGGAGTACCGCGTGCAAGGTCACGACCGTAGCAGACCGAGCAGACGCCCGTCTGGATTTCGCAGGTCAGTGCCGAACGGATACGGATCGACTGGATACCAGCCTTCTCGATCTCGATGACATCGGGCTCGAGGATCATCTTGCCGGCATCGACGATACGCTCGCCAGTGACCGGATGATCGATATCATCAAGGGCGGTACGGCCGAGGATACGAGCGCCGAGCGACGCAACGACCTGACCGGCATCAACGATGGCGGTCATGGTCAGGCCCTTGTCGGTGCCGCAATCGACCGAGTTGACGATGCAATCCTGGGCGACGTCGACGAGACGACGGGTCAGGTAACCGGAGTTCGCGGTCTTCAAGGCGGTGTCTGCCAGACCCTTACGGGCGCCGTGCGTCGAGTTGAAGTACTCGTTGACGGTCAGGCCTTCCTTGAAGTTCGACGTGATCGGCGTTTCGATGATTTCGCCCGACGGCTTGGCCATGAGGCCGCGCATGCCGCCCAGCTGACGCATCTGGTTCGGAGAACCACGAGCGCCCGAGTGGGACATCATATAGATGGCGTTCATTGGCTTCTGACGACCGGTGTTCGGATCGAATTCGACGGCCTTAATGCGGGCCATCATGTCTTCGGCAACCTTTTCGGTGGCCTTGCCCCAGGCGTCGACAACCTTGTTGTACTTTTCGCCCTGCGTGATCAGACCGTCATTGTACTGCTGCTCGTATTCCTTCACCAGGTTTTCGGTGTCGGCAACGATCTTCGCCTTGGTTTCCGGAATGACCATGTCGTCCTTGCCGAACGAAATGCCGGCGCGGCAGGCATGGGTGAAGCCGAGCTGCATGATGCGGTCGCAGAAAATGACTGTGTCCTTCTGGCCGCAATGGCGGTAGACCGCGTCGATCATCTTGGAGATGTTCTTCTTAGTCATTTCCTGGTTGCAGACGTCGAAGGTCACCTTGCCGTTCTTCGGCAGGAGTTCGCCGATGAGCAAGCGGCCCGGAGTCGTTTCATAGATCTTCGAGTACGGCTTGCCGTCCTCGTCGACCGACTTGAAGCGGCCGCGGATCTTGGTGTGCAGCGTCACGACCTTGTTTTCGAGCGCGTGATGCAGCTCGCCGAGGTCGGAGAAGGCCATGCCTTCGCCCGGCTCGTTCTGGTTCATGATCGAGAGGTAGTAAAGGCCAAGAACCATGTCCTGCGACGGAACGATAATCGGTGCACCGTTTGCAGGGTGCAGGATGTTGTTCGTCGACATCATCAGAACGCGGGCTTCGAGCTGGGCTTCAAGCGACAGCGGCACGTGAACAGCCATCTGGTCACCGTCGAAGTCGGCGTTGAATGCCGTGCAGACGAGCGGGTGCAGCTGGATGGCCTTGCCTTCGACCAGCGTGGGTTCGAAGGCCTGGATGCCCAGGCGGTGCAGCGTCGGTGCGCGGTTCAGGAGAACCGGATGCTCGCGGATGACCTCGTCGAGGATATCCCAAACCTCAGGCTTTTCCTTTTCAACCAGCTTCTTGGCCTGCTTGACGGTCGAGGAGTAACCCTTGGCGTCGAGGCGGGCATAGATGAACGGCTTGAACAGCTCGAGCGCCATCTTCTTCGGAAGACCGCACTGGTGCAGCTTCAGTTCCGGACCGGTCACGATGACCGAGCGGCCGGAATAGTCGACGCGCTTGCCGAGCAGGTTCTGGCGGAAGCGGCCCTGCTTGCCCTTGAGCATGTCGGACAGCGACTTCAGCGGACGCTTATTGGCGCCGGTGATGACGCGGCCACGGCGGCCGTTGTCGAACAGCGCGTCCACAGATTCCTGCAGCATGCGCTTTTCGTTGCGGATGATGATGCCCGGAGCGCGCAGTTCGATCAGGCGCTTCAGACGGTTGTTACGGTTGATGACGCGGCGATACAGATCGTTCAGGTCCGACGTCGCGAAACGGCCGCCGTCGAGCGGAACGAGCGGACGCAGATCCGGCGGGATGACCGGAACGACTTTCATGATCATCCATTCCGGGCGGTTGCCGGATTCCATGAAGTTCTCGACGATCTTCAAGCGCTTCATCAGCTTCTTCTGCTTGAGGTCCGACGTGGTGTCGGCAAGCTCGGAGCGCAGATCGCCAGCGATCTTCTCAAGGTTCATCGATGCCAGCATCTCGTAGATGGCTTCAGCACCGATCATGGCCGTGAACTGGTCTTCGCCGTATTCGTCAACGGCGAGCATGTACTCTTCTT
This sequence comes from Rhizobium sp. IBUN, assembly GCF_000510625.1. NCBI lineage: Bacteria > Pseudomonadati > Pseudomonadota > Alphaproteobacteria > Hyphomicrobiales > Rhizobiaceae > Rhizobium > Rhizobium sp. IBUN. The sequence continues at coordinate 9,688 of NZ_AZNV01000070.1, forward strand.
CCGTCAGGAGCTGGTGCTCCTTGAGCGCGGTCAGGCCCGGCTCGGTGACGATGTAGTGTTCGAAGTAGAGAACGCGCTCGACATCCTTCAGCGTCATGTCGAGCAGCGTGGAAATGCGGCTCGGCAGCGACTTCAGGAACCAGATGTGGGCAACGGGAGCGGCGAGCTCGATATGGCCCATGCGCTCACGGCGAACGCGCGACAGCGTGACTTCAACGCCGCACTTTTCGCAGATGATGCCCTTGTACTTCATGCGCTTGTACTTACCGCAAAGGCACTCGTAGTCCTTGATCGGTCCGAAGATGCGCGCGCAGAAGAGACCGTCGCGTTCCGGCTTGAACGTGCGGTAGTTGATGGTTTCCGGCTTCTTGATCTCACCGTAAGACCAGGAAAGAATCTTCTCCGGAGAAGCAATCGAAATCCGGATGGAATCGAAGTTCTGTGCAGGCACCTGCGGATTGAAAAGATTCATGACCTCTTGGTTCATGCCTGTCTCCTTCATGGGCGGATGCGCCCTTATCTTGCATGGACGGCGGCAAATCCCGGGAGCCGCGCCAACGCTCAAAACGACAATAACCGCAGAATGCGGCGAAATCGTCCCTGCTCGGCCGACACGTAAGGGGCCAGAGCGGGAACGGTGTGCGCTGCGTTACAGCGCACACCCTATCGGTGGTTACTCGGCAGCGTCCGGCAACTGGCTGGCCTGCTGCTCCTCGAGCTTCGAATTCTCGAGTTCGACGGAGAGACCAAGCGAGCGCATTTCCTTGACGAGAACGTTGAAGCTTTCCGGAATACCGGCTTCGAACGTGTCGTCGCCACGGACGATGGCTTCGTAGACCTTGGTACGGCCGGCAACGTCGTCCGACTTGACCGTGAGCATTTCCTGCAGCGTGTAGGCTGCACCGTATGCTTCCAGAGCCCAGACTTCCATTTCGCCGAAGCGCTGACCGCCGAACTGCGCCTTGCCGCCCAGCGGCTGCTGGGTAACGAGCGAGTAAGGACCGATCGAACGAGCGTGGATCTTGTCGTCGACCAGGTGGTTCAGCTTGATCATGTACATGTAGCCGACGGTGACCTTGCGGTCGAAGGGCTCGCCGGTACGGCCGTCGTACAGAACCGACTGACCGGACTCGTGCAGACCTGCTTTCTTCAGCATCGAGGCAACGTCAGGCTCATGCGCACCGTCGAAGACCGGCGTTGCGATGGAGACGCCCCTGCGGGACTGTTCAGCCAGCTTGACGAGCGATGCATCATCAAAGTTGGCGACTTCGTCCTTGGCCTGCGACGCGTAGACTTCCGTCAGTTCCGTCTTCAGGTCGGTGATGTCCATCGTCTTGCGGTATTCGTCGAGCAGTTCGCCGATCTTCTTACCCATGCCGGCGCAAGCCCAGGCAAGGTGGGTTTCGAGGATCTGCCCGACGTTCATGCGCGAAGGCACGCCCAGCGGGTTCAAGCAGATGTCGACATGCGTACCGTCTTCGAGGAACGGCATGTCCTCGACAGGCACAATGCGCGAGACGACGCCCTTGTTGCCGTGACGGCCGGCCATCTTGTCGCCCGGCTGGATCTTGCGCTTAACAGCAACGAAGACCTTGACCATCTTCATGACGCCGGGAGGCATTTCGTCGCCGCGCTGAACCTTCTCGACCTTGTCCATGAAGCGCTGTTCGAGGCGCGACTTGGATTCGTCGTACTGGCCGCGGAGAGCTTCGAGTTCGCCCTGGACCTTCTCGTCCTCGACAGCGAACATCCACCACTGCGAGCGAGGATATTCCGAGACTACGGCGTTCGAAAGCTCGGTGCCCTTCTTGAAGCCCTTCGGGCCGGCGAGTGCGACCTGGCCGCGCAGCATGTCGACCAGACGGCCGTAGACGTTACGGTCGAGGATCGCCTGCTCGTCGTCGCGGTCCTTTGCAAGACGCTCGATCTCTTCGCGCTCGATCGCCATCGCGCGCTCGTCCTTTTCAACGCCGTGGCGGTTGAAGACGCGCACTTCGACGATCGTCCCGTAGGTGCCGGGCGGCATACGCATGGACGTATCGCGAACGTCGGAAGCCTTTTCACCGAAGATGGCGCGCAGGAGCTTTTCTTCCGGCGTCATCGGGCTCTCACCCTTCGGCGTGATCTTGCCGACGAGAATGTCGCCGGGCTGAACTTCGGCGCCGATATAGACGATGCCGGCTTCGTCCAGGTTCTTCAGCGCTTCTTCCGAGACGTTCGGAATGTCGCGCGTGATTTCTTCCGGACCAAGCTTGGTGTCACGCGCCATCACTTCGAATTCTTCGATGTGGATGGAGGTGAACACGTCGTCAGCAACGATCCGCTCGGACATTAGGATCGAGTCTTCGTAGTTGTAACCGTTCCACGGCATGAACGCGACGAGCGCGTTACGGCCGAGAGCAAGGTCGCCCAGGTCCGTCGACGGACCGTCGGCGAGGATGTCGCCACGGTTGACAACGTCACCCACGGTGACCAGCGGACGCTGGTTGACGCAGGTGTTCTGGTTCGAACGCTGGAACTTCTGCAGGCGGTAGATATCGACACCGGACTTGCCAGCTTCGAGGTCTTCCGTCGCACGGATAACGATACGCGTCGCGTCGACCTGGTCGACCACGCCGCCGCGACGGGCGCCGATAGCAGCACCGGAGTCGCGAGCGACGACCGGCTCCATGCCGGTGCCGACGAACGGAGCTTCAGCACGCAGCAGCGGAACGGCCTGACGCTGCATGTTCGAGCCCATGAGAGCGCGGTTGGCGTCGTCGTTTTCCAGGAACGGGATGAGAGCCGCTGCGACCGAAACAACCTGCTTCGGCGAAACGTCCATCAGGTTCATGCTGTCGCGCGGAGCGAGCATAACTTCGCCGGCATGACGGCAGACGACGAATTCGTCGGTGAAGGAACCATCGGCGCCAAGCTCGGCGTTTGCCTGTGCAACGTAGTACTTCGCTTCTTCCATGGCGGAGAGGTAAAGAACGTCGTTCGTCACCTTGCCATCAACGATGCGGCGGTACGGGCTTTCGATGAAGCCATACTTGTTGACGCGGGCGAAGGTCGCAAGCGAGTTGATCAGACCGATGTTCGGGCCTTCCGGCGTTTCGATCGGGCAAATGCGGCCGTAGTGGGTCGGATGAACGTCGCGGACTTCAAAGCCTGCGCGCTCGCGCGTCAGACCACCCGGGCCAAGAGCCGATAGACGACGCTTGTGGGTGATTTCCGAAAGCGGGTTCACTTGGTCCATGAACTGCGACAGCTGCGAGGAGCCGAAGAATTCGCGAACGGCAGCAGCTGCCGGCTTCGCGTTGATCAGGTCCTGCGGCATGACCGTGTCGATTTCGATCGACGACATACGTTCCTTGATCGCGCGCTCCATACGGAGCAGGCCGAGACGGTACTGGTTTTCCATCAATTCGCCGACAGAGCGAACACGACGGTTGCCTAGGTTGTCGATGTCGTCGATTTCGCCCTTGCCGTCGCGCAGTTCGACCAACATCTTGACCACGGCCAGGATGTCGTCCTTGCGCAGGATGCGGACGGTGTCTTCGACGTCGAGGTCGAGGCGCATGTTCATCTTGACGCGGCCAACGGCGGAGAGGTCGTAGCGCTCCGCATCGAAGAACAGCGAGTTGAACATGGCTTCAGCCGAGTCCATTGTCGGCGGTTCACCCGGACGCATGACGCGGTAGATGTCGAACAGAGCGTCCTGGCGGTTCTCGTTCTTGTCCGCCGTGAGCGTGTTGCGGATATAGGCGCCGACGTTGATGTGGTCGATGCCGAGAACCGGGATCTCGTCGAAACCGTTCTGGAGAATGATCGGAAGGGTCTTCTCATCGATCTCGTCGCCGGCCTCGAGGTAGATTTCACCTGTCGAGTAGTTGACGATGTCTTCGGCGAGGTAGTTGCCGTACAGATCTTCGTCGGTCGCCTTCAGAGCCTTGAGGCCCTTGTCAGCGAGCTGACGGAGCAGACGCGGAGTCAGCTTTTTGCCTGCTTCGACAACGACTTCGCCGGTGTCGGCGTCAACCATTTCGGTGATTGCCTTGGCACCCTTGAGAGTCTCCGGCGTAAACGGAATACGCCAGCCCTTGCCGTCGCGCTGATAGTCGGACTTCGTGTAGAAGGTCGACAGGATCTCTTCTCCGTCCATGCCGAGCGCCATAAGCAGCGAGGTCACGGGGATCTTGCGGCGACGATCGATACGGGCATAGACGATGTCCTTGGCGTCGAACTCGATGTCGAGCCAGGAACCGCGGTACGGGATCACGCGGGCAGCGAAGAGCAGCTTGCCGGAAGAATGGCTCTTGCCCTTGTCGTGATCGAAGAAGACGCCCGGCGAACGGTGCATCTGGGACACGATAACGCGCTCGGTGCCGTTGACGATGAACGTACCGTTGTTGGTCATGAGCGGCATGTCGCCCATGTAGACCGACTGCTCCTTGATGTCCTTGATGGACTTCGCACCCGTATCTTCGTCGATATCGAACACGATCAGACGGAGAGTAACCTTCAGCGGCGCGGCGTAGGTCAGGTCGCGCTGACGGCATTCGTCGACGTCGAACTTTGGCGGTTCGAATTCATAAGACACGAATTCCAGCATGGAAGCGCCGGAGAAATCCGTGATCGGGAAAACGGACTTGAAGACAGCCTGAAGGCCTTCGTCAGGGCGACCGCCCTTGGGCTCTTCAACCATCAGGAATTGATCATACGATGCCTTTTGAACCTCGATGAGGTTCGGCATCTCTGTGACTTCTGGGATCTTACCGAAAAACTTGCGTACGCGCCTACGACCATTGAACGAAAGGGTCTGAGCCATCGTCGCTCCTTCAAAATTGCATCCGGGCCTGCAACGGACGGGAACCGATGGCCAGTCGACCCCGTCAATCATGAGTAGTTCAATCTCGTCTCACTTCCCGAAATGCGAGGCCGGATTGCCTTCGCGTCTCGGTTCGAGACCATCCTCTTGAAGAACCCATTACCCAAAAGCCGTTTTCACGCGGCTTTTGGGTAATTCGTTCAACGAAACGACAAATGGGAGGCGGGAAATCCCACCCCCCAGATGTAGTTCAAGATTACTTAACGTCGACCTTAGCGCCGGCGTCTTCAAGCTTCTTCTTGATGTCGGCAGCTTCAGCCTTGGAAACGGCTTCCTTGACAGCCTTCGGAGCGCCTTCGACGAGGTCCTTGGCTTCCTTGAGGCCGAGGCCGGTGATGCCACGAACTTCCTTGATGACGTTGATCTTGTTAGCGCCGGCATCCGTGAGGATGACGTCGAACTCGGTCTTTTCTTCTTCAGCAGCAGCAGCAGCACCTGCACCGCCAGCAACAGCAGCAACAGCTACCGGAGCAGCAGCGGAAACGCCCCACTTTTCTTCGAGAAGCTTGGACAGTTCTGCAGCTTCAAGAACGGTCAGCGAGGAGAGGTCGTCTACGATCTTTGCGAGATCAGCCATGTTATCAGTTCCTTTTGTTCGGTTCGAACCGGTTGTTTATAAACAGCAAAAAACCGCCTTATGCGGCTTCGTCCTTCTTGGCGTAAGCCGAAAACACGCGAGCAAGCTGGCTTGCAGGTGCTGCAACAACGCCTGCGATGCGGGTAGCCGGAGTCTGGATCATGCCCAGCAGCTTCGCGCGCAGTTCGTCCAACGACGGCAGGGTCGCAAGCGACTTGACTGCATCAGCGTTGAGCGTCGTTGTTCCCATGGCGCCGCCCAAAACAACGATCTTATCGTTGGTCTTGGCGAAATCCACGACGACTTTCGGAGCGGTGATCGGGTCATTGCTGTAAGCAATGAGCGTCTGACCGGTGAAGAGACCAGAGATCCCTTCCGCTTCCGTACCCTGAAGGGCGATTTTGGCCAGGCGGTTCTTCGCGACTTTGACGGTACCGCCAGCTGCGCGCATCTTGGAACGGAAGTCGTTCATCTGCGCGACTGTAGCACCAGCATAGTGGGCCACGACAACCGAGCCCGAAGCCTTGAAGACTTCGTTCAGTTCCGTGACGAATTCGCGTTTTTCCGCTCTTTCCACTGCCTATCTCCAGTTGGCAGGACCTTTTTGACGGGCCCCACCGGGTTGCCTTTTGCCTCCTGGGATCAGAAGCGATCCCAAGCGACGCTTGAGGATCCTGTCCCCTCGCGCTTCGCGCCAAAGAAAGGCCGAAGGCACAAGGCATCCAAGGCTCGAACCAAATTCCTAGAAGCAGAACTTCATGCAATTCGGGTCTTACCCGTCTCATGCAGGCCAAGTGATTAAGGGAAAACCACCTGCAATCTCGGACAGGATTCCGGATTTCTCCGGAATACTCCGGCCCCTTTCGAGGCCGGAATTCTTTAGCCGGGCCGAAGCCCGGCGAAACTCACTTAAGCGGCCGTAACAGACGACGGGTCGATCTTGACGCCCGGGCCCATGGTCGAAGAGATCGCTACGCGCTTGACGTAGTTGCCCTTCGCGCCAGCCGGCTTCGCCTTGATGACAGCGTCAGCGAAGGCTCGGATGTTTTCTTCCAGAGCCTTGGCATCGAAGGATGCCTTGCCAACGCCAGCGTGAACGATACCAGCCTTTTCGACGCGGAACTCGACAGCGCCGCCCTTCGATGCCTTGACAGCACCGGCAACGTCCATCGTAACGGTACCAACCTTCGGGTTCGGCATCATGCCACGCGGGCCGAGAACCTTACCGAGGCGGCCGACGAGCGGCATCATGTCCGGGGTCGCGATGCAGCGATCGAAATCGATCTTGCCGCCCTGGACGATTTCGACGAGCTCTTCAGCACCGACGACATCTGCGCCAGCAGCCTTGGCTTCGTCAGCCTTGGCTCCGCGAGCAAAGACAGCAACGCGAACGTCGCGGCCCGTGCCGTTCGGCAGGTTGACAACGCCGCGGACCATCTGGTCTGCGTGACGCGGATCAACGCCGAGATTCATGGCGACTTCGATGGTTTCATCGAACTTCGCGACCGCGCGCTCCTTGACCATGCCAATGGCGAGAGTCAGAGCGTAGAGCTTCGTGGGATCAACACCTTCGTTGATCTTCTTCGTGCGCTTGCCAGCCATGGTCTTATCCTACCACTTCCAGGCCCATGGCGCGGGCAGAGCCCTCGATCATCGCCATTGCACCTTCGATATCCGCTGCGTTGAGATCCTTCATCTTGGCTTCGGCGATCGACTTGATCTGAGCCTTGGTGAGCTTTCCGGCAGTCGCGCCCTTGCCAGGCGTCTTCGAACCGGACTGGATCTTCGCTTCCTTCTTGAGGAAGTAGCTGACGGGCGGCTGCTTCATCGCGAAGGTGAAAGACTTGTCCTGGTAATAGGTAATGACGACCGGGATCGGCATACCCTTTTCCATTTCCTGCGTAGCGGCGTTGAACGCCTTGCAGAATTCCATGATGTTAATGCCACGCTGACCAAGCGCCGGGCCGATTGGCGGGGACGGGTTTGCCGATCCTGCCTTGACCTGAAGCTTGAGCTGGCCTGCAACTTTCTTAGCCATATCTCTCTGCCTTTCATTGATGGCCGGTTACCCGACCAAGATGCCGGATCGCTCCGGCGGCTGCGGTTGCGTGGTTCGGATCCCGGGCCCGGCTAAGACCCCTCACCTTCCACGCGGTTTGCGGCTTTCGCCGCGGACGATCAGACCTTTTCGACCTGAGCATATTCCAGTTCGACCGGTGTAGCGCGGCCGAAGATCGACACTTCCACCTTCAGGCGCGAACGCTCTTCGTCCACATCCTGAACCGTGCCATTGAACGAAGCGAACGGACCGTCGGAAACGCGGACCTGCTCGCCAATCTCGAAGGTAACAGATGCCTTCGGCCGCTCCACACCCTCCTGGACTTGACCGAGAATGCGCTCGGCTTCGGAATCCGGAATCGGAACGGGCTTGTTGTCGGAGCCGAGGAAGCCAGTGACCTTCGGCGTATTCTTGATCAGGTGGTAGGCCTCATCGGTCAGATCCGCACGAACCATGACATAGCCCGGGAAGAACTTTCGCTCGCTGTCGACCTTGCGACCGCGACGAACCTCAACCACCTTTTCGGTCGGGACGAGAATCTTTTCGAACAGGTGCTCGAGGCCCTTCTGACGAGCCTTATTCTCGATGTCTTCCGCGACCTTCTTCTCAAAATTAGAATATGCGTGGACGATATACCAACGTGCCGCCATGTTATATCTCCACCCGATCAGCTGCCAACGTTGAGCACGAAGCTCAGAACCCAGCCAATAAGCTGGTCCGCGGCAAAAAAGAACAGCGCGGCAAAGATCACCATTACAAGCACCATGACCGTGGAGATCATCGTCTCGCGGCGCGACGGCCAGGTAACTTTCAACGTCTCGGAGCGAACCTGCTGTAGAAACGCAAACGGATTAGTTTTGGATGCCATCGACTGCCCACGCAATTACGGCGCGTAAAGCTGAACATATCAGCCCCACGCACCGCGTGTCTGTTGAACCCTACATAAACATCGATTCCCAATTGCACAAGAGGGAAACCGAAGTTTAACGAACTTAGCCATACGTCGCCTTTCCGGCCGAACTGCAGCGAGATGTCCGCGCAACTCGTTCAAGCAAGATGGCAGGGGCAGAGGGGCTCGAACCCACGACCTGCGGTTTTGGAGACCGCCGCTCTACCAACTGAGCTATACCCCTTTACGCTTTACATTCAGCTTCTTGACCGGACCGGCCGCGAAGCGCAACTGCAAGCATGGCGCTCCTTTAAGGCGGCGGCGCAGGATTGGCAAGTGCGTTTTTCTATTTTTCCAATCCCGCGTCGCGGAAACGCCTGCGATCAGACTTTCACATATTTGCGCCAGTCGTGCTCTTCCTTGAAACCAAGCACTTCGCGGATCTTGCGGTTGGAGAGCAGGCCCTCGTATTCGCCGATTTCGCGTGTGAACGGCACATTCGGATAGAATCGCCTGGCGAGTTCCTTCGACGGCGTGTTGGCCGAGACGGTGTCGTTCGCGGCGTTGAAGACCTGGAAGCCCAAACCGTCCTTCTCGATGCAGAGGTGGCAGATCTGCCCGAGGTCGCGGGCGTCGATATAGCTCCAGGCGATGCGCTTGCGCATTTCGGGGTTGGCGAAATAGGTCGGAAACCTCTCGTACTCATGCGGCTCGATGACATTGCCGATGCGCAGCGCGTAGATGTCGAAACCCGAGCGTTCGGCAAAGGCACGCGCTGTCTTCTCGTTCACGACCTTGGAGAGACCGTAAGAATCCATCGGGTTGACGTCATAGTCTTCCTCCAGCGGAAACTGATGGAAGTCGCGATGGCCTTCCGCAAAGCAGACCCCGTAGGTTGTCTCGCTGGAGGCAACGATGATCTTGCGGATGCCGAGCTTCACCGCGGCCTCGATGACATTGTAGGTGCCCATCGTGTTGATGCGGAACGTTTCGTTGTCAGGCTTGATGAGAATGCGCGGGATTGCCGCGAAATGCACCACGGCGTCGAAGGGTTGGACGCCCCTGCCCGCATCGAGGTCGGGAAAGTCGCGGTGCATCGAAAGCGCGTTGAAGATCTGGCCGCTGTCGGTGATGTCGGCAATCAGGTTGGTCACGCCGGGGCTATCAAGCGGCACCAGATCGACGTTATGAACCTCGTAGCCGGCATTGACGAGCCACGGCACCGCATGGCGCCCTGCCTTGCCCGAACCACCTGTGAAGAGAATGCGCTTTTTCATCATGTCCTCCCTTATGAAATCGGAGGGATAGATAAAGGCTTTGCGTTCAAGCGCAAGGCCACTACCCGGCTTTGCGTTGTCACCAGACAGTGATGCCTAATTCAAATGACAGATACAGAAAGGGGCCCCGCTGTTTCCAGCGGAGCCCCTTCTTAGATCCGGATAAACCGAAGCTTACTCGACGATCGAGGCGACGATGCCGGCGCCGACGGTACGGCCGCCTTCGCGGATAGCGAAGCGCAGCTTTTCTTCCATCGCGATCGGAACGA
>NZ_AZNV01000071.1:0-18754 GCF_000510625.1 Rhizobium sp. IBUN
CATCGCTATGCCCGCTTCCGAAGTCTCACCCGTGTCGCATGCCAGTGCCTGCTGGCCGCAGCCGCCCAAAACATCAAGAAGATCGCAATGGCGCTCACCAAGCCACCCAGACCAGCCATGGCATGAGGGCCAGAGACCGCCAACTTCGCCGCGCCGCAGAACCCAACTTAAAACAACCAACGTCCAAAAAAACAAACCCGCCGAAAATATCGACGGGTTTGTCAGCGGTCTGAGGCCGCCTGACGGCGGCCCAATCTTTTTCCGAAATGTACGTTTAAGCCACGTGCCGCGCGAGCGCGCAGCGCGCCCAGAGCGAATGCAGCGCTTCGACGAGGTGTTCGATGTCGGTGTCGCTGTGCAGCGGCGTCGGGGTGATGCGCAGCCGCTCGGTCTTCTTCGGCACCGTCGGGTAGTTGATCGGCTGCACGTAGACATCGCAATTGTCGAGCAGCAGGTCGGAGATCCATTTGCACTTGGCCGCATCGCCGACCATGACAGGCACGATGTGGCTCGGGTTCGGCATATGCGGGATGCCGCGCTGATCGAGCAGCGCCCTCAGCTTGCGGACCCGATCCTGGTGGCGTGCCCGCTCGAACGGGCTGACCTTCAGATGCTGGATCGAGGCAACCGCACCGGCAGCAAGGGCCGGCGGTAGCGCCGTCGTGAAGATGAAACCAGACGCAAACGAGCGGATGAAGTCGCAGAGCGCCGTGGAGGCGGCGATGTAGCCGCCCATGACGCCGAACGCCTTGCCGAGCGTGCCCTCGATGACTGTCAGGCGGTCCATCAGCCCTTCGCGTTCGGCAATGCCGCCGCCGCGCGGCCCGTACATGCCGACGGCATGCACTTCGTCGAGATAGGTCATCGCGCCGTATTTGTCGGCGAGGTCACAGATCTCCTTGATCGGGGCAATATCCCCGTCCATCGAATACACGGACTCGAAGGCGATCAGCTTCGGTGCCTTCGGATCGGCGGCCGCCAGCTTGGCTTCGAGATCATGGATGTCGTTGTGCTTCCAGATCACCTTGTCGCACTTGGCGTAGCGAATGCCTTCAATCATCGACGCATGGTTCAGCGCGTCGGAGAAGATGATGAGGCCGGGGATCTTGGCGCCAAGCGTGCCGAGCGCCGCCCAGTTGGAGACGTAGCCCGAGGTGAAGATCAGTGCCGCTTCCTTGCCGTGAAGATCAGCCAGCTCGCGCTCGAGCAGAACGTGGTAGTGGGTGGTGCCAGAGATATTCCGGGTGCCTCCCGCACCCGCGCCACAGTGATCGATGGCATTCTTCATCGCCTCGATCACCTTGGGGTGCTGGCCCATGCCGAGATAGTCGTTGGAGCACCAGACCGTGACTTCCTTCGGGCCGTCCGCCGTGTGTCGCGTGGCGCGCGGAAAGCTGCCGCGGTGACGCTCAAGATCGGCAAAAACGCGATAACGGCCTTCGCTGTGAAGCCCGTCCAGCTCGCTTTTGAAAAACGCTTCGAAATCCATGTCATGCTCCAGTGTCGTGCGAGCGTTTGTTGCCAACCGACGCACGCACGTCAACCCTTTGCCATCGCTTTACCATCAACTGCGGCAAAAGGCCCATAGCCTTGAATTATTTTAATTCGAAAAAGCTCGTTCTGGCCAGACGCAGCGAAGAATCGCGAGGCAGACACGCCACCTCGCGATCCGACCGTTTGTGTCAGCCCGCCTCGGCGACGGCGCGTTTGGCCATCACTTTGATCAGGTTGGCGCGGTATTCCGCACTCGCATGCAAATCCGACATCAGTCCGGCAGGATTGACATCGATGCCAGTGATCGAGCCGGCGGACCAGTTCGCGTTGAGGGCGGTTTCCATGGCGGTTTCGCGGAAAACGCCGTTGGCTCCCGCCCCAGTGACGGCAACCCGAACGCCGCCGGCACCTTTGGCAACGAAGACTCCCGTCATCGCATAACGCGATGCCGGATTTGGAAACTTCGAATAGCCCGCTTTCTCGGGCGCCTCGAAATTGATCGCGGTGACCAGCTCGCCATCGTCCAAGGCCGTCTCGAACAAGCCGGTAAAGAAATCGTCAGCAGCAATCTCGCGCTTGTTGGTGACGATGCTGGCATTCAGCGCCAACATGGCCGAGGGATAGTCCGCCGCGGGGTCGTTGTTGGCGATCGAACCGCCGATCGTGCCCATATGACGAACATGCGGATCGCCGATCATGCCGGCGAGGTCGCAGATGGCGGGACAAATCGCACGCAGAGCCGCTGATGCAGCGACTTCGGCGTGCGATGTGGCCGCCCCGATGGTCACCTTGCGACCATCGACCTTGATTCCCTGCATCGCCGGAATATGCCTGAGATCGACGAGGTCACTCGGCGCGGCGAGACGCTGCTTCATCGTCGGTATGAGCGTCATGCCGCCGGAGACATATTTGCCTTCCGATGCTCCCGAAATCATCCTGACGGCTTCATCGACCGAGGACGCGCGGTGATAGTTGGTCTGATACATCGTCGTTCCTCCTCAATGAACCGCGCGCGCTGCCATCCACACTTTCTGTGGTGTGGCGGGCATCGTCAGCATATTGTTGCCGATAGCATCGGTGATGGCATTGATGAGTGCCGGCGGAGACCCGATCGCGCCAGCCTCACCGCACCCCTTGATGCCGAGCGGATTGCTCGGGGACGGCGTTACCTGATGCGACACCTTGAACGACGGCAAGTCGTCGGCGCGCGGCATGGCGTAGTCCATGAAACTTGCCGTCAACAACTGACCGTTCTCGTCATAGTGCACGCCCTCGAGCAGGGCCTGACCGATCCCCTGCGCAATACCGCCATGCACCTGGCCCTCGACAATCATCGGATTGATGATGTTGCCGAAATCGTCCGCGGCTACAAACTGGATGATCTCGGTCTTGCCGGTCTCCGGATCGACTTCCACTTCACAGATGTAGCAGCCGGCGGGGAAGGTGAAGTTGGACGGGTCGTAGAAGGCAGTTTCCTTCAGCCCCGGCTCCATGCCGCCCGGCAGGTTGTGTGCGGTGTAGGCGGCCAGCGCCACCTGGAACCAGGGAAGGCTCTTGTCTGTACCGGCAACCTTCACCTCACCGTTCTCGATGACGATATCGCCTTCGTCGGCTTCCATCAGATGGGCGGCGATCTTCTTGGCCTTGGCTTCGACCTTGTCGAGCGCCTTGACCACAGCAGACATGCCGACAGCGCCTGAACGCGAGCCGTAGGTGCCCATGCCCATCTGCACCTTGTCGGTGTCGCCATGCACGATCGACACGCTCTCCAGCGGAACGCCGAGACGATCCGACACAAGCTGCGCGAATGTCGTCTCGTGCCCCTGCCCGTGGCTGTGCGACCCGGTGAGCACTTCTATCGTGCCTACCGCATTGACGCGAACCTCTGCCGACTCCCACAAGCCGACGCCCGCACCAAGCGATCCGACCGCCTGCGAGGGCGCTATGCCGCACGCCTCGATGTAGCAGCTCATGCCGAGACCGCGCTTCAGGCCGCGGTTGGCAGCCTCGGCCTTGCGCGCCGGGAAGCCGTTCCAGTCGGCCGCCTGCATCGCCGCATTGAGCGATGCTTCGTAGTCGCCCGCGTCATAGTTCATGATCACAGGCGTCTGATGCGGGAAGGCCCGGATGAAGTTCTTCCGCCGCAACTCGGCGGGCGAAATACCAAGCTCGCGGGCCGCCGTTTCCATCGTCCGTTCAAGCAGGAAGGTCGCCTCGGGACGGCCGGCACCACGATAGGCGTCAACCGGCGCGGTGTTGGTGTAGACCGTCCGCACGTTGGCATGGATGGCCGGAATATCGTATTGGCCTGACAGCAGCGTCGCGTAGAGATAGGTCGGAACCGCCGACGAAAACAGCGACATATAGGCGCCGAGATTGCAGATGGTGTCGACCTTCAGCCCGATGATGCGATGGTCGCTGTCGAAAGCCATTTTGACCTTGGAGACGTGGTCGCGGCCATGCGCATCCGTGAGGAAGGCCTCCGTGCGATCGGAGTTCCATTTCACCGGCACGCCTGTTTTCTTGGAAGCCCAGAGACAAACGATCTCCTCAGGATAGATGTAGATCTTCGAGCCGAAGCCGCCGCCGACATCTGGGGCGATCACCCGAAGCTTGTTCTCGGGCGCGACATTGTAGAACGCGCTCATCACGAGGCGCGCGACATGCGGGTTCTGGCTGGTCGTGTAGCAGGTATAGTGATCCTCGGCAGCGTCATAGATACCGAGCGCAGCGCGCGGCTCCATCGCATTGGGAGACAGGCGGTTGTTGTGGATCTCGATTTCCGTGACGTGCGCCGCTTCGGAAATGGCCTTGTCGGTTGCCGCACCATCGCCGAGCTGCCAGTCGAAGATCAGGTTGTTCTGAGCTTCCGGATGAAGCTGCGGCGCGCCCGGTTTCAGCGCCTCGACAGCCTCGACGACCACAGGCAATTCCTCGTAGTCGATGACGACGGCTTCCGCGGCATCGCGCGCTTCGGCGAGCGAGTCTGCGACAACGATGGCGACGGCATCGCCGACATAGCGGACGGTCTCCACCGCCAACGGGCGCCACGCGCCCATCTTCATCGGCGAACCATCCTTCGAATGGATCATCCAGCCGCAGATGAGGTTGCCGATCCCGTCAGAGAGCAGCTGCTTGCCGTCAAGCACGTCGATAACGCCCGGCATGACCTTTGCCGAGGCGGCATCAATCCTCGTGATCTTGGCATGCGCATGCGGACTGCGGATGAAATAGGCGAATTTCATGCCCGGCACGACCATGTCGTCCGTGTAACGGCCCTTGCCGGTCAGGAACCGCTTGTCTTCTTTTCGTGCGACGCGTGCACCAATTCCTTCAACACCCATAATGTCCTCCCAATGGGGTTTCGGGCCTGGCATTCCGCCAAAGAGAATCGTGTTCGGCAGTCAGCCAGACAATCCTGAGAGCTACTCGGCCGCCTGCTTGGCAGCGCCATGCATCTGCTCGTTGGCAGACAGAACGGCTTTGACGATGTTGTGGTAGCCGGTGCAGCGACAAATATTGCCGTCGAGCTCGTGGCGGACCGTTTTCTCGTCCAGATCGCCTCCGTGGCGCGAAATCATGTCGACGGCCGTCATCACCATGCCTGGCGTGCAGAAGCCGCATTGCAGGCCGTGGTGTTCCTTGAAGGCAGCCTGAACAGGATGCAGCTCACCGTTGCTGGCAAGCCCCTCGATGGTGGTGATCGTCGAACCCGACGCCTGGACGGCAAGGATCGAGCAGCTCTTCACCGACTTGCCATCCATGTGAACGACACATGCACCGCATTGGTTGGTATCGCAGCCGACATGCGTTCCCGTCAGCCCCAGTTTTTCGCGAATAAAATGGACAAGAAGCGTACGCTCTTCACAGTCACCGCTGACTGCCCGGCCGTTCACCGTCAGTTTCACTTTCGCCATGATTTCCTCCTCGCGCCTCCTCCAGGCGCGGAGGGTATCATTTGACGTTTTCGCTTTGGGATCAACCACTACTTTAGGGAGGCTAACTAAAATTCAGCGCGTTCGGTTGTGGCGCATTTGCGCGCAATTGCACCACCAATTGTGCGAAAGCGGAAGCCGAAGGCAGGGTCGCTGCTTTTGCGCCACAGTTTGACGGCTAGCATGACAAAAAAGAATCAGGGACGGCCACAGCTCTTATTGAGGGCGACCAACCTAGGAGAATATTTTGATAAAGAAGATTGTCGCATTCGCCTTGATCGGCCTGTCGATCGCAAGCTGCACACCGACCGAGCGCGGGGCAGGCATCGGCGCAGCCTCCGGCGCGATCATCGGCGGCGCGGTGACGGGAAATGTACGCGGGGCAGCCGTTGGTGCGGCGGTCGGCGGCGTTTCGGGCGCTCTCATCGGCCGCGTCGCGGAGCAGCCGGGACAGTGCTACTATCGCGACGAGTATGGCCGCCGGTATATCGACGATTGCCGCGGCGACTATTGAGTCGGTCCGAAATCATCTCGAATCCCGGGTTCGGCGCCCGGGATTTCTTTTTTTTCCACCATTTCAGCGGCTAAGCGATTTAAAACGGTACACGTCGAGGAATTTTGCCGCTAAGGTTGCCGCCGGCCGGGGGGCGCGAAGCTTAATTCTAGTGTAACCAAAAGCGGTGGATGCAGATTAGAGGGACGGCACCGAAACCGGGTATAGCGTATCGGCGCGTAGGCACCATGTTGGTGGTCGCGGCTGCATTTGCGTTTTCGCCGGCTCTCGTCTCAGAGGCTTTCGCCTTCAAGCTTTTCGGCATCACTTTGTGGGGCAAGGACGACGAATCGGCCAGCGACCAGGTGCCCGATCCGGTGCGCTACGATGTGACACTCACGACCGACGCGAGCGATCCCGATCTCAAGGAAGCATTGGAAAACAGTTCCCGTCTGGTCGGCGACAAGGATCGGCCCGTCTCGGGCGATCTGGGCGTCGTCGTCAAGGCCAGAGACGACCGCGAACGCCTGCTTGCCGCCCTCTTTGAAAAGGCCCGCTACGGCGGCATCGTAACGATCAGGGTTGATGGTCAAAACATCGATGACCTGCCGCCCAATCCCACCTTCAATCGCTCGCGCCCAGTACCGGTGACAATCAGCGTTGCCGCAGGTCCGGTCTTCAAGGTCCGTGAGGTGCAGTTCGGCGGCGATGCTGCACGACGCAATCCGGCCGACTACGATCTTGCTCCGGGTGAGACAGCCGGTTCGCTGACGATCATCAAGGCTGGCGACAAAATCGTCGAGCAGCTGAAAAGCGAAGGCCGGCCGCTGGCGAAGTTGACGACCCGCAAGGTCATAGCCGACCACAGGACGAGCACGGCTGACATTGTCCTCGCCGCCGAGGGTGGGCCGGTCGCCCCAATTGGCGATGTCGGCGTCACGGGCGAGAAGAACGTTCGACCGGGCTTCATCCAGCGCTATTCGCGGCTGAACAAGGGTGAACAATATTCGCCGGAGGCACTGCGAAAGGCAGGCGAACGACTGCGCGCATTGGGCGTCTTCTCGAGCGTCACCATCCACGAGGCTGACGAACTGGCGCCAGACGGCACTTTGCCGATGACAATCGAGGTGTCGGAGGGCAAGCGGCGCTACCTCGGCGTCGGCGCCCAGTACTCGACAACGGACGGCTTCGGCATCAACGGCTATTGGGGTCATCGCAATCTCTTCGGCGAGGCGGAGGCGCTGCGCATCGAAGGGTCTGTGGGCCGCTTGGGCGAAACGACCAACATCGGCGATCTCGACTATTCAGCCGGTATTACCTTCACCAAACCCGGCGCGTTTGTACCGGCCGCGACCTTGCGGGCCAGTATCCTTGCCAAAACCGAAAACCCCGACGCCTATACTGCAAAACTCGTCACCGCCTCCCTCGGTCTTTCCTACGAGCTGTCGGACTTGGATACGATAACCGGCGCCGGCGAGGTGAGCTGGGAACGCGATGACGATGCCTTTGGCAACAACAGCTACCTGACCTTCTCGCTGCCTTTCCAGTATGACCGCGATGCGCGCGACAACAAGTTCGATCCGACCGAGGGCTATCGGGGGATGCTCAAGGCAACGCCAAGCTACGAGACCTACAACGGGACCTTCTTCTCGAGCTTCGAGGGCTTGATCACCGGATATCAGGCGCTGGGAGCGGAGGACCGCATCGTTCTTGCCGGCAAGCTTGCCGCAGGTTTCCTTGTCGGGGCAGACGATCTCCAGAACATTCCTGCTACACGCCGATTCTTTGCTGGCGGTGGCGGCTCGGTTCGCGGCTTCAGTTACCAGGAGATCTCGCCCCGCAACGCCGACAATGAAGAGACCGGTGGCGCATCCTATGTCACTGCGTCGTTCGAGACCCGGATAAGGGTTACCGATACGATCGGGATAGTGCCCTTCATCGATGTCGGGACCGTTTCAGCAGACATCGCGCCCGATTTTTCCGACATTCGGGCCGGTGCAGGCATCGGCGTTCGCTATGCGACGCCATTTGGTCCACTGCGGCTTGATTTTGCAATACCGCTCAACAAGTACGAGGGTGGCACGGATTTCGGCATCTACGCTGGCATCGGTCAGTCATTCTAAACCCGCTCGCGGCTCGTGGCGCCTCGCGCGCCTTGAGCCGCCATAGAAACGGAGTAATGTCCGCGGCCATGCAGACACTGGCGAAAATCTTGAACTGGATCGTGCGACTGCTGGGGTATTCGGCTGGTGTCGTGCTGGTCCTTCTTGCCATCGCCATCGGTGTTTTCGGCTTCACGTCCTTTGGCGCGCGCATCGTCACCGACAGGGTCGCCTCGAGCCTTTCGAATCGGGATATGACCATCAAGGTTCAGGATCCCGGCGGGCTGCTGACTGGCGGGCTGCGCGCCAGCCAAATCGTGCTCTCCGACACCAGGGGCGTCTTCGCTCGGGTCGACAGGCTGGCGATTAACTGGAATCCCTTGGCGCTCCTAACCGGGCGGTTCCATGCCACAAGCATCGAAGCCGCGGCAATCCACATCCTGAGACAACCGGTGCGCACGCTTCCGTCCCGTCCGGCTGCAGAGGGTCAAAGCGACAGCGGCTTCTCGTTGCCGATCAAGCTCGACATAGACAAGATCGCCCTGCCGGAGATCAGCCTCGCCGAACCGCTGATCGGGCGGGCCTTCACACTTGCCGCGGACGGCAGCCTGCGTGCCGACAATGAAGGCGGCAATGCCTCGATCAATGTCCGCCGTCACGATGTTCCGGATGCCAAGCTGATCGCCGATGTCGCCTTCATGCCGGATCGCAACCAGTTGCGGGTGAAGGCAAAACTATCGGAACCAAAGGGCGGGCTGCTCGCAGGTGTCCTGGCACTGCCCGGCAACCCGGCGGTGGAAATCAGCCTGACCGGAGATGGACCGATCTCGGATTGGCGAGGCCAGCTGCAGGCAGCACTCGACGGACAGCAACGCGCCTCGATCGAAGCGCACCACACGCTGACGCCGGAGAGCCTTCATCACCTCGACCTCAAGGGTGGTGGCGACCTCAGTTCACTGCTGCCGGCTGCATTCCGTCCGCTCTTTGCAGGGCAGACGAACATCGACGTCGCTGCAAACTTCGACAACAGAGGCAAGATCGACATCCAGACCGGCAACCTGGCAACCGGCGCGATGGTCATCGCCGCATCGGGCACGCTGGATCCGAGAGGCAAGAACAGCCTCAACGCCAATCTCTTGGGAACATCGGGACCCGTCGATTTCCGCTGGCCGCTGACCGAAGGCGAAGCGCGGTTTCTAATTTCCGGCATCAATCTTTCCCTGACCGGCGACGCCAAGGCCTCCCGCCTCAACGCCAGTGCCTCCCTCGATTCCGCCATGTTGCCCCAGGCGACGATTGGCAACGTGAAGCTGACGGCAAAGAGCGACAATTTCAATCTCGCAGGTCGCGCCGGAAGCGTTCAGATTACGCTCGCCGCCGGTGATACGTCCTTCGTCAATCCCGACATCAACCGGGCAATTCAAGGCCCCGTTACCATCACACTGCCATTGCAGATTTCGCCGGATGCGCTCGGCTTCAACGGTGCCACGATCGAAAGCGCTTCGGCAACAGCAGCCCTCAACGGTTCCTACAAATTGAGCGCCAGCGCGTTGACCGGCAATGCCAAGCTGACCATCCAGCCAGCCGCGCTGCCGCCTGCGGTCGCGACGCGTTTCAACGCACCAATCGTGATCGAGGGCCAGGTTGCAGGAACGGTTCCTTCGAAATTCAACGTCTCGAACCTCTCCATCAAGTCGAACTCCCTCGAGGCCAGCGGCGCGGTCGTGCTCGACGAAGATAGGCTCGATGCCAACCTCTCGGGTCGTATTCCGGATATTCAGCCGCTGCTGGCGGGCGCCGCGGGCGAACTGAACTACCAGCTAAGCGCAAAAGGCAATGTTTCGGCTCTCGCAATAGCGGCCAATATCAAAGGGCCATCACTGGTAATGGCCGGCCGGCAGGTCAAAGACCTCGACATCAACGTTTCCGGAACGGCGGACCCGAAAGCGCCGCAAGCAGACATCACCGCCAAGGGCACGATCGACAACCAGCCGATCAACGTCAGCACCGCTGTTCAGGCCGTGGACGGAAACATCCGGCTGCCGTCGATCGCCGCCGACGTCGGCAACAACCGCCTGACCGGCCACGTCGAACTGTCGCCGGCATTCGCGCCGACCGGACAGGCGACATTCGACTTCCCGGATATCAGCCTTCTCGCGGCACTTGCCGGACAGAAGGCAGAAGGCGACCTGAAGGGATCGGTCGATATCGCCAACGACAACGGCAGGATCGCCCTCAAGGTCGTAGCATCTGGCAGCGGCCTGAAGCGTGACACCTTTGCCATCGTCAGGCCGGACATCAACGTCGCGGTCACCGACCTCAAAGCATTTGCCGCAACGGGCACGATCAAAGCGGAGGAACTTGCTTCCGGTCCTAACAAGGCTGAAAGCCTGGAGCTGAATTTCACGCAGCAACAGAACCGGACGAACTTCGATCTCGGCGCCAGCTATGATGCCAGTCCGTTGGTCGCATCGGGGAATGTCGAGGTGAACGCCGGCACGACGCTGCTTCGCCTCGACCGTTTCTCGGCGAAACCGCGCAACATTCCGGTGGAGCTTGCGTCGCCGTCGGAAGTGTCGATCAGTGGCGGCACCGTGACGCTTGATGCGATGGAACTGAAGACGGGGGATGGCTCGGTCCACCTGAGCGGTACCGTCGGCGAGACTCTTGATATCAAGGCGGACATCCGGAATTTGCCCGCAAGCCTTGCCAACAGTTTCGTGCCGAAGCTCGATGCCGCAGGCACAATTTCGGGGAAGGTCGTCGTGACCGGCACACCGGCAGCGCCGATTGCCAACTTTGAGCTGAATTGGAAGGATGCCGCCAGCAGCCAGACAAAGGGCGCCGGCCTGTCGCCGCTGGCGATCGGTGCAAACGGGACCTTTGCCGACAACACACTCAATTTTCAAACGAACCTCAGCGGCAAGGGCGGCGTATCGCTGAAGGCCGCTGGCAATGTCGTGACCGGTGGCCCGAACGCGCAGTCGCTGAAGGTGGATGCTGATATCGTCAACATCCCGGCCGGATTGGCGAATGCATTTGTTCCGGATCTTGCCGCCGAAGGTTCGATCTCGGGCAACGTCACGGCGGCCGGGAAGCTGCCGGACCCGGCGCTCGATTTCAAACTGAACTGGAAGAATGCCGCGACGAGCCAGACCAGAAGCGCCAAGCTCTCGTCGCTTGGGCTGACGGCGAGCGGCAACCTCAAGGACAATATTCTCAGCTTCAACACCGACGCACGCGGTAGCGGCAGCATGTCGCTAAAGGCGACCGGCACCTACACCGTGGCAGGCGCCGACGCTCAGACGCTGAAGCTCGATGGGCAGCTCGCCAACATTCCGGCTGCCCTGGCCAACGGCTTCGGGCCGAATCTTGCCGCGGAAGGCATGATATCAGGCACGATATCGGCCTCCGGCAAGTTGCCGAAACCGACAGCAACCTTCGACCTTGCCTGGAAGGACGCGGCCACCAGCCACACCAGAGCAGCCCGCCTCTTTGGCATCAACTTGACGGCGACGGGCAATTTCGCGGATGAAAAATTGACCATCCAGAGCGACCTTAGGGCGGACGGCGGGGTGGCGTTGAAAGCCTCCGGCAACGTCTCCCTGGCGGGAACGAAAATCCAGGACCTGACGGCCAACGCCACGATACGCAATCTTCCCGCAAGCCTGGCAAACGCCTTCGTCCGGAACCTCGGCGCCAGTGGTACGATATCAGGCACCGCGTCCGCTTCCGGGACGCTGCAACAGCCGACGGCAAACTTCGACGTCAGCTGGAAGGACCTCGCAACCACTCAGACGAGGGAAGCACGCCTTTCCGCCCTCGCGCTTGGCGCCAAGGGCACCTTCGCCAACAACACGCTCGATTTCGAGACGAATCTCGACGGCGATGGCGGCTCCGCCCTCACGGCGAAAGGAAAGGTTACTGTCGAAGGTACGGCCGTGAAGAGCCTGCAGGCGGATGCCACGCTTCGCAACCTTCCTGCCGCGCTGGCAAACAACTTCATGCCTGATCTCGGTGCCGAAGGAACAATCTCGGGAACGGCAACCGCGTCCGGATCGCTACCGATGCCGGCCGTCGATTTCAAGCTCGATTGGAACAACGCCGGGACTCGTCAGACCAGGGCTGCCGGCCTTTCTGGCCTTCGGCTGAACGCGACTGGCAACCTCGCCGACAACAGGCTCTCCTTTGATGCAACGCTGAACAGCACTCGCAGCACCCTGCTGAGGGCAAGGGGTACGGCAAACCTCCAAGGAGCCGGAGTCGCGGGCCTCTCGGTCGATGCCGATATCGTGGATCTGCCCGCGAGCCTCGCTAATGGCTTCGTCCCGAACCTGGGGGCGGAAGGAACCATCTCGGGCACGGCAAGGACGTCGGGAACAGCGACCAACCCGATCATCGATTTCAGGCTGGACTGGAGGAATGTCGCAACCACGCAGACGAGGGCATCCGGTATCCGGCCGCTTTCGGCGAACGCAAGCGGAAGGCTTGCGGACGGCAGGGTCGACTTCACGACGAACCTCAGCGGCGGCGGCGTGTCGATGAGAGCTGGCGGCAACTTTGTCATCACTGGACCGAATGCCCAGTCGCTGACGGCCAATGCCGACATCTCCAATCTTCCCGCCGGGCTTGCCAACGCTTTCGTTCCGGGGCTTGCCGCCGAAGGCAATATTTCGGGCACCGTCAGGGCATCGGGCCGACTGCCCTTGCCCGCTGTGGACTTCAACCTTGACTGGAGGGGCGCCGCCACCAGCCAGACCAGAAGCGCCGGGCTTTCGCCGCTCGGCATCACTGCGAACGGAAAACTGCAAGACAACCGGCTGACGATCGACACCAATGTGACCGGCGAGAGCGGGCTGTCCCTGCGGGGCGGTGGCAGCGTTGGCATTACGGGCAATCGCGCGCTGGACCTGCGCTTTTCCGGCAACCTGCCGTTCGCCGTACTTGGTGCGCAGCTTGCCGCCCAGGGCTTCGTTGCCGATGGCAGGGCCAATTTTGATCTGCAGGTTGGTGGCACAGCGGCCGCACCGTCGATCAACGGCACGGTTGCGACCAGTGGCGCAAGGATCGTCGATGTCCGCCGCAACCTTGCGATCAACAATCTGGCGGCCGACATCCGGTTCACCGGAAACGAAGCCGTGATCTCGCGCCTGACCGGCCAGCTTGCCAGCGGTGGCAGCATCTCGGCATCCGGCAGCATCGGAATCCAACCTGCCTCCAACTTCCCTGCGAACATCGACGTCAGGCTCGACAGAGCCGTCTACGTCGATGGAACGCTCGTTGTGGCGACCGTCGACGGCACCATCGGTTTGCGCGGTCCGCTGCTCGCAAATCCCACCCTGAACGGCAGGCTGCATCTGGAAAAAGCCTCGATCACCGTCCCCGAGAGGCTGCCGACCTCGCTGCGCGAAATCGACGTCAAGCACGTCAACGCCCCCAAGGGGGTTCTTGCCCAGTTGCGCGACGAGTCGCAGCAGGGCGCCCGCGCGAAATCCAACTCCATCAATCTCGATCTTCAGCTGGACGCTCCCTCGCAGATCTTCGTGCGTGGTCGCGGTATCGATGCCGAACTGGCCGGTAGCGTCACGATCAGGGGAACGGCGGCGGAGCCCATCGTTTCCGGGGGCTTCACCATGCGGCGCGGTCGCCTGACGATTCTCAACCGGCGCCTCGATTTCACCAATAGAAGCCGTATCACCTTTGCCGGTGACCTCACCCCCGCGCTTGAGCTCGAGGCGAGCTCCACCTCCGGTTCGACGACGCTGACGGTCGATGTCAGCGGGCTCGCAACCGATCCCTCGATCACCTTCTCGTCGTCTCCGGCCCTCCCGCAAGACGAAGTTCTGGCGCAACTGATCTTCGGTCAATCAATGTCGAGGCTGTCGCCGGTTCAGATCGCTCAGCTTGCCGATGCCGTCGCCCAGTTGGCCGGCGGGCGCTCCGGATCGCTGTTCCAGGGCCTGCGCAATCAGCTTGGCGTCGACGATTTCGACATCGGCACCGATGCCAAGGGACGCACCACCGTCAGCGTTGGCCGCTACCTGAATGACCGGACCTATTTCGAACTGCAGCAGACCACCGGCAAGGGCGGCGCGAAGGCGATCATCAATTTCGATGTCGGCCGTGGCGTGAAGTTGCGCGCCGGCGCGGGTGGCGACGGCGAAGGGGAAGCCGGCGTCGTTTACGAACACGAATACTAGAAACCGGTCTTGCTGGTTTTCAGCAGGATGTTGGTTTCCGTCGTATTGATGCCATTGATGAGCCGGATGCGGCGAAGCGTTTCATCGAAGGAGACGAGGTCGCGGTCCTCAAGTTCGGCAATGAAATCCCATTTCCCGTTGGTGCTGTGCAGGGCACGTACCTGCGGCAGTCCACGGAGCTGATCGGCGACCTTGTCCGCGAGCTTGCCGAGCACCTCGATCATGACGATCGCGCGCACCCCGGCGGCGCGGGTTTCATGGCCGGTGCGAACCGTGAATGCCGTGATGGTGCCGTTTGCAACCAGCCGGTCGATACGCGCCGCGACCGTCGCACGGGAGGCACCGGTCATTGCCGCCAGCGAAGAAACCGGCGTGCGCGCATTGTGTCGCAAAGCGCTGAGAAGTTCTTGGTCGAGATCGTCCATGGCTGCCACTTTGTCAAAATGCACTTATCAAACTGGTCAATCATAGCGCATTATCGGCACTTTTTCATCTATTTGTCGCCGCGCCGATATCTCAATATGCCTTCGGAAAACACGAGCTGGAGAAGAACGCATGCAGCCACAAGCAAGATCGGTCACGCTCATTGGAGCAGCGCTGGAAGAGGGTTCGGGGCGCAGGGGCGCCGCCATGGGTCCGGCTGCACTTCGCATCGCGGGCGTCGACCAGACGCTGATCGATCTTGGCCATGATGTGGTCGATGCCGGCGACGTGCACGTCGTTCCGGCGCGTGATCTGCCGAACCATCCGAAGGCCCATAATCTGCGTGTCGTCGGCGCATTTACCCGTGCGCTCGAAGCCGGTGTCTATGACGCAGCCGCAGCCGGACGCTTTCCGCTCATCCTTGGCGGCGACCACAGCCTGTCGATGGGCACTGTATCGGGCATGGCGCGCTACGCCGCCCAGCAAGGCCGACCGCTCTTCGTCCTCTGGCTCGACGCCCATTCCGATTTCAACACGCCGGCGACCTCGCCCTCCGGCAACATTCACGGCATGCCGGTCGCCTATTTCTGCGGCCAGGCCGAACTTGCCGAGATCCTGCCGAAGGACCGCCCCTTCGTTGATCCGCGCAACGTCTTCCAGGTCGGCATCCGGTCGGTCGATGCGTCTGAACGGGAGCTCATCAAGGAGCATGGCGTCAACGTCTTCGACATGCGTTGGCTCGACGAACAGGGCGTTGCCGCGGCGATCCGCCAGATCCTTGGCGTCGTGTCCGATGCCAACGGCCTGCTGCATGTAAGCCTCGATGTCGACTTCCTCGATCCGGAAATCGCGCCCGGCGTCGGCACGACGGTACCCGGCGGCGCGACGTTCCGTGAAGCGCATCTCATCATGGAGATGCTCTGCGATAGCGGCCTCGTCTCCTCGCTCGATCTTGTGGAACTGAACCCCTTTTTGGACGACCGTGGCAAGAGCGCCCGGATCCTGGTGGAGCTGACGGCAAGCCTCTTCGGCCGCCGCATTTTCGACCGTCCGACCCGCGCCGCCTGAGGAGAACCGACAATGAGCAACTCGAAGAACCTGATCGACACCGAACAGCGCCTCGGCGCCCACAACTACAAGCCGCTCGATGTCGTGTTGACCCGGGGCGAAGGCGTCTATGTCTGGGATACCGACGGCAAGCGGTATCTCGACTGCCTGTCGGCCTATTCGGCGGTGAACCAGGGACATTGCCATCCCAAGATTCTGGCGGCGATGGTCGAGCAGGCCGGCAAGCTGACGCTGACCTCCCGTGCCTTCCGCAATGACCAGCTCGCCCATCTCTACGAGGAACTCGCGGCGCTGACCGGCTCGCACAAGATCCTGCCGATGAACTCGGGCGCCGAAGCCGTTGAAACCGCCATCAAGGCCGTGCGCAAATGGGGCTACGAGGTGAAGGGCGTGCCTGAGGGCAAGGCCGAGATCATCGTCTGCGCCGACAATTTCCATGGCCGGACGCTGAGCATCATCAGCTTCTCCACAGACCCGGACGCCCGCACCGGCTTCGGCCCCTATACGCCCGGCTTCCGCACGATCCCCTTCGGCGACGCCGACGCGTTTGCCGCCGCCATCAACGAAAACACCGTTGCGGCGCTGATCGAGCCGATTCAGGGCGAAGCAGGCGTCATCATCCCGCCAACCGGCTATTTCAAGCGCGTGCGGGAACTCTGCACTCAACACAAGGTGACCTTGATCCTCGACGAGATCCAGACCGGCCTCGGCCGTACTGGTAAGCTTTTGGCGGAAGAGCACGAGGGGATCGAGGCCGACGTGACGCTGATCGGCAAGGCGCTCTCCGGCGGCTTCTATCCGGTCTCGGCGGTGCTTTCCAATTCCGAGGTGCTGGGTGTCCTGAAGCCGGGGCAGCACGGCTCGACCTTCGGCGGCAACCCGCTTGCATGCGCCGTAGCGCGCGCGGCACTCAAGGTCCTGACCGAGGAAGGCATGATCGAGAATGCCGAAAAGATGGGCGACTATTTCCTGGAAGGGCTGCGCTCCATCCGCTCCAACATCGTCAAGGACGTGCGCGGCCGGGGACTGATGATGGCGGTCGAACTCGTGCCGGAAGCGGGCGGCGCCCGCCAGTATTGCTACACCCTCAAGGACCGCGGCCTGCTTGCCAAGGACACGCACGAAAACACGATCCGTCTGGCCCCACCGCTGGTCATCACCAAGAGCCAGGTCGACTGGGCGGTCGAGCAGATCGAAAAGACGCTGGCCTAGTGCTCATCTAGCTCGCTGCGAAACAACGACTGGTGTAGCGGCCGTTTGAAACCTATGGTGAGCCCGATCGAGTTGGTCGAGCTCTCTATAGGGGAATGTATGGCCATTGGCTTATGGAAGCGCTCACCGGACCGTCGCCCGCTTGCGATCGCCCATCGCGGGGGCGCAGCACTGGCTCCAGAAAACAGCATTTCTGCCTTCAGGACCGCGGCGGCTGCCGGAGTTGATGCCATAGAGACTGATGTCCGGTTAACGCGGGATGGCGTTCCTGTTTGCGTCCACGATCCGGATCTCTCTCGGCTCTGCGGCGACCCACGAGCCGTGTCGGACCTCGATCTGGCGACATTGCGCAGCCTGCTACCAAGGATAGTGACACTTGGCGATGCCTTGGGCGCGTCTGACCCTTTGGGTATTCTGTTGGACATCAAACTGAGCCACGAGGGGCAGATTGCGCAAATCATCTCCGACGTTGCGCAGCGCGGTGCGATGCGACGCGCGCTCATTGGACTACGCAGTATTGCACTGATCGACACCACCCGCCGCTTGTCGAAAGACGTCGCGATCCTAGCCTTTCTCGAGGATCCTGCGTGCGCTGATGCGGCGCGCGCAGCCGGAGCCGACTGGTTCAGACTGTGGCAAGGGTCGGCTACTCCAGCTGTGTCTGACGCCGTTCGTGAGGCGGGAATGCGCGTTGCTGTCATGGTTGGGCAGCCTCGTTCGATCGCACTGCCGGAATATCCGCCCTTTCCGGTGGGCCAGGTCGATCAGCAGGGCCTCGAGCGCATCCTTGCCATCAAACCGGACGCCATCCTGCTTGACGATCCACGAATGATGACGCGGCCTACCGTTTCCACCTAACCAAAAATCAGCGACCCCAATTTAGATTTGGGCAATACTCTTCCATTAAGGTCCGGAGTAACCGTATCGATACTCATCCACCGGACGAGCGCGCACGGTTTGAAGGCAAGTCGATCCGCGCCAATGGTGGCGCGGTTGCTTCTGCCCTGGCTTTTGGCGGTTGGGACAATCTTATGGCTACAATCAATTCCACGAATTTCAGCGGCGATACGCTCGAGATCATTGCCTTCAGACTTCACGATCAGGAATTCTGCGTAAAAACCACGACGATCCGCGAAATCCGCGGCTGGGCTCCGTCGACGCCGATCCCGCACGCGCCAGCCGATGTCATCGGCGTGATGAACCTGCGCGGCTCGGTGATCCCGATCATAGACCTCGCCTTCAAGCTCGGCATGAAGAGCACGGTCGCCAACGAGCGCAGCGCCATCGTCGTGGCCGAAGTCCACAATATGGTCATCGGCATGCTGGTCGATCGCGTCTCGGATATCCTCACGATCTCCTCCAGCCAGGTACAGCCGGTTCCCGAAGTCACCGCTTCCTTCGATCGCGCCTTCTGCGAGGGCATTATCGCCTCGGAGAACGGCATGATCTGCTTCCTGAACCTCGCCAAGATGTTCAAGGAAAGCGAGACGGACGATCTCGCTGCCTGATATCGGCTCTTTACCCAGATAAAAAGCCGCCTGGAGGGCGGCCCAGACTGCTGACAAACCCCTGGCCTCGTCCAGGGGTTTGTGATTCACTGGGTCATGTTGAAGAAACCTGCTCCCGAACAGACGGCTCTCGAGATGGTGACGCTCGATCAGCTTGTTCCGAAGGATCACCTGCTTCGCAAGATCGACGCGGTAATCGACTTTTCCTTCATCCATGATCGGGTTGCCGGTCTTTACTGTGCTGATAACGGCCGCCCGCCGCTCGATCCGACCTTGATGTTCAAGGCGCTGTTCATCGGTTATCTCTATGGCGTGCGCT
>NZ_AZNV01000072.1:0-18518 GCF_000510625.1 Rhizobium sp. IBUN
CGATACTTCAATGAGAAGTTCGCCGAATACGACCTCACCGCCAACATTGCCTTCAGCTGCGATGACACCTATGCGCTGGTGTCGCTGGTCTCTGCCGGACTTGGCATCGGCTTTGCCCCGGAATGGACGCTTGATCTTCCCAATCGCGGCTTCGAGCTGAAGAAGGTAAGCGGAATCGACTTCCGGATCGGGCTTGGGATCGCCTGGAGCAAAGAAGATCCAACCGCTGGGCGCGACGATATTGTCGACATCGCGCGGTCGCTGGCAAGGGCAGGGCGGTAATTGCACTCTCCGCGACTTCGCAACCGCAAAGCTGCGCAATCGAGATTTTATCGACCCGAAGCGGCGCGACTTGGCCGCAGAACGAGCGGAAAGAAGTAGCGCTCTGTCCTGGCTCTAGAGGAATTGTCGGCGGTTGCTTGCGTGATTATCAAGTTGGCCCCGGCGCGAGGGACGAGCACATTTCGGGCCTCATCAGGACGTCATCGGTATGTAATCGCGACCGCTGTCGATCGTTGTGGGCCGGCCATCGAGAGACAACTCGGCGATCCGTGGCTTTGATTGAGCGATAATCTTGCCCCGGCGGATGACCCAAAGCCGTGTGGGCTTGAGCCGTAATGCCTCAATCGGGTCGGCTGCCTGCAGGACAACAAAGTCCGCGTTGCAGCCTTTCATCATGCCATAACCTTCAAGACCCATCGTCTTTGCAGAGTTCAGCGTAAGGGCGTCGAAGATCTTTTTCTTGTCAGCGATGCCGGCCATCTGCGCGACATGGATCGCCATATGTCCGACTTCCAGCATGTCGCCCGAGCCCATCGAATACCAGGGATCCATCACGCAGTCGTGCCCGAAGGAGACGTTAAGCCCGGCATCCATCAGTTCACGCACACGTGTCATGCCGCGGCGCTTGGGATATGTATCGTGCCTGCCCTGTAGCATGATGTTGATCAGGGGATTGGGGATGACATTGATTTCGGCCTCGGCCATCAGCGGGATGAGCTTTGAGACATAGTAGTTGTCCATCGAATGCATCGAGGTAAGGTGGGAGCCGGCAACACGCCCCTGAAGGCCGAAACGCACAGTCTGGGCGGCCAGCGTTTCAATGTGACGCGACATCGGATCGTCCGTCTCGTCGCAATGCATGTCGACCGGAAGTCCACGATCAGCGGCGATCCTGCACAGCGCCTCGACAGAGGCGCGGCCGTCTTCCATCGTTCGCTCGAAGTGCGGAATACCGCCGACAATGTCGATTCCCATGTCGAGGGCACGGTTCAGCGACTCGACGCCGGCTTGCGCCCGGTAATAGCCATCCTGCGGAAAGGCAACGAGTTGCAAGTCGATGTAGGGCTTTACCCGTTTTCGAACCTCGATCAGAGCCTCGGCGGTTACCAGACGTGGATCGGACGTATCGACGTGGCTTCTGATGGAAAGAAGGCCCTGGCTTACGGCAAGGTCGCAGTAGCGCAGGGCGCGATCGACCAGCGCCTCCTGTGTCAATGACGGACGGAGCTCGCCCCAGAGCGAGATGCCTTCCAGCAGCGTGCCGGAGATGTTCATTCGCGGCAGGCCGAGTGACAGCGTGGCATCCATATGAAAATGGGGATCGACGAAGGGAGGCGTCACGAGCCGGCCCGTTGCATCGATTTCCGTGCCGGCAGACGCCTGGATCTGATGCTCGACGGCAACAATCTTTCCGTTCTCCGCTGCAATGTCGATCCCGGTGCGGCCATCGGGGAGGTTCGCTTTTCTGATGATCAGCTCGAACATTGGGTCTCCTTTTATCGTTCGCCACGGCGATAGGATTGCATCAGGGCCTGAGGAACGCGCGCGCGGCGGGCCATGACGGCGAGCGCCAGGATCGACAGGACATAAGGCGTCATCAGAAAGATCTGATAGGGGATGCCCTGGACGACGGTCTGCAGGCGAAGCTGGAAAGCGTCGAAGAAGGCAAAGAGCAGCGCTCCGAAAAGCGCACGCCCGGGTCTCCAGGATGCAAAGACGACGAGCGCAATGCAGATCCACCCACGACCCTGGACCATGGTCGGGAAGAAGCTGTTGAAGGCTGACAGCGTCAGGAACGCGCCGCCCATGCCCATCATCGCGCTGCCGACGATCACCGCACCATAGCGTATCCGGATCGGATCGACGCCCTGAGCCTCTGCCGCATGCGGGTTTTCGCCGGTCATGCGAATTGCAAGACCAAGCGGCGTGCGAAAGACGACGTAGGCAAGAAGGAGCGCAATGAGGATGGCGAGATAGGTGGGTGCTGTCTGCGTGAAAAAGGCCGGTCCAACAAATGGCACGGTGGAAAGGCCAGGGATGCTGATTGGCTGGAAGGGGACGATCGTTGGCGGTGTGCCGGCCACGGGGACGATCAGACGGAACACATAGTAACTGAAGCTTGAGGCAAACAGGGTCACGCCAAGACCTGAGACATGCTGGGACAGGCCGAGCGTAACGGTCATCGCGGCGTGCAGGAAACCAAACACCATGCCTGCCAGCGCAGCCACAAAGAGACCGGTCCAAAGGTCAGCGCCATGATAGACCGCAAGCCAGCCGATCATCGCGCCGAAGGTCATGATGCCCTCGATGCCGAGGTTGAGAACGCCGGCTCGTTCGCACAGAAGTGCGCCAAGAGTGCCAAAGATCAGAGGAGTGGCAATTCGAAGGATCGCCGCCCACAGGCCCGCCGATGAGATGATGTCGACAATAACGTTCATCGCCGGATCCTGTATTGGGTGAAGAACAGGGCAACGAGCATCGTCAGGAGCGACAGCGCTACCGTTACATCAGCGATGTAGCTTGGTATGGCGAGGCTGCGGCTCATGCCGTCGGCACCGACGAACATGGTTGCCGTGAACAGTGCCGCGAGCACGACGCCGAGCGGGTTCAGGTTGGCGAGCATCGCGACGACGATTCCTGAATAGCCGAAGCCAGGAGACAGATCCGTGGTGACGTAGCCCTTGACGCCGAGGACCTCGATTGCGCCGGCAAGTCCCGCAAGGCCCCCGGAAAGGCAGGCAACCTTGACCAGGGTCCGCGTCAGCGGCACGCCGGCAAACGCTGCACCCTGCGGACTGAGGCCAGCAGCGCGTGACTGCATGCCAAAGACCGTCCTCGTCTGCAGGAAATGGATGATGACAGCAAGGACGATCGCAATCAGGAGGCCGATATGGAGCCGCGAGCGCGCAACCAGCTTCGGCAGCATGGCATGGTCGACCACTGACTGCGACTGCGGCCACCCGAAGGCCATTGGATCCTTCAGCACACCGTTGATCAGCATGGAGACAAAAAGCAGCGCGATGAAGTTGATCAGGAGGCTGGTCACCACCTCATCAACAGAGAAGCGCAGTCTGAGCCACAGCGGGATGAGGATCAGTACCATGCCCGCAACAGCACCGATCAATAGCAAGGCGGGAATAAGGATCGGGCCCGGCAGGCCTGCCAGCATGTTGGAGCCGCAGGCGGCGACTGCGATAGCGCCGACGTAGAACTGGCCTTCCGCGCCGATATTCCAAAGCCTCGCCCGAAAGGCCGTCGCGGCGGCAAGACCTGTCAGGATAAGGGGCGTCGCCCGGGTCAAGGTCTCGGTCGCCGAGAGACGTGAGCCGAAGGCGCCAATCAGGATGCGCCGATAGGCTTCCAGGACCGGCGCGCCGGCGATTGCGATCAGAATGCCGGCAAGCAGAAGTGCTGAGACGACGGCAGCGATCGGCGAACCGACCAGGAGATAGACCGGCCGATGCTCGCGGCGTTCAAGGCGCATGTCTGATCTCCGTAGGTGTCTCACTCCAGTCGCCCGCCATCATCAGGCCCAGGCGGCGTGCATCGACGTCTCCCGCGTCGACCGGTGGCGACAGCCTGCCACCAACAATCGCCTGGATGCGGTCAGCAAGCGCGATCACTTCATCAAGATCCTCGGAGATCAACAACACCGCAGTACCCTGCCTGCGGGCTTCAAGGATCCGGGCGTGGACGGCGGCAACCGCACCCTCGTCGAGACCGCGTGCCGGCTGGGCGGCGATCAAAATACGGGGACGCTGCTGCAGATTCCTGCCGAGGATGAGCTTTTGCATGTTCCCACCCGACAGGAGGCGGGTACGGCTGCGCGGCGCACCACCCCTCACGTCAAAGGCATCGATGATCTCCCGGGCAAACGTCATGCCTGCCTTGCGGTCCACCATTCCGGCCCGGGAGAAAGCGGGAAGACGCTCGAGCACGACGTTTTCCCATATCGCCATTTCGCCGATCGCCCCTTCCTTGTTTCGGTCTTCGGGAATGCGGCCGATGTCAGCTGCTACGATGTCCGCCACGTCGAGATTGCCGACATTTTTTCCGAACAGGATGAGGTCACCCGCCGTGCGGGACAGCACGCCGGACAACAAGGCTGCCAAGGGCGCCTGGCCGTTGCCGGAAACGCCGATGATCCCGAGCACCTCGCCTTCGCTGAGTTGGAAGTTGATGCTCTTCAGCCTGTCAACCCCGCCAACTCTGGAGGTGATGCCAACGCCTTTGAGGACAACCGCGCCGGGTGTCGATGGTTCGCGAACGGGGCGGCTGACCCGGTGGCCCACCATCAGTTCAGCGAGTTCGGCCTTGCTGGTTTCCGACTGAAGACGCTCGGCGACCATCTTGCCGCCGCGCAGCACGACAATCCGGTCGGCCGCGGCCATGACCTCATCCAGCTTGTGGGAGATGAAGATCACCGACAATCCCTGACGGGCCATCTCCTTCAACGTCGAGAACAGCCTTTCGGCCTCGATATTGGTGAGAACGGCGGTGGGTTCGTCGAGGATCAGGATTCGAGCATCGTTGAAAAGCGCCTTGAGAAGCTCGACCCGTTGTTGCTCCCCGACCGAAAGATCACCGAGGCGCTCGTCAGGATCGACCTTGAGGCCGAAACGATCCGAAATAGAAAGGAGCTTCCTGCGCGCGGCATTTGTACTCGAGCGCAACGCCCAGAGTTTCTGCGTTCCGGTCATGATGTTCTCGATGACCGTGAGATTTGGCGCGAGCGAGAAATGCTGGTGCACCATGCCAACGCCAGCCCGGATTGCCTCGCGGGGCCTCCCGGGCGGCAGCTCACGGCCATGGATCACTATCCGGCCGGTGTCTGGTACGTAGTGGCCAAAGAGAATGCTCATCAACGTCGTCTTGCCGGCGCCATTCTCGCCAAGAAGTGCGATAATTTCTCCTTCCTTCAGCGACAGCGAAATGTCGTCGTTGGCAAGGTTGTCGCCGAACCGCTTTGAGACACGGGAGATATCGAGCACGGTGGTCATGCAGCCGATTCCGCAATTGGGAAGGGATGTTGCCACCTTCCTTCGGCTTCCAGTCTGAAGGCAAGCGACAGGAGCTGCAGATCGCGGCCGATTGGCGCCATCAGCTGGATCGGTAGCGGCAGGCCGGCGGCATCTGACCCGAAAGGAAGCGTCAAGGCAGGGACTCCCGAGACATTGGCGAGTGGCGCGAGCGGCGCGAAGGCAGCCATGCGTTCGAAATGCAGCTCGGTGTCGGCATGATCCGATGGGAACGAACCGACCGCAAGTGGTGCCGACGACAGCATTGGGGACAGAACGCAATCAACCCTGTCGAACAGGGCCCACATATGATGGCTGACGAGAACAGCCTTGTTCAGCGATGCCCAAAGGGCGGCGGCAGGCATCGCGCTGCCCTGTTCGGCGACTGCCTGTGTCAGGCGCTCGGCCATTGCCATGTCGAGGGCAAGGTCCTGGACCAGGTTGAACAGGTTGACGGCGACTATGTCCTCGAAAACGCGCGCGCTGTCTTCTACGGTGGTTTCAAGATCACTCCACCGTAGACGGACGATCTCGTGGCCGTCGATCTCGAGCGCGGTGGCCGCCGCCTCGACAGCATCCAGCCGGTCAGCGGCGGTTGGAAACCGCACGCCGGTATCCGTCAAGAGGCCGATCTTCAGGCGGGACGAAGGGGGGGCTGTCATGGACACATCTGGGAAAGGGCCGCGCGCTTTACCGCTCAACGCTGTGAGAGCGAGCTCGGTGTCCCGGACCGAGCGCGTCACGACGAATTCGCTCGCGATACCACCGAGATGATTACCGAACGAAGGACCCGCTGGCATGGCGCCCCGGCTGGGCTTCAGGCCAACCAGGCCGCAGCAGGCGGCGGGAACCCGAATGGAACCGCCAGCGTCGGTCGCATGTGCTGTTGAAACGATGCCGGCGGCAACAGCTGCGGCGGCACCACCCGATGAACCGCCAGCAGTTCGCGATCGGTCATGCGGATTTCGACAGACCGGACCAATCGTTGGCTCACTTGCGAGCGACAGCCCGAATTCAGGACTCGTGGTCAGCCCAAACAGGCAAAAGCCGGCCGCGCGGAACCGCGCCGCAAGCTCGGAATCCGCATCGCCGGAGTCTCGCTTGAAAAGACGTGAACCGGCTGCAACCGGCAGTCCCTTGAACGGACCGCCAAGATCCTTGGCAAGCGTCGGCACCCCACCAAACGCACGCGCAGTAAAACGGATCGGGGCCGACCGACGCTCGTCGTCGGCCGCCTGGGCTGCCGCCAGCCCCATGGACGCATCAAGATGAGTAATGGCACCAAGACTGGAAAGGCGGGTGGCAGCGGCCAGGGACAGCCGCATCGCCTCCGTTGCGGTCAGGTGGCCGGAACGGATCAGTTCCGAAACGTCGGTGGCGTCTACTGGCCGTTTGCCGGGCATGGATCGGCCGAATTACTTGGGCTGTTCCATGTTCTGCGGCACCTCAAACTTGCCGGCCTTGATGTCGGCGCGCTTGGCTTCCATGGCCGCTTCCGCGTCTGCCGGTGCCACGCCCTTCACAAAGACGATGTCGCTTCCGCCTTCCTTCATCAGGCCGAAGGCCGTGTAGTTGCGGCCGACTGGCTTGCCCGCAGCCACATCGGCAATCGCCGCATTCAGAATGGGCCGGAATCCCCAGAGGGCATTCGCAAAGACGGTGTCGGGATAGCGCGGGGTATAGTCTATCAGTGATCCGACAGCCTTGATCTTGCGTTCCTTGGCTGCATCGGCAGTGCCGATGCGCTCGCCAAACAGGATGTCCGCACCAGCATCGATCTGGGCAAGGCCCGCCTCGCGCGCCTTCGGCGGATCGAAGAACGTCCCAATGAAGGCAACGAGATGCTTGCAGTCAGGATTGACCGATTTGACACCTTCGGCGAAGGCGTTGATCAGCATGTTGACCTCGGGAATAGGCATGGCACCGACGGAGCCGACCACGTTCGACTTGGTCATCTTGCCTGCCAACATTCCCGCGAGATAGGCGCCGTCGTAATTCCAGGTGCCGAAGACGCCGAAATTGCTGCCTTCTTCCTTGCCACTCGATCCGAGAACAAAGGCCGTGTCGGGGTAATCGGCCGCCACCTGGCGCGCTTCCTTTTCGACAGCATAGGCTTCGCCGATGATCAGCTTGTTTCCTTGCTCGGCATATTCGCGCATGGCGCGGGGATAGTCGGTCCCGGAAACGCCTTCTGAAAATACATATTCAATCACGCCTTCCTTGGCGGCGTCCTGCAAGGCCTTGTGAAGACAGGAATTCCAGGCGTTCTCGACAGGCGAGGCATGGATGCCTGCCACCTTCAATGGGGCGGCGGCGCGGGCGATCGGCGCCAACCCGCTGACGCCCAGGGCAATGCCCGAGGCCATGAGCGCGCGACGTGACATGAGAAGGTCTTTTGTCATGATTGTTCCCCTTTTTTTACCGTTTGGTTCAAAACCATATGGAGGGGCTAAAAAAGTGTCAAGCGAGGTCCGGGTTTAAAAAATGGGCATAGCCAATCGCCGTCGGCAACATCGTGTGTTGCCGTCGGGCTGGCGGTTCCAGTGCTGCTGATGCGCCTGGGGTTTTCGTTGCGGAGCCAGCTGTTGGACCCACAGACGAGGTGACTTGTCGCCGCGACGCTTACCGGGCCGGAAGGGGCGTCGATGAACTGAATGCAAAGGAGCAAGTTGTCCTGCGTGCCGGCTCCGCCGTCGCGTCCTCAGCGCCCCCGATCGGCCCATGATGTCGCGGGCGTGCTCAGAAGCTAACGGGCGATGGGATGATGATGCTCACGTCTCGCCGGGAAGGATATGTGATGCCTCTGGACGCCATGACACCCAGATCCGCCCGCCAGGCTCGAGCTTGAGGCGATCCAATTCCTCGTGGCTCTTTTGTGCCTTGATTTCGATATGACCAGAAGCTTCCAGATGAACCACGGCGGTGGCGCCGACGAATTCCTCGCCGACGACGCAAGCCTCGAGACAGTTCCACTCACCGGAAGGCCGCTCCGGGGTCAGCTGAATACAGTCGCTGGAGATCGCAAACGTCGCCTTGTCTCCGGCAGACAATTGCCGGGCAGGGGTATCGGCAACACGAAATTCGCCAACAGGCGTCGCGATCTTCATGGCGCCTGCAGCGGCAGCAGTCACCTTGCCGGGGAAGATGTTGGACGAACCGAGAAACTCTGCCACGAAGCGCGTGCGAGGTGTCCGGTAAATCTCTTGCGGCGTGCCTGTCTGTTCGATCTTGCCGCGGCTCATGATCACGACACGGTCGGCCATGGAGAAGGCTTCCGACTGGCTGTGGGTGACATAGACGAAAGTGATCCCAAGCTCACGCTGCAGGTTGGCGAGCACTGTTTGCATCCGGACCTTGAGGTGGGCGTCAAGCGCCGAGAGCGGCTCATCGAGCAGCAGGATCTCTGGTTCGGTGACCAGCGAGCGGGCAAGCGCCACGCGCTGACGCTGGCCGCCGGAAAGGTGGGCGACATTCCGGTCGGCGAACTCCGAGATCTGCATTCGCTCCAGCCACTTCTCGACCCGTTCTCGGCGCTCTTCTTTCGCGACGGCGCGCATCCGCAGACTGAACTCGATGTTTTCCCGGACCGTGAGGAAGGGAAAGAGCGCCAGGCTCTGCCAGACCATCGGCGTGTCGCGTTGCCATGTCGGCAGCTCGTTGATGCGTTTGCCGGCAAGCCGGATTTCGCCATCGCTCGGTGTTTCCAGACCCGCGAGCATGCGCAGCGTCGTCGTCTTGCCGCAACCCGAGGAGCCCATGATGGCCAGAAACTCCCCCTTGTTGATCTCGAGGTGGATTGGGCTGACGGCGGTAAAATTGCCGTAACGTTTCGTAACTCCGTCGAAAGCGACCAGGGGCTGCTCTGTCATGACTGCCGGGCTCCATTGTTGATCGAGGATGGTGGATTGCCTCGCTTCATGAGAAGGGCCTGAGCGACGATCACCAATGTGATTGAGGCAAGGAAGACAAAGGTGCCGATGACGTTGATGCGCGGGCTGACTTGTCCCTGCAAAAAGCCGAGCACTTTCACAGGCAGGGTCTCGTTGAGACCGGACACGAACCATGATACCGCAAACTCGTCAAAGGACACGGCCATGGTGATCATGAGCGAGGCGAAGATTGCCGGCTTGCAGAACGGGATGATCACATTGCGCATTGCCTGCCATTCCGACGCACCGAGGTTCCATGCGGCTGCTTCCAGCGACGGGTCCATCTGCGAAAGCCGCAAGCGGGTGATTGCCATCGCAAACGGTGCACACATGACCACGTGCGCAATGATGACCGAATGAATGGCCCCTGAGAGCTCGACGTTTGAAAGAAAGGCCAGCATCGCAAGGCCAAGGATGACGACCGGAATCGTCGGGGGCAGCAGCGCCAGGGCGACATAGATCGTCTTGCCAAAGAACCGGTAGCGGAAATCAGTATAGGCTGCACCGAAGCCAAGGAGCGTCGAAGCACATGAGACGGCGATGCCGACGATAAGGGTATTGCGCAAGCCTTCAAAGACGAGCGGGTCGGCAGCCACTGCCTTGTACCAGACGGTCGAGAATCCTCCGAGCGGAAGCGAGGGAAACCGGTCGACATTGAAGGAAAAGACAAAGCTTGCGGCGATAGGCGCGAAAATGAAAGCGAGGGCCAGCACGATATAGGCCTGCAGGGCCAGGTCGATTGCCAGGTTGCGATTGTGATTCATTGCCCGCGCTCCCGATAGGCAAAGCGAACGGCGGCAAAGGCAACAGCGAGAAGGGTCGCGATCATGACAAGCGCGATGACTGCTGCACGCGGCCATTGTTGACCGGATTTCGTGGTGTCCGTGATCAGGATGGACAGTGTTGGCGGATCGCCGCCACCGAGATAGAGGGGGCTCACAAAGTCGCCAAACGTAAGGATGAAGCAGAACAGCGCTGCAATGACCAGGCCAACCTTGGCAGCCGGAATGACGACTTCGACAACAGTGCGCAACCGGCCGCTGCGGAGGTTATGCGCCGCCTCGATCAACGTCCTGTCGACAAAGACCAGGCTGAACAGTTGCAGCAGAATGACCAGCGGCAAGCTGAGCGTGAGATACCCGACGAGCTGGCCAAACACGGAATTGAGCATTCCGAATGGTCCGATACCTGCCTTGGCAAACAGGGCATTGAAGATGCCGTTGTCAGACAGGAATATCTGCCAGGAATAGATCCGCACGAGGTAGCTGGTGAAGAATGGCAGCACCATCAAGAAGACGATGCAGCGCCGCGCCTGTTCCGACAGCTTGAACGCGACGGCGTAGGCACAGGGAAAGGCAATTGCGCTGGTGATCGCCGCCGCGGTTGCGGCAAGACCGAGGGTCCTGAGATAGGCCTCCCAGAAGACACCGCGGCTAAGGACATAGGTCCAGTTGGTGAAGACGAAGGCTGGCTCCATGCGAAAGTTGCGCACGGTCCAGAAGCTGAGCGCCATGAGGAAGATAAGCGGCGCCAGGAAGAAGGCCAGTTGCCAGACAAGCAGCGGCACCGAAAAGGTGAGCCCGTAAAGCGTGATCGATTTCCGCATTCTTAGGGTTCCCGAACGAGACGAAACCGCCGGCCGCTTCGTGGCGTGGTCTGGCTCGGCAACAGGCGTAACGCTTGTTGCCAAGGCCGCGGCGACGGAAGGTCTCATGCGCCCTTGTAGTCCGACCAGAAGTCGTTCCAGTCTTCCAGGCCTTGCTGTATCGGAAGCTGGCGATAGTGGATGCGGCCGGAGCGGATGAGGTCCATCACATTGCTTTCGTTAAGGAGCATGCCTTGGCGCTTGGCTTCCTCGGGCGTTTCCTTTGCGAGCAGTTCCCACCCCTTTTGGTTGGGGATGAGCGCCGGGTAGGCTGCCATGTT
Source organism: Rhizobium sp. IBUN (assembly GCF_000510625.1). Taxonomy (NCBI): domain Bacteria; kingdom Pseudomonadati; phylum Pseudomonadota; class Alphaproteobacteria; order Hyphomicrobiales; family Rhizobiaceae; genus Rhizobium; species Rhizobium sp. IBUN. Next base: position 11,156 of record NZ_AZNV01000072.1, read on the forward strand.
TGCAGACTTCACCTGGCCCTTTGCCGAGGTGATGTACTGGATCCACTTCTTTGCTATATCCGCCTTTGACGATCCCCTTCCGATCGAGAAGGATTCGGTCCATTGAAGTCCACCTTCGGCGGGGATGACGCTGCGGACCTTTGCGCCATTCTTCTCGAGCGTACCGGTGATCCAGTCGCCGATACCGGCCATTGCCAGCATCTGGCCGTTTTGCAGCGAAGAGAACGTACCGCCGTAGTCGAAGAAACCGCCAATCTGCGGTCGCAACGTTGTGGTTTTCTCTCTCAGTTTCTCGAAAGCTGTCGCATCGATGTCGAAGGGCGCAGCGTTGCCATTGAGCAGGCTGATTTCGCCGAGGTTCGGCAGATGCCAGTCGAAATGACCGACCTTGCCCTTCAGCTTGTCGTTCCAGAAAACGTTGTAGGTCATCGCCTCCTTCTCGGCGATGGCCTCGGTATTGTAGGCGACACCGAGGAAGCCAAATCGCGTGAAGACCGAATAGAGCGTTCCGTCCTGCCAGTGGCCGGCAAATTTCTGGAACTCCGGGAAGTAGTCGTCGAAGGGATAGTCCTTCGGATCGAGCGCCTCGATATAGCCGGCGGCATTGAGCTGCTGGACATATTCCGCGTCGGACAGGATGATGTCGAAAGTGCCGGGTGGTGACTGGGCAATCAGGCCCAGCATGTTGTCGCCGCCGGTGTAATATTTCGGCTTGAACTTGACATTATGCTCGGCTTCGAAGTCCGCGACCACGTCAGGTTCGGCATGACCGTACCAGGCAAGCATGGTGATTTCTGTCGGTGCGGCGAAGGCGCGGCTGCTCAGCAAGGGGGTGGCAAGCATGGCGCCCCCCAGAGCACCTGTGGTCTTGAGAAACTGACGCCGGGTCGATCTTTCAGAACTGGTGTTGGTCATTGCATTCCCCTTTGCTGTTGTTGGCAAAAGGCTATGCAGCGCCGATGCATTTGGAAAATTAATTAAAATAATTTCCGCATTTGGAATGCTTATTGGCGGTCAAGCTCGACATGACGCCGTGTCGGGTCGCCGGAGACGCCGGCTTCGTCAAGCCGGGCGATCACATGATTGACCAGCCGAATACCGGCATCCGACAGGCGCGGATGCTTGTAAAATAATCCGACCCGGATCTCGGCAAGAGACGGGAATCCGTCCTCCTGCGTCAAGGCGCGCATGCCGGGCAGCATCGTGTAGCGTGTGAGTGCGCTGACACCGAGCCCATTGACAACAGCATTCTGGAGGCCGGCAATACCGGGGCCGGTATAGGCAATTCGCCAGCGCACCTTGGCGGCATCGAGTGCCTGGATCATGCGGGCGCGATAGGCACAACCCTCCGGATGGGCGGCGAGCGGTATGCCCTTGACCGTGTCCAGGCTTCCGTTTTCGGCGGCAGCCCATATCGGGCGCTCGATCCACGACCGCGATAGATATTGTGTGTGTTCGCTGTTGGCCATGGCAACGACGATATCAAGATCGTCGGCATTCAACCGTTCGAGGATTTCCGCGCTCCAGCCACAATGCAGCTCGAGGGAAATTTCGGGGTGCTGAGAGGTGTATTCGGTGATGACGCCTTGCAGGAATGCAACGGCATAATCGTTCGGCAGACCCACGCGCAACACGCCTGCGATTTTCGACCGATTGAAATAGGAAGCAGCCTCGTCGTTCAGGCGCAGGATCTCGCGGGCGTAGCTTAACAGCATCTCGCCCTCCGAGGTCAGCACAAGCGCGCGACCGACCTGCTTCAATAGCGAAGCTCCAACCAACTCTTCCAGGCGACGCATCTGCAAGGAGATTGCTGGCTGCGTGCGGCCCAACGCATCAGCGGCCTTGGTGTAGGCACCAAGATCAACCACCGAGACAAACGTCCGCAAAAGGTCTGTCTGGAAGTTCGTGATACTGCCCATCGGATTTGCATTCCTTATGTGGCGATGACGATTATAAATTTCCCATATCAAGAGACGAGGATCAAATCAAAGCTTCCGACCCATGTGAGGAACTTTGCCATGTCTCAACAGACCGTATTTGCCGCAGAACTTTCCTGGCCCGATTATGATGCCCGTGTGCGGGACGGATCGGTGCCAATCCTGATCCCTATCGGCTCCATGGAACAGCATGGCCATCATATGCCGATGAACGTCGATGTGCTCCTGCCGGTCGAATTCGCCCGTCGCGTAGCAGGCATGACCGGAGCCCTTGTGGCTCCGCCTTTCACCTACGGCTACAAGTCGCACCAGAAGTCCGGCGGCGGCAATCACCTTCCCGGCACGACGAGCCTTGATGGCGCTACGCTGGTGACTGCCCTGCGGGACGTCATCAAGGAATTTGCGCGTCATGGCGTACGGTCCATATGCCTGGTCAACGGCCATTTCGAGAATTCCTGGTTCATCATTGAGGGCATCGATCTTGCCCTGCGCGAATTGAGATGGGGTGGAACCGAGACCATGAAAATCGTGGTTCTTTCCTACTGGGACTTCGTCGACAAGGCGACGATTGCGCGTCTTTACCCGAATGGCTTTGCGGGCTGGGATCTGGAACATGGCGGCGTACTTGAGACTTCGCTCATGCTTGCGCTTTATCCGCAGCAGGTTGCGCTCGAGCGGGCGATCGACCATGCGCCGGCAAGTTTTCCACCCTATGATGTCTATCCCGCCAAGCCTGAGTGGACACCTGTGTGCGGCACGCTTTCCTCCCCTAAGGAAGCGACCGCCGAGAAGGGTGAGATACTGCTGCAGGTCTGCGTCGAAGGCATTGCGAAGGCGCTGCAAGCCGAGTTTGCCTCAGCATCCTGACAGAAACGAGAAAAGTGGCGGGTTATCCCGCCACTCAATTCAATAGTGTGCGACAGGCATTAGTTGCGGATGATGTTGTGCTCAGGGCCGAACGGAAAACCGGTGATGTTCTCCGCCCCATCTTCCTTGACGATCAGAATGTCATGCTCACGATAGCCGCCAGCACCTGCCATGCCTGCTGGCAGCATGACCATCGGTTCCATGGATACGACCATGCCCGGTTCCAAAACCGTTTCGATATCCTCGCGAAGTTCGACACCGGCCTCGCGACCGTAATAATGGGATAGCACACCGAAGGAATGGCCGTATCCGAAGGAGCGGTATTTCAGCAGGTCCCATTCGCGGTACATGTCATTGAGTTCTATCGCGATATCCCTGCAGCGCGCGCCCGGCTTTATGAGCTCAAGGCCGCGGCGGTGAACGGCAACATTCTTCTCCCAGATATCGAGGCTCGTGTCATCGACGTGGTCGCAAAAGAGGGTGCGTTCGAGTGCCGTGTAGTAGCCGAAGATCATCGGAAACGTATTCAATGACAGGATGTCGCCCGACTGAACCTTGCGGTTCGTGACCGGATTGTGGGCGCCGTCCGTGTTGATCCCTGACTGGAACCAGGTCCAGGTATCCATCAGTTCGACAAAGGGAAACGACTTGGCGATCTCGCGGACCATTGCGTTTGTCGTGGCGATTGCAACTTCGTGTTCGGGTACGCCCGCGCTGACGGCGGCGACACAGGCCGCGCCACCAACATCACAGATCCTTGCGCCCTCCCGGATGAGTTTCTGCTCTTCCAGCGACTTGATCGAACGCATCCACATCGAGGGCTGGGCGATATCGACGAACTCGACACCGGGAAGTGCCTCTTCCAACTGTCGTCGGTATTCGAGGTTGACGTGGTCGAATTCGATGCCGATGCGCCTGGCACCCCGCGTCAGTTGCCGTGCGGCGCGGTAGAAGTTGTCCCGCCGCCAGTCCGTATAGGTAATGTTGTCGCCATAGCTTCGACGCCAGGGCTGGCCGCCATCGATGCCGGCTGAAATCGTTGTCGCATTCTCGTGGTCGATGACCATGCCGTACTTGCGGCCGAAGTAGCAGTAAAGCCAACCGGAGTAATAATTGATGCAATGGTAGGAGGTGAGGAGCGCGGCATCGACGTCGTTCTTCGCCATCCAGTCGCGCAGGTCCTTCTGGCGCCGGGCCATTTCCTCGTCGGAAAATGGCGAGAACTCCTTCGCGCCATTGTGCCATTTCATCACGTGAAGCATGTCGTCGGTCATCGGAAATTCCTCCTGATTGGATGAGCAGTCCGAACTTATCGACGCGAATGACATTACGGAAATTTATTCACATGATACAAGAATAACCGATGCTTATCGAATGTGACCGCAACGGCCGGCGCGCGTATTGCCCCTGCGGTAAAAGGTGATGGAGAGCGTCGTGAGGGATGCCGGGGCGAACGACGCCAGAGGGCTGGTTGCTTCGTCAGCACGGATCATGTCGGCATCCTGGTCGCCCTCCGGCCTTCGTCACCCTTCAGCTCGTAGGCTGCAGGATCACACTGATGGAACGGTTTCGCCGTCGATCCGCAGAGCTGTCGGGCTCCTCCCATGGATCTTCCTGAACGCGCGGGAGAAATGCGATGCGTTGTCGAAACCGACATCAATCGCAATGTCCACTATTCGCCGATCTGTATTGATGAGAAGGTAGTGTGCGCGTCTGAGGCGCAGCTTGCTATATGCACGGGCAGGGGACATCCCCAATATGGTCCGGAACAAGCGTTCGAGCTGCCGGCGAGAAACGCTTACGCTGGCGGCGAGCTGTTCGATTGTCTTCGGAGCAACGAGGTTCTGCTCCATCGTCAGCAGGACGGCATTGACGCGGTTATCGATGTTGCCGTCGCCAGTAAGCTGACGGATCGGCAGACGAGCCTGGGCGTCCGTAAAATGTCTCGCGTGATTTATCTGAAGCACGTCGAGTGCGTTCTGCGCCGCGGCAGGGCCAATCCGCGATCGCACCAGGAACGCAGCCAGATCCGCTGCACTGCTTCCGCCGGCGCACGAGCCCCTTCTTCCGTCAAAATTGAAGAGCCGATCGGCGCGAACGCGAAGATGCGGGAAGCGGTCGCGGAATTCATCGACATGCAACCAGCTGACGCAGTTATGATGCGCGCCCATGAGGCCAGCCTCTGCGAGCATGAATGTTCCAGTGCATAGTCCAATCAGGGGGACACGTGCCTTTGCCGCCTGCTTGAGATAGGCAAGAGCCTCCGCGTCGCAGGACTGATCGGTTCCGAGCAGCCCACCGACGACGACAATGACGTCAAAGCGTTCAGGTGCGACAAGATCCGATGTCGGCGCAACGCTCACGCCGCAGCTCGATCGAATGAGATGCCGGGTATTGGCAAGAACCTCCCAATCGGCGCGCAGTCGGCGCGACCTGTCCAATTCATCGCCCGCCAATCTCAATGTATCAACGAACAAGGAGAACGCGGAGAGCGTAAACGACCGTGCCAGGATAAAACCGACTTTGAACTTCGACTGTGTTTGTCCTGCTGCCCGGCTTGGAAAGGTGCCAGGCTCGGGTCTATCGTGGCCTCGCCACATCAGCTGCTCCCGTTTTGTCTTGTTCCCGAGGGAGATTTGCGATGGCTGCACCGATTGGCCGAATGCTCGCAATACCCTCTCGAGAAGGATATGCGGGAGCCTCCCGCCACGCAAATAAGTACGCGTCATGGCCATATGAGGTTTGCTTATGGTGACCGAGGGCGGGAGATGCCTCTCATTCGACGATCTGCGGTAAGCGCCGCACCAGAAGCATCGTTACGATCCAGTGGTCGTCGTCCGACCACTCGAGCAAGACGTCGGCGCCACCCCGCCAACGGTGGTGATCGGAGCACATGTCACCGGGGACATTGACGATGTTCTTTGGCGAGTGACCGGGTGATCCATCCTTTGTGCCTCCTCATCGACGGGCCAGTCCCTGGGACCAAGTCTATGGAGGCTATCTTACGCCTCGTTGATTCGACTTGCATTTTGTCATCGGACGCCATGGACGGCCAACCGGATTGGTCCCGCATGGTGCAAAGCGCGGCCAGACGTCGCTCTGGCGTTGATGTGGCCGTATTCCCATATCGACCGGTATGGACACAAACAGTCAAAAGCTATCGGCGTTACTGCCTTTATAGGGCTGCCTGCCTGCTTTTGATCGCACGCTCTCCTTGTTCACAGCGGATACGCTCGTCTGTTTGAGGCTGGCCTGTCTTTGTCTGGTTTGCTTACCGACTAAGCCTGCGGGTGCGTTTGACAAGCTGCTCTGGAGTGCGGGGCCTAATACGATCGCAATGACGCCGGAGGTGGCAAGAAGGCCATCGACCGGCGCGGCGAAGACGAAATTGATAGCAGCGAACAGCGTTAGAAGATGGATGAGGCCGGCCATCAGGTCGAAAACGATCAGGGTCTATCGGGGCTTGGTCTCGAAGACCATCAACAGCCGGACAATGCCGATTGCGCATTGGGCGGCAACGAGCCACCATCCAATCTCGATGAGCTGTTGCCATACTCGGTAGCCAGGCTCCGCGGCATCAAATTGCGGAGCAAACGGCGAGCCGCCCATTCTCAGCACCAATATGTGAGAACGACGAAAACCACCAACCACCACGCTGCTCTCGCCCAGAGCGGCCATCTTCGCATGGTCCAGGGCAGCTCATCACAACAAACAATAGTAAAGTTGCGCTGATCTGGGCGGCTTCTTTTGTCATGTGAGTCCCATCGAAAACCGTGCACGGGGCCGTCGCAACCACGAGCCGAGAGTATGTTGACATCGGCCGCGATAGATGACCGGACTTGATGGCTTATCGTTCGACCGCCAGGTTGTTCCGAAACCGTGAGAAGGTAGCTGCCGGGTTTGGTGCGACAGCCGCCGAAGGCTTTCGAACATCACGGGGAAAATGGGGGCGGGGTCTCTCGTCTTGAATACGACGTATTGCTCATTATATGTAGGGTATCGACTTTTGCTTTTTGAGCTTTGCTTTGCGTTATATGACGCAGCTGGCGAACCTTTTCTTACAGACATCGATCATTGACTGCCGACGGCTCGTCGGGCAGCAACCAATCGTGCGATTGAAAAGGATAATCGTCATGAACACAGGTATCGTTAAATTCTTCAACACCACCAAAGGCTTCGGCTTTATCCAGCCTACGGACGGCAGCAAGGACATCTTCGTTCACATTTCCGCCGTCGAGCGTTCAGGGATGAGTTTCCTGTCTGAAGGCCAGAAGCTCAGCTTCGACGTTGTCGAGGATACCCGTTCGGGCAAGAGCGCCGCTGAAAACCTCCAAGCCGCCTAAAGAAACCATCGGTCTGTTGCCAGGGGTGTACTGGCATCGACCGAACATTTCAAAAGTCGGGACTCCCTTCCTTTCCTCGTTTTCAGAGATAGTGATCGAATGAAAAAGACAAATGCCGACCGGCAAATCCAGCGGGCCCTCCGCCAGGTGAAGAACACCAGTGGCGGCGGTCACCTTGGCGGAACGAATTTCGGCCAATCGTACGATGCGAAGACA
>NZ_AZNV01000073.1:0-18317 GCF_000510625.1 Rhizobium sp. IBUN
TAGCCGATCGGCGAAAACGTCGATCAACACGAAACCGAACCCAAGGAAAAGCTGCCAGTTGAAGGCGTTTTGCCCCTTGTGTTCTTTCATTGGAGATGGTCATGGTATGGTCTGCCAGCCAGTATGTCAAATTCGAGGATGAACGCACACGCCCGGCGCGGGATCTGTTGGCGCAGGTGCCGCTTGAACACGTCCGCCACGCCGTGGACCTCGGCTGCGGGCCGGGCAATTCGACGGAGCTGATTGTCGAGCGTTTCGGTGCCAAAGGCGTTTCCGGCCTGGACAGCGATCTGAACATGCTGGAAGCGGCTCGCAAGCGCATGCCCGGCACGCCCTTTGTCGAGGCCGACCTTGCCACCTGGCAGCCGAGCGAACCGGCGGACCTCCTCTTTGCGAATGCCGTCTTCCAGTGGCTGCCTGAGCACCTCGACATTTTCGATCGCTTGATGGACGGACTTGCGCCGGGCGGCGTGCTGGCGGTGCAAATGCCCGACAATCTGACCGAGCCGACGCATCTGCTGATGGAGGAGACGGCGCATGCCGGCCCGTGGAAAACAGCGTTCGCGGCGTGGAGCGTTCGCCGCGAAACCCTGCCGCCGCCCTCCACCTACTACAGTCGGCTCATCGACAAGGCCGCCCGCGTCGACATCTGGCATACAGCCTACAACCATCCAATGGCTGACGCCGCCGCAATCGTCGAATGGGTCAAAGGAACGGGCCTGCGGCCCTATCTCGATCACGCAGGCGAAAAGCATCGCGAGGCGTTCCTGGCCGACTATCTCGGCCGCGTTGAAAAGGCCTACCCGAAGATGTCGGACGGGCGCGTGTTGTTGCGCTTCCCGCGGATCTTCATGGTGGCGGTTAAGAGCTGACACGCCCTGGCGGTTTGACGGGCTCCGATTGGCCAGTCGAAGGGCAAGACAGGATCCGATGACATTACCGTGCAATGCTCAGGCGGCATCCTGCTTGCCGCCGCACAAGCGCGCACTATAGTCGATGGAAACAGCGAGGAACCCTTCATGGACGCCGCCCCCATTCCGTCAGCCACACTCGTCATCTTCGGCGCGACCGGCGACCTGACGCGGCGCCTGCTGATACCGGCGATCATCAATCTGACGCGAAGCGGATTGGTCGGCGACGATCTGAAGATCCTCGGCGTCGGCATAGAAGCTGGCGACGACGCCTCACTGGTTGCGAGGCTGGACAGCTTTCTTGCCGGATTGAGCGACCCGATCCGACCGGAGACCGACGACGCCTGGCAGCGTCTGCAGCAGCGCATCTCCTACATTTCAGGCGATTTCACGCAAGACGGCATATTCGTCGAGATCAAGAAGCACCTGACGAGCTGTAACGCGGCCTTCTACTTCGCGGTACCGCCACAGTTCTTCGGCCCGCTGGTCGAAAAGCTGGCCCAACACGGCCTCACCAGCGAAGCTGACGGATGCTTCCGGCGGATTGCCATCGAGAAGCCTTTCGGCACCGACCTCGCCTCGGCCCGTGCGCTGAACGCCCGGATCCTCTCCAATGTCTCCGAGAGCCAGGTCTACCGCCTCGACCACTTCCTGGGAAAGGAGACGGTGCAGAACATTCTGACCGCCCGCTTCGCCAACATGATGATCGAGGCGCTCTGGAACAACAACTATATCGACCACGTGCAGATCAGCGCCGCCGAAACAGTCGACGTCGGCACGCGCGGCAAATTCTACGACGCGACCGGCGCAATGCGCGACATGATCCCCAATCATCTGTTCCAACTGCTGGCGATGATCGCGATGGAGGCCCCGAACGGTTTCGGCGCCGAAGCGATCCGCACGGAAAAGAGCAAGGCGCTGGGCGCGCTGCGCATCTATACGCCGGAGGAAGCCGAAACGCATGCCGTTCGCGGCGCCTACACATCAGGCAAGCTCGACGGAAACGACATTGCCGCGTTCCGGGAAACCAAGAACGTCTCGCCCGACAGCAACACCGAAACCTTCGTCGCGATGAAGCTCTACGTCGATTCCTGGCGCTGGGCCGGCGTGCCCTTCTATCTCAGGACGGGCAAGGCGCTGAAGGCGCGCGATACGGAAGTCGTCATCACCTTCCAGCAGGTGCCCTTCGCGCAGTTTCGGAAAACGGATGTCAACCGTCACCTGCCGCCGAACAAGATGCTCATCCAGGTCCAGCCCGATGAGGGGCTGAGCGTCGAGATCTCCATCAAGTCGCCCGGCCTATCTGTCGACACCGTCCCGGTCTCGCTCGACTTCCGCTATGCCGACGAATTCGATATCGGCAAGATGACGGGGTACGAGTCGCTTCTCTACGACCTCTTCACCGGTGACCAGACGCTGTTCCAGCGCGCGGACGGCATCGAGGCCGGTTGGGCGGCGGTGCAACCCTTCCTGGATATATGGGCAAAAAGCAGCGAAACGCCGGAGTCATACGCGCCCGGAAGCAGTGGTCCATCCTGCGCCGACGAACTGATCCGCCGCGATGGCCGGGAGTGGCATGAACTGGGCGCAGCCACCCGCAACCCTGATCCAAAGTAAAGCCCGGAAATACACGCTTAACTAAAGTAAAACCGAGTAGAATTTCCCGGCCGCTCGCGCATGGCGAGCATAGATATTGTACCATTTCGTTTGGGCGAGATCCATTGCAACACATTTATGGTGTGCTATACAAAATATGGATGTGTTGACCCTTTCGCTTAGTATAGCGAAGATTCTTCGGCTGACCGCGTTGCTTTTTCTGTGCGACAAAGAAGGCGGGGCTCGTCCAACCCCGACGGGCCCTTCTTATATTTTTCTAGCATTTGGCGAATAAAGTATATATTAGTCGAAATTGTTAAAGCTCGATTAATATATTTACTTGCGCTCTCTCGCCGCCTTGCTAAATCTATCCCGAGGGTTTTGGGGTATTGACATGGTAGATAGTCAATTGGCTAAGAATCGTTCGACTTCCGATCAGCGTATGGAAACCTGCAGGTCGGAGTTCGAACCCCTCCTTTTCGAGCTCATTCGCAATGGCGAGAAAAGGGGATGGAAGGCAGCCGAAATCGCGATGGCTCTGGCCGACGCTGCCGACGACGTCATCCTTAAGCTGGCAAGAGAAACGAAGAGCAAGCATTAAGCCGGCTGCCTTGCCGGCTTTGATGCCATGACGCTTCAGAAGTGCCTCCCTAACACGCAAGAGAAGCTGTAGCTTGTCTTCAGTGATTCTCTTGCCGGATAAGAGGCCCGATGTCGCAGTTGATTGCAGCCGTTCTTGTTGCCTGTGGATGCGTCAGCCTCGCCGAGGTTGCCGACTGGCCGCCCGCGGACAGCTATGTTCCGACGATCAGTTGCCAGCAAAGCGACGCTTCCGAGCGCTGCGAACAGATCCGTGCTGATTGGACCGGCCTTTACGCGGATGCCATCGCCGGTCGCATCGAAAGTCAGAGGAAAATTTCTTTCTGTCTGAGCACCGGCTGCAACGAGGGCATCGTTGTCGAGCCCGTCCTTGGCTGTGCCTGGCGTCAGGTTATTGCGGCATCGCACAACCCAGAGATCAACGACACCGACCGGACCAACATCGACCGTTATTGCGGCCCCCGTGTGCTTGACGATGCCGGACGCAAGGCTGCCGGCGACCAGTCGCAAGCCTGGCTGACCCTACTTGGAGTAACGCCGTAGCCCACAAATGCAAACGGGCGGGAACAAGCCCCGCCCGCCGAAAGTCTTCTCTTGCCGCTTAGACGAACTGGCTGAGGCCCGGAACCGAGCCGACAACCTCGTCCACGACTTCCTTGCCCGCGTGCTGCTCGGCAATCGCGATGGTTTCCTTGGCGAGCGTGGTGATCTCGCCCATGCCAAGGCCTTCCGACATCAGCTGCTGGCCGAGCGCCATGATGCCGCCGCCGCCGAGCGCGCCCATGATGCTGCCGAGGATCCCGCCGCCGCCACTCGCGCCTTCGCCATTGTACTTGGCAACGAGGTCGGACGCGCCCGGAATGGCTTCGATCATCTTGGCGACCGGACCGTCTGCCGCCTCGCGCTGCAGGAAGCCGAGCATCATGCCCACCGCCTTTTCGGCCAGTTCCGGAGTGATGCCCACACGCGCGGCGATCTGGTCTACGATTTCATTCATTGTCAGCCTCCTATTTTTGACGTTAACGTCAACGTTAGTCGAACTTTCCGGGCAACTCAAGCCGCCTGCCGCAAAAGCAGGCTTTATCCTACTTTTCCTTTTAATGCAGACAGTTGTCCGCATCGGGCTCCCTGCTTATAACAGGGAAGCGATATTACAATGACCATGCGGAAACGACGCTCCGCATTTTGACGCAATCGGCGCCGACAGCCGCAGGGAGAATTTTCGAAATGCTCGAGGATGGCAAGATTTTCGTCGGCGTCAGCCGCAATCCGGATGACAGCATCAACAAGCCGGAATATCTCGACCTGAAATTCGGAAATCGCCACGGCCTGGTAACGGGCGCAACCGGCACCGGCAAGACGGTGACGCTGCAGGTGCTGGCCGAGGGCTTTTCGAGGGCTGGCGTGCCGGTCTTCTGCGCCGACATCAAGGGCGACCTCTCCGGTATCGCGGCAAAAGGCGAACCAAAGGATTTTCTGACCAAGCGCGCCGAGCAGATCGGCTTCGACGATTACGAATTCGACCAGTTCCCGGTCATCTTCTGGGATCTCTTCGGTGCGAAGGGCCACCGCGTCCGCACCACCATTGCCGAAATGGGACCGCTGCTGCTCGCGCGGCTGATGGACGCCTCCGAGCCGCAGGAGGGCGTCATCAACATCGCCTTCAAGCTCGCCGACCAGGGCGGCCTCCCCCTGCTCGACCTCAAGGACTTCTCCTCTCTGCTGAACTACATGGCGGAGAACGCAACCGAGCTCTCCAGCCAGTTCGGCCTGATCTCGAAGGCGTCGGTTGCCTCGATCCAGCGTGGCCTCCTTGTGCTGGAACAGCAGGGCGCCGAACACTTCTTCGGCGAACCGGCGCTCAAGATCACCGACATCATGCGGACCAACAACCGCGGCTATGGCCAGATTTCCGTGCTCGCCGCCGACAAGCTGATGATGAACCCGCGGCTCTACGCGACCTTCCTGCTGTGGCTGCTGTCCGAGCTCTTCGAGGAGCTGCCGGAGGTGGGCGACCCGGAGAAGCCGAACCTCGTCTTCTTCTTCGACGAGGCGCACCTGCTCTTCAACGACGCGCCGAAGGTGCTGATCGAGCGCGTCGAACAAGTCGTGCGCCTTATCCGCTCGAAGGGGGTCGGCGTCTATTTCGTGACGCAGAACCCGCTCGATGTGCCGGAAACCGTCCTCGCGCAGCTCGGCAACCGGGTGCAACATGCGCTGCGCGCCTATTCGCCGCGCGAGCAGAAGGCTGTGAGGACAGCGGCGGACACCTTCCGTCCCAACCCTGCCTTCGACTGCGCCACCGTCATCACTACGCTCGGCACTGGCGAAGCGCTGGTGTCGACACTGGAGGCGAAGGGCTCACCCTCGATCGTCGAGCGGACGCTGGTGCGCCCGCCGTCCGGACGCGTCGGCCCGTTGACCGATCCGGAGCGCCAGCAGGTCATGGATAAGAGCCCGGTGCTCGGGGTCTACGACGAAGATCTCGATCGTGAATCCGCCTTCGAGATTCTGGCGGCGCGCGCCAAGAAGGCATCCGACTCCGATGCAGCCAAGCAGGTGCAGCCGACCGAGCCGACCGAGGGCAGCGCCTCGGGCCGCTGGACACTGCCGGGCTTCGGCGATGATGAGACCGAACCGCAGGCCAAGAGCCAGGGCCGCGCCCGCTCCTCCGGCTACCAGCGCGAAACGGTCGTGGAAGCGGCGATGAAGAGCGTGGCCCGTACGGTGGCGACACAGGTCGGCCGGGCCCTGGTGCGCGGCATCCTCGGAAGTTTGAAGCGCTGAGCGGAAGGGGGCTATCGCCCTCGTTCCGCCCCGCGAAATCTTCTGCCCGTCACGCGCTCAACGCTTGCGGACGAACTCCGTACGCAAGACAAGGCCCTTGATGGTGTCGTGGCGACAGTCGATCTCTTCCGGGTTATCCGTCAAACGGATCGATCGGATAACCGTACCCTGCTTCAGGGTCTGATTGGCCCCCTTCACCTTCAGGTCCTTGATGAGGGCGACGGAATCGCCGTCCTTCAGGACGTTTCCGGCAGCATCCCGAACCTCAGCGGCCTGTGCGGCCGCGGCAGCCATTTCCGAAGCCGGACGCCATTCGCCCGTCACTTCATCATAAACGTAATCGTCGTCACCGCCTGCCATGGCGTCTCTCCTGGAATTTTAAGAATACCTGTCGAGCCGCTTACAGCAACCACGCTGCCCAATGCAAGTTCGGGAGCGCGACCGCGCAGCACAAGCGCTTTGGTTGCATTCCTGGGTTAGCAATGCTATTTCTCCAATGCGCTCAAAGAGAAAGGAGGGTCGCGTGCAAAATTTCTATTTCCGGTTCAACCGGCAACGTGGCCCCGTCAACGCCCTGCAAATGCGTTTGCAGGGCTGACCAGAGACCGTTTCTCACAAACTCTCTTCCCTGGTCTGCCCCTCGTGGCAGCAGTTTGGGCATTCGCCCGTCTGCAATACTCATCCACCGAGCTCGAAGCACACGCACGCGATGAAGGCTGCATGCCCTCGCCCGTGTGATCGCTCGGCAAGACCAGAGCAAGATCATGACCCTTATCAATATCCGCAATCTCGGCGTCACCCTCAGCGCACCGGTTTTTGCCAAGCTTGACCTCGTCATCAATGCCGGCGACCGCCTGGGGCTCGTCGCCGCCAACGGCCGCGGCAAGTCCACACTGCTCCGCTGCATTTCGGGAGCGCTCGAGGCAACCCACGGCGACATCACGCGCTCGCGCGGGCTGACGATCGGCTATGTCGAACAGGAGGTGCCAGCCAAGCTGCTTGACGTGCCGTTCCACGATGCTGTCCTTCAGGCGCTGCCTGCCGATCAGCAGGCGAACGAAAGCTGGCGCGTGGACATCGTGCTGGATTCGCTGGACGTGCCCGAAGCCTTGCGCAGCCGCCCGGTCAGGCAGCTCAGCGGCGGCTGGCAGCGGCTGGCGATGCTGGCGCGCACCTGGGTGATGGAGCCCGACGCGCTGCTGCTCGACGAGCCGACCAACCACCTCGATCTCGGCAAGATCGCGGCGCTTGAGGATTGGTTGAACGCCCTGCCCCGCGATGTGCCTGTGATCATCTCCAGCCACGACCGTGCCTTTCTCGATGCAGTCACCAATCGTACGCTGTTCCTGCGGCCGGAGCAGTCGCAGGTCTTCTCCCTGCCCTACAGCCGGGCGCGGGCAGCGCTTGATGAGGCGGACGCGGCCGACAGGAGACGCTACGAACGCGACATGAAGACTGCCGAGCAATTGCGCAAGCAAGCGGCGAAACTCAACAATATCGGCATCAACTCCGGCAGCGACCTGCTGGTTGTCAAGACAAAGCAGCTGAAGCAACGCGCCGACAAGCTCGAGGATGCGGCCAAGCCCGCCCATCTCGAGCGATCGGCCGGTGCGATCAAGCTCGCCAACCGCGGCACGCATGCCAAGGTGCTTGTGACACTCGACGAAGCGGAGGTCCGTACCCCTGAAGGCACGACACTCTTCCGGACCGGGCGGCAGTTCATCTGCCAGGGTGACCGGATCGTATTGCTCGGGGAGAACGGCGCCGGCAAATCACGGCTGATCGCGATGCTGCGAAAGGCAATCGGCCATCCGGAGACGGCGCAGGACGGCATCAAGGCCACCCCTTCGCTGGTGCTCGGCTATAGTGACCAGGCGCTGGCCGACTTGAAGGACAGCGATACGCCGATGGAGACGATCATCCGCCGCTTCGACGTTGGCGACCAGCGGGCGCGGGCGCTGCTCGCGGGGGCCGGCATGACCATCGACATGCAGTCGCGTCCGGTCGGGCGGCTGTCGGGCGGGCAGAAGGCGCGGCTCGGCATGCTGGTTTTGCGGCTGGCGGAGCCGAACTTCTATCTGCTCGACGAGCCGACCAACCACCTCGATATCGACGGGCAGGAAGCGCTGGAGGGCGAACTCATGGCCCACCAGGCGAGCTGCCTTGTTGTTTCCCACGACCGCAGCTTCGTGCGTGCCATCGGCAACCGGTTCTGGCAGATCGAGCGCCGGCGGCTGATCGAAGTGGAGAGTCCGGAGCCCTTCTTTGCGGCTGCACGGCCTTAGGGTCCGGACTCATGCAAGTCGGCGGCGTCGCGGACGGCGCTCCCTGGACCCAAGCAGCGAATTGCGAGGAGAGGCGATAGAGAGTAGAGTTCTCGACACCATTCGACTGGGGGACTAGGCAATGAGCAGATTATTGATCCTGTCGGCTGGTGCCATCCTGGTACTAGCGTCCGTGGCGCATGCGGCGCCCTCTATGCAACCACTCAAGATCTCTAAGGAATGTAGCCAGTACACCGGCGAGACTCCGAGCTTCTGCACGATTACGGAATCGAATCTGGCGGCGATCCCGGCGGGTACCAAGATCTTGTACTATGGGCCGGTGACCGGCAGTCCCCTTTTCGGCAGTAGCACGGCTGTTATTGCCGTCGGAAACGGAGACACGGCGGTCGGGTACTGCGTCACCTACGACACCGCCAGCCCAATGCAAGGAACCTGTGCGTTTCATGCCGGCAGCGGGACGCTCGCCGGTTTCCAGGCGGTCGTCAAGGTCACGGTCGACGACAAGCAGATCTATCACTGGGACGGAGGCTACCTACTTGGCACCGACAAGGCCGCCAAGTGAGAGCAAAAGGAATGCTGCCTGGCCGTTGACGTGAATTCGTGTCTGACTCCTGATTGGCAGGAGACAATGGCGGCGCGGCAACTACCCCTCCGTTTGCCGGGCGAAGCACCTGCCGGCCAGGTCTCTAAGCGCTTAGCACGGCGCTTGGTGAAGGCGGCATACGGTCCGATGTCCAAGTGTGTGGGTTATCAGAAAGAGGCCGGCGTGGCACCGAGCAGGCTGAGCTTGCCGCCGTTAAGGGAATAAAGGCTCATCTTGCGCTCCACGGTACCCGCCGGCGTCAGCCTGAAGAGGCCGGTCACGCCGCGGAAGCCGACCTTGCTGGTCAGGTTCTGTGCGTTCATTCCCTCCGGTCCCTTTGTCCGGACAATGCCCGAGGCAACGGCAACAGCATCGTAGCCGTAAGCCGCGTCGGTGGAGAGTGCGCGCTTGTAGTGCCGCTGGTAGCGCTCGGCGATCATCGTCGCGCCTTCGGGCTCGACCATGGCAATCAGCGTGCCTGCCACCGAGGGATCCGTATACGTTTGCGGTGGCCAGGCGCTTGTGCCGACGAAGGTGACGTTCGTCTTGCCGCTGGCCTTCACGGCGCCGGCGATGGTCGTGGTGATCACCGTTTTCCCGAGAACGAGCACGGTCTCGGCATTCTGCAGGTTGGCGCCCGCCCTCTTGACCGCATCAGCGGCGGCAGCGTCCGTCAGATCGTAGCGGGCAAGGCCGAGATACGTGCCGCCGCCGGCCTGGATGGCGCCTGCCAACCGGGCCTCGTCAGCAGCCGGAAAATCGCTTTGGGCGAAAACCAGCACCTTCTTGTGGCCGCTGGCAGAGGCTGCCTGCACGCCTTCAATGGCGCTGTCGATCTCATCGGAAACGAAGTTGTAGACATTGCCCGATGTGGGCGGAACCGGCACGCCCAGATTGAGCAAAGCCGGCCGCTGGTCAGCCGGGACCGCAGCGATAGCTGATGTGACGGCAGGCGATGCGTAGCTGACGAGCATAACGGAACCGCGCGCCCTCGCCTCACTGACGGCAGTCGCGGCGGCCGGAGCGCCGGAGGCCACGTCGACAACCTTCACGAAGACCTGGTTGCCGCCGAGTTCGCCGACGCCGAGGCCGGCACCGTCGCGCATGTCACGCGCAGCACCCTCATAGATGCCGGTCGTGCCTTTTGGGAGCAGCAGCGTGATCTCCGCTCCCGTTTCTCCGAAGTTTTCCTCGACTTCGCTCGAAGGTGCCTTGATGTCGTTGGTCTTCACGTTCTTGGCGATGCCATCGACGTCGGACTGGCAGCCCGAGACCACGCCGCAGGCGACGACGATCGACATTGCGAGAACGGATTTGATGAGTTTGAGGGGACCGGAGCCTTCCGAAGGCGACACTTGCCGTGTCGAGCGTAAACCATGCGAGCCTTGCACCGGCTCGATTGACTGCACTGTCACCTGTTCCCCCACTACTCGCAATCGCGGCCTTTTCCGGCCGTTTGACAGGATTTCATATCTGCACAGGCAACACCGGAAAGCAAACCCTTCGCCCAAACTTGGTTGACGGGCACACTAAACTTTTATGTTCTTTTGAACGGATAATTTATCCAAACCTTATCTATGCTTAAATACCTGATTTTTATAGATGTTTTGTACGTTTCTCGCAACCAACGAGAGACCGCGATCCATGAAGCGCAGTATAAAAACAAGCAACATCGCTGCTTTTACTTTGTCTGCATTTTCAGCCGCATTTGCACCGAATATTTCGGCGGCATCCATATTGCCGTCTTCGCAAATGTCAGGCGCGATCTACTCCGTTGACCTGGCGGCCGATACAGCCCGCGCATTGACGCTCGGCAGCGTCGCCAACCTCCTCGCGCTGGCGACGAAAAGCATCGGAACCATCGACGTTGCCGCGCTGACGCGCTCACTGCAGCCCGAGCCGGCAGGCTGGGTGAACGAGAGCGTCGCCCCGACGCAGCCAGTCGCACGGCCGGCGATCGCCGCGCCGGGGGGCAGCGCCGCTTTCGGGACGGTCGCCATTCCGTTCAAACGACTGGCTGCCCTGAAGAAGCTCGAACCGTCCCTGTCGGAAATAACCGATGGGACAGCCATTGACTGCAGCGCAGGTAAGTGCTCGGAGGCCGCGACCGCGATCAAGGTTGCCTTCAGCAAGACGTTGCAGTCCTCGATCCGCGACAAGCTGAACGCGGTCAACATCACGATCAATCACACGATCCGCTATAGCCGCGACATCGACACCTACAAGGTGGCCGACTACTGGGCGACGCCCACCGAAACGCTCTCACGCCAGCAGGGCGATTGCGAGGACTTCGCGATCCTGAAGATGGCCGCGCTGCACGCCGAAGGCGTCGAGCTCAAGGACATGTCCGTCATTGTCCTGTTCGATCAGAAGCGCCACTTCTACCACGCGGTGCTTTCTGTCGCGGTGAACGGCAACCGCTTCATTCTCGACAACATGCGTGACGAGGTTCTACTGGATACCAGGCTGCCCGACTATGTGCCGCTCTACTCGATCGCGGATGGCAAGGGCTACCTGCACGGAACACGCACCGGCGCCAAGCAGGTTGCCTCGGCATTGCCACTCGAAAAGGTCGCTCCAGGCGAAGGCACGACGTTCTGAAAATCGCCGGCAAGATGCAGGGAAAAGGCGGCTGAACCTCAGTCGCCTTTTTCATGTCTGAGATTTGCTGGTCAGTAACGCGAGACGTAGCCGATCAGCATCGGCTTCTCGTGCGTTGGCGCGAGAGCCAGATTAATCTGGCCCTTCATCGAGGCCGAGCCGACGGCAATGGTGAAGCCGGTGTTCAGCGTCTTGCCCCTGTTGCGATAGAGCGTGGCGATCGCCTCATCGATCTGCGTATCGATCGAAAAGCGCAAGCTCTTCGTCAACTGCGCCGCATCGCCAAGCGGGAGCCGCTGGCGCAGCATGGTCAGGAAGGGATCGTTGAAGAGCTGGATCTTCTTTTCCTGCGTCAGCAGAATCGTCGGCGATGGCGACGCCTGGATGATGGCGTTGACGTTTGCCATGGACGAGGCGTCTTCGACGGTATCCAGCCTGCGCAGCGCCCACTTGAAGCTGAGCACACGCAGCAGCGAGGCGAGGTTGCCGGACTCCGGCATCTGCGAGGCCGTATAGTGCACGAGGTCGGCCGTGCTCATCTTGCCGGCAGACGACATGCGGCCGAGGCCATCCCAGTAGATCCGCTCGAGGCGGATACCGCGGCGCTCGCCGCCTCGACCGACGACCGCCCGGAAGCGCGGCTCGATCTCATCGGCGCCGATGGCCGGCAAAGGCTCCTCGATCGGCTCGAGTTCAGTGAGTGCGTTGCTGCCTGGCTTGACGATCAGCATCCTATCGCTCCGTCAGCGCTTCGCTGCGCGCCTTGTTGATCGGCTTCATCAGGTAGCTCAGCACGGTCTTGTTGCCGGTCATGATCTCGACCGAGGCAACCATGCCGGGGATGATCGGATAGGACTTGCCGTTGCGCTCCAGCGCGGACTTGTCGGTCTTGACCTGTACGAGATAGTAGGTCTCGCCCTTTTCCTTCTCCACGAGACTGTCTGCGGAGATATTCTCGACGACGCCCTCAAGGCCGCCGAAGATCGAGAAGTCGTAAGCGGTGACCTTGACGACGGCAGGCTGGCCGCGGCGCACGAAGGCGACGTCGCGCGGCGAAATCTTGGCTTCTACCAGCAGCGTATCAGCGGTCGGAACGATGCCGGCGATGACACGGCCCGGGTCGACATAGGCGCCGATGGTGTTGACCTCCAGCGTATTGACGATGCCGTCGACCGGCGAGCGGATGTCGGTGCGCTTGACGCGGTCGGACGCGCCGCGGATGGTCTCGTCGACGACCGAAAGTTCGGCCAGCGCCTGCGCCTTGTCCGTCAGCGCCTGCTGGCGCAGTTCGAGGGCAAGATCGCCGAGCTGCAGCTTGGCTTCCTGCACGGCAGCCTGCAGGCGGTCGATGCTTTCCTGGTAAACCTTGAGCTGGCCCTTCTGGTCGGTAAGATCACGCTCGGTCTTCAGCACTTCCGTCTGCGCCACCAGCTTCTTCTGCGCCAGAGGGAAAATGAGATCGTACTGGCGCTGGGCGCCTTCGATGTTCTGCTCCAGGCGATCGATGTTGGCGTGGGCTTCACTGAGCTCGTTCTCGCGCTGGCGCACGCGCTCCTGCAGGACTCCGAGCTTGTTCTGGTAGCTGGCACGATCGGCGGCGAAAAGCTTCTCCTCGTTGCTGCAGACGTCCTTGGCGACCGACATGATTTCTTCGGGGCAGACGAACGCGGCGTCGTATTGGCCCGCCTCCTCGAGCTTCAATCGAGCCACCTTGGCACCCAGAGCACGCGCCTTGGCAACGGATTCACCGAGGGTGGAGGTCGTCGTCGTATTGTCGAGCTGGACGAGCAGCTGCCCCTTGCGAACGACCTGACCGAGGACGACGGCGATCTGCTGGACGACACCGGGCTCCGAGGACTGGATGATCTGCGTCTTCGAGACCGGAATGACCTTGCCTTCGCCGCGGGCGATCTCGTTGATGTCGGCAATCGCCGCCCAGGCGACGAAGCTCGCAATAACCAGGGCCACCAGTGCCAGAATGCCGCGGGCGAGAAGCGGAGGATTGTCGTGGCGATTGCTGAGGCTCATGACTGCGCCCCTGCCGGTTTGCGCTGCATGGCCTCGATGACCGCACCTTTCGGACCGTCGGCAATGATGCGGCCCTTGTCGATGACGATCAGGCGATCGACGAGCTCAAGCATGCTGTAGCGGTGGGTGGCGATCAAAAGCGTCGTATCACGGCTGATCGCCTTCGACAGGCGCGCAATCAGGTTACGCTCGGTCGCCAGATCCATGGCGCCCGACGGCTCGTCGAGAAACACGATCTTCGGCTTCGTCAGCAGCAGACGCGCAATCGTCAGCGCCTGCTTCTGGCCGCTCGACAGGTTGGTGCCACGTTCGCCGACGGGCATGTCGAAGCCGCGAGGATGATTGCCGACGAACTCGTCGACACCGGTCATGCGGGCGACCTCGAGCAGCTCCTCGTCGGTCGCGTCGGCGCGTCCGATCAGCAGGTTTTCCTTGACGGTTCCCGAGAAGAGATCGGACGACTGGCCGGCCACGGCGACCGCCGAGCGAACCTCGGCCATGTGGTACTGGCGGATATCGACGCCATCGATCAGCACGCGGCCGCCCGAGGGAGAAAAGAGCCCGTCAAGCAAGCGGCCGAGCGTCGTCTTGCCCGAGCCGATGCGGCCGATGATGCCGACGCGCTCGCCGGGCTTCACGGTAAAGGACAGCTTGTTGATGACGGGATAGTCCGATCCCGGATACTGGAAAGACACATCCTGGAAGCTGAAAGCGCCGCGGGTGATCTCGCGATTGACGAAGCCGACCGTGGACGGACGGTCGTCGGGCTGCTCCATGATCTTGTCGAGAATGCGAAGCGACATGGTCGCCTGACGGAACCGCGCCAGCGTCATGGCGATCTGGCCGAGCGGCGCGCCGGCGCGGCTTGCCAGCATGACCGTCGCGACGATCGCGCCCATGGCAATGCGGCCTTCGGAGAACTCGTAGGTGCCGGCAATCACGATCAGGACGCTCACCATCTGCTGGATGAACATCGTCATGTTGATGGCGTTCGTCGAGATGTGCTTGATATCCTCGCTGGTGCGGCTCGAATACTTTGTCAGTTCCTGCCAGCGGCGCAGCATGGTGGCTTCGGCGCGCAGGCTCTTCAGCGTTTCGATCGTCGAGATCGTTTCCACCAGCAGAGACTGGCGACGCGACGCCTCGTTGGCGGCCGTCGCCATGCGCTTGCCGATCGCGGCCTGCGCCCACAAGCCGATCGCAACCGACAGGACGAAGGCGACCGCCGGGATGACGACGAGCCAGCCGGAGATCAGATAAATGACGCCGAGGAAAATGAAGACGAACAGGCTGTCGATCAGGACGCCGATGGTGTTCGACGTGAAGAACTCGCGAACGAATTCATACTGCGTCACGCGGTTGGCATATTCGCCCGTCGACATCGGCCGCGAGGCGAGCGTCGAATTCAGCACCTTGTCGAACAGCAGCTGCGACAGGCGCAGATCCGCCTTGCGCCCGGCATAGTCGATCAGCGACGAGCGAGCGGTCTTCAGCAGGAAATCGAAGACATAGGCAAGCGAGATACCCGCGGCCAGAACCCAGAGCGTCGGGATCGCCTTGTTCGGCAGCACCCGGTCATAGACGTTCATCGTAAAGAGCGGCGAGCCGAGCGCGATCAGATTGATGAAGAGTGCCGCGACCATGACGCGGACATAGGTGCGCCAGTAAGGCGCAAGCGTCGTTGCCAGCCAGTGCCGCTTCTCGATCTCGACGGCATTGCCGACCAGCGCCTCTTCCGAGGCGTTCTGATAGTAAAGCGTAAAGGCAAAGGCCAGTTGCGGCTTCAGCGCCAGGAATTCTTCCCGCGTCAGACGGATCGCGTTGCCGGCAATCGGAACGATATCAGTGACATAGGAGCCGTCCTCGGCGACCTCGAGCAGCGGCAACACGCTGCCGTCGGCAAACGCGACGATCGCCGGGCAATCGAAATTGCTCTGGCGGCACTCGCGCTCCTGGTGCTTGATCACCTGCAGGCCGATGCGCTCGGCCATGCGCTCGATATCATCGATCTCAAGCGACTCGGTCACCTCATCCGGAAGACCGGAGAAGAGGACCGTGTCCGAGCTTGGTCGGCCATAGAACGCAGCCACGGATTTGAATGCGGATTTGAATGTCTGCAGCGGTGTGCTGCTGGAGGTCCCGAGCGCTACGTTCAGCATTGTTCCATGGCCACGTCGACTACTGCTGTCGAATTGGCGCTAGGAGGTCCAGGGGCATACCGGCCTTCTGATGTGAATCAAGCTCGACATATCCAGGATTAGCGACGCCCGCGGGGACAACAAACTCTTCCCGCGCATAAGGTTTGGACTGTTCGACCGGCTTCAGCTTCATCGTCTGAAGCAGATTGCCCGACGCCGCCAGGATCTTGTACTCGGCAAACTGCGATGCAACGCGCGCGGTATCAGCGAGAACCTGAGTGTTGAACTTCGTGTTCTGCGCATCGAGCACATCGAGCAGCGAGCGCTGGCCAACCTTGAACTGCTCGCGGTAGGAACCGACGAGTTGGTTGTTGATCGAGGCCTGCTTGTTGAGGATTCCGGACAGCTCGCCGCGGCTGACGCGCTCGTTCCAGGCGGAACGCACCGACTCCGAGACCTCGCGCTGAACCTGGGCGAGATTGTAGCGCTGCTCGCCGGCACGACGGATCTGCTCCTGTTCGCGCGCAACGTCGATGCCGCCGCGATAGAGGTTCCAGCGGGCAACGACGCGGACCTGATAGTCGTTGGTGTTGCCTTCGTCGCCATCGATGTCGTTGCCGACGCGGGCAGAGCCTTCGAGATTGACCTTCGGCAGGTAGTTGGCGCGCGCACCACGAACGCCGGCATCGGCAGCATCGACGTCGGCATTGGCCGAATAGATGCGCGGGCTGTTCTTGGCGGCGACGAAGACCGCATCGTTTAGCGTCTTCGGGACGTACTTGCCAACGGACGGCGGCGTCTGCGCATTGGTGATCGGCTCGCCGACGACCTGAAGGAAGCGGATTTTCGTCTGCTCAAGCTCTTCGAGCGCTTCGCGCAGCCGGGCCTTGGCGGCCTGCAGACGTTCGCTGCCCTGAAGGCGGTCAGCATCCGTCAGGGCGCCGCCCTTGATGCTCTCGTCGATGTCGCCGACCATCTGCGTATGGAACGCAACGTTCTGCTTGGCGGCAGCAACGATCTGGTTCTGGAGCATGTATTCCAGATAGTCCTGCGTCACTTCGAGGGCGAGCGACTCAGACCGTTCGAGAACTCGAAAGGACGCACCATCGACGCGCGAAGCCTGCTGTTCGACCTGGGCGCGGCGGCTGCCGCCATCGTAGAGTGTCTGCGAGATCGTCAGACCAACATCGCCCGGCGACAGATAGTCATGATCATCTCTTAGCGAGCCGGAGCTTTCATTCGACAAGCGACGGCGCCCGATCCCGCTCTCCAAATCTACGGATGGCAAGTATAAACCGCGCGCTTGGCGTAGTTCAAACTCGATAGCTTCTCTATCCTTCGCAGCCTGCAAGATCTGCGGGTTCGTTTTCATCGTCTTTTCGATGGCCTGCTGCAGAGACATTGCATTGGCATCAGCATAAAACGAAAAACTCAAAGCAACCGTCGCAGACAATGCTGCAAAAATTCTTTTGCTCTTAAACAAGTTCGATGCCCCTCAACATCAAAGATTCACTCGGCGTACCCGTATACCAAAGATTTTCTTTGGCAAAGAAGTAACACCAATCTTTCCACATTCCAATCGCAGCTTCCGACATTCCTGCCAAGACAGTTAATCCCAGTGGACAACTGCCTAAAGCGAGAATTTTACAGGATTTTTTAACGGGGGCTTTGCCCGAACCTGTTTATCTGGCATTACTTTCAAACGGACATGACCCGCGATGAATTTTAGCCAGCGTTACTCTTCCGCCACAATCGTTTCAGCTCTTCGGATCGCAACCCTCGGTGCTGTCTGCTACGTGGCTGGATCCGTCGGCGTTTTACTTATCTTAAACCTTCTCGTACCGGATCGACCATTTTTGGTGGGATTTGTCGGCGCAGGTTTAATTTCGCTTCTTGTTGCATTTCCGCTGCTATTGATCTTGCAGCTCAAAATTGGCGACCTCAAAAAACTACAGGAAACGATTAACTATACTGCGCGCCACGATGCCGTAACCAAGACGCTGAACGGTACAGCCTTTGCCGCGGCCGTCGAACACTACATCGACCGGCGCAAGCGAATCGCCACCGACGCCGGCGGCGTGATGATCGCCGTCGTCATCGATACGCTTGACGACATCAGCAGGCGCTATGGCCCGCAATGGGCGGACACCGTCATGCAGTCGCTCGCCGCGATCATCCAGTCGTCGGTGCGAAAGGGTGACCTGGTTGCGCGCCTCGCCACCAACGAGCTCGGGGTTTTCCTCCCGGGCGCGACCATCGAAAACGCCCAGGACGTCGGCACCCGCATCCGCCGGCGCGTCGCGGAAGCCTCGTTCTCGGCCGAGGGATCGCCGATGACGATCGGCATCCGGCTCGGCGGCGCCGTTTTCGAGGGACCGACCGACTTCACGCATATCCGTCAGTTGGCAGACGAAATGGCCATGGAGCGCGGCGGCGAGCGCGAGGACGCCATTCCGCTGTCGCGGCTGCCGGCCGCCTGATCTGGCGAACCCCAAAACGAAGAAAAGGCGCCGAGAGGCGCCTCAGACCGCTGACAAACCCGTCGATATTTTCGGCGGGTTTTGTTTTTGGCGATTTGATTTTTGCTGCGGTGTTTTGGTGGAGGCGAGGCAGGGGCGTTGGCTCACGCGGTGGCCGGTTTTGGCGCTCTTTTCAGCGCCATTGCGATCTTCTTGATGTTTTGGGCGGCTGCCGCCAACAGGCACTGGCATGCGACGCGGGTGAGACTTCGGAAGCGGGCATAGCGATGGCCATGAAGCTGTTTGGCATCGGCAAAGGATCGCTCGAC
>NZ_AZNV01000074.1:0-17710 GCF_000510625.1 Rhizobium sp. IBUN
CATGAGCGCTACTACCTGGCGGTTGGCCATGCCAATCCGCTGGTAGCCAAAGAGGAGATCAGCATCAATGATCTGCGCACTCAGAAGATCATCGCCTTCAACCGGCAGAACCTGTCGTTTTCGGAACGCTACTTCAATGAGAAGTTCGCCGAATACGAGCTCACCGCCAACATCGCCTTCAGCTGCGACGACACCTATGCGCTGGTGTCGCTGGTCTCTGCCGGGCTTGGCATCGGCTTTGCGCCGGAATGGACGCTTGATCTTCCCAATCGCGGCTTTGAGCTGAAGAAGGTAAGCGGGATCGACTTCCGGATCGGGCTTGGGATCGCCTGGAATAGAGAAGATCCGACCGCTGGCCGCGATGATATCGTCGACATCGCACGGTCGCTGGCACGGCGTGGGTGACAGCATAGTCTAGCCGGATGGCAACGACGCGCCGCTGTTTTAGCCGAGTCTCGTGATCCTGATAAGTCCTGTTCGGACGAGACCAGATAAGCTCTCGACCATTCCTTACATCCCGGCAGATCCCATGGCGTTATCGCTGGCTGGCGAGCGCTCCTTCAAGGCAGTGGGCGTGCAACGATGGATGGCCTTCGCTTATACTGCGCGCTTGCTGGAGGCTGCCGTTTTCAAGGCGGTGAGCGAAACCGTTGAGCGGGTGAACCAAACCTGGTGGATGCTGCCGGAGCGCGAGGTCGTTCCGATAAAGGTGCTCGAGCGGATCGACGCGCACGTCAAGATCATGACGCCAATACTTGCGACGCACGCGCACTCGCAAAATTCTGAGGCATCTGGGTCAAGGCCTCGTCTTGCGGCAGCGATCAGGCGAAAGCAGTGGTTGTACTGCGCAAGACGAGATGGGTCTCAAGAACGCAGCGCACGTCACGTATGGCATGGGACTGCAGCATGTCGAGAAGCAGCGAAACGGCGACGCGGCCCGCCTCGACGGACCGGTTCGAAACCGAGGTGAGTGCCGGAAAGGTGACGGCGCCAAGCACGTCATCGCAACCGATGAGGCTGAAATCGGCTGGCACGGAGACATGGTTTTCGGACAGTCCGGCCAGAACGCCCTGCGCCGTCACGTCGTCAAAGGCGACAGCGGCAGTCGCGCCAGTCGAAAGGATCGCCTGGACCACATTGCGCCCGGACTCGTAGCTTGGCAGGGCTGCCGCCACGATCTCGACCTCGATGCCGGCCGGTGTTGCCGCACTGCGGATTGCCGCGCGTCGCTGCTTGTTCGACCAGGAATTTGCCGGCCCGCTGACATAAGCGATCCTGCGATGGCCGAGCTTCGCCAGATGTTCGACAGCCTGGCGCACGCCTGAGCTGCTGTCGATGAGGACACGGGGAATGCCCGCGATATCGCGATTGATCAGCACGAGTGGCAACTTTTCGGCATGGGCGCGGATACGGTCTTCCGAAAGTCGAGAGGACGCCAGCACCAGACCCTCGACCTGGCCGGCGAAACGCCCGACGAGCTTGTCTTCCTGCTTCGGGCTTTCGCCGGTATTGCCGAGGAAAATGCAGAAATCGGAGCGGTCCGCTTCGAGCTGCGCTGCCTGAATGAGGGGCGGGAAGAAGGGATTGGCGATATCGGGGACGATGAGGCCGACATTTCCGTGCCGCCCCGTGCTGAGTGCGCGGGCCGTGTGATTGGGAACATAACCGAGTGCCTCGGCGGCCTTCATGATCCTTTCGACGGTTTCCGGCAGCAGCATCCCGGGTCTCGTGAAGGCGCGCGACACACTGGAACGCGCCACGCCGGCCGCATCCGCGACCTGACTGATGGTAACGCCCTTGGCACGCTTTATCATGGTGACCGGAAACCCTTGCCCTCAGGCTCCGCTTACCACGAAGTTCGGAGCCGCATCAATCAACAGGCCCACACTGCCACTCAATCGCTTGACATGCAACCGGTTGCATGGAATTCTGCCTCCAACGAGAACAAAGGGAACTTGACTGGACGCCTGCGTCATTGCGGCTGTGCGATGCCTGTTCCCATGTCCTGACGTGGAGACCAATTTGAACCCTGCCACCGCTCACCGTCCGTCGCCGCAAGCAAGCCGGGTCATCGACCGGCTGACGGTCGAAAGCTTCGCCACACGGGCCGAGATGGGGGCTGCCGCTGCCGCAGATATTGGCGGCGCACTCGTTGGATGTTTGTCACGGCAGTCGAGCGTGCGCATGGTGTTTGCGGCCGCCCCCAGCCAGGCCGACATGCTTTCGGCGCTCGTCACTCAGCCAGGCATCGACTGGCGGCGGGTGACGGCTTTTCATATGGACGAATATGTCGGCCTCGATCCGGCGGCGCCAGCGCGGTTTGCCAATTGGCTCGACGCCCATGTCTTCACGCGGCTGCCGTTTGCCGCGGTCCACCGTATCACGCCGGAGCCGGATGCCGAGGCGGAGATCGCGCGCTATTCCTCGCTGTTGAACGAAGCGCCGATCGACTTGATCTGCCTCGGCATCGGTGTGAACGGCCACATCGCCTTCAACGATCCGCCGGTTGCAGATTTCAACGATCCTCTGGACGTGAAGATCGTCGAGCTGGACGAGGTCTGCCGCCAGCAGCAGGTGGACGACGATTGCTTTCCCGACCTTGGATCGGTGCCGCACCGGGCCATCACGTTGACCGTGCCGCGCCTGCTGCGGGCAGGTCGTCTGTTCTGCGTCGTGCCGGGCGCGGTCAAGCGCGATGCGGTGTCGAAAACCCTCTATGGGCCACTCAGCACCAATTGCCCCGCCAGCATCCTGCGCAACCATGAGGCCTGCACCCTCTATATCGACAGGGACTCCGACCCCGATGCCTGAGACCGACGCCATTGATGCCGATGCGCTTTGCGCCGATTATTTTGCTGCAACGCAGGCGCTGATGCGCCGGGTGCTGGACGAGGAGAGGGCGCCGCTCGATCAGGCCGCGTCAAAGCTTGCCGATCAGATCGCCGTCGATCGTCTGATACACATTTACGGGCCGGGTGGTCACTCGAACCTGGCCTCGCAGGAAGTCTTCTTCCGTGCCGGCGGGCTGATGCACATCAGCGCCATCCTCGATGAAGGCACGCTGCTTTCGAACGGCGCGCTGCGCTCCATGGCGATCGAACGCACGCCAGGCTATGGCAAGGTGGTGATCACCAATCAGCGTCTCGGCGAAGGCGATCTGCTGATCCTGGTAAACGCTTACGGGATCAATGCCGCATTGATCGATGCGGCGCTGGAAGCGCGCCGGCGCGGCGTCTTCCTGATCGGCATCAGCTCTTTCCAGCATGCTGCCAACACCTCCCCCAATCATCCAGCCCGCCACCCGACAAAGCAGAATCTGCACGAAATCGTCGACATCGCGATCGACTGCAAGGTGCCGATCGGCGATGCCATTGTCCGCGTGCCGGGCATGGGCGAAAACATTGCGGCGGTCTCCACCTTCGCCAACGCCTTCACGCTGAACTGCCTCGTCATCCGCACGGTTGCGAGGCTCGCCGAGCGCGGCATCGAGCCGCCTGTCTGGCGCAGCGGCAATGCGCCGGGCGGCGACGAGGCAAACGCCCGCTTCATTGAAAATTTCCAGGGTCGGGTGAAGGCGCTCTGATGGTCACCGTCGACGGCATCGATCCTCGCAGCCAAAAGGGTATGAGCATCGATATCCTCGACGGGACGATAGCCGCGATCCGACCGGCAGAGAAAACCGACAAGAGCTATCTCTCCAGCGGCCTGATCGACCTGCAGGTCAACGGGTTTCGGGGCCTCGACCTCAATGCCGGCGTGGTGACGGAAAAGATCATGCTGTCGCTCTGCGAGGAACTGTTGAGCGTCGGCGTCACCACCTGGCTTCCAACACTCGTCACGGCCTCGGAATCGGCAATCCTCCAGGCGCTCGAGGTGATCGCCAAGAGCCGCGCCGGCCACCGGCTGATCGCCGAGATGGTGCCGGGAGTGCACGTCGAAGGCCCATCGATCTCAAGCATGGACGGTCCGCGCGGCGCGCATCCCTTGGCGCATGTCCGGCCACCCTCCATGGCCGAGTTTGAGCGCTGGCAGAAGGTGTCCGGCAGTCTCGTCACCATGGTGACACTGGCGCCGGAGCTGGAAGGCAGTATCGACTATATCAAGGCCCTGAGCGCAAAAGGCATTCTCGTCGCACTCGGCCATACGGCTGCGACGCCCGATGAAATCCATGCGGCGGCTGCCGCCGGCGCAAGCCTGTCCACGCATCTTGGCAATGGCGCGGCGGCCATCTTGCCACGCCATCCGAACGTCATCTGGGCGCAGCTTGCTGACGATCGCCTGACGGCCAGCTTCATCGCCGACGGCTGGCATCTGTCGGCCGATACGTTCAAAGCCATGCTGCGTGCCAAGGGCATGGAGCGGGCATTCCTCGTCTCCGACATGGTGGCGCTCGCCGGCATGCCGGCCGGACTTTACGAGCAATCGATCGGCGGCACTGTCGAGGTCTCGCCGGAAGGTCGGATCGGTGTCGCCGGCACTCCCTATCTTGCCGGCGCCAGCCTGCCGCTTTCGGCAAATGTCGCAATCGCTGCCGAAATGGCCAGCCTGCCTCTGGCAGACGCACTTTTGCTCGCCACCCGCAACCCCGGCCGGTTCGTCGGCGGGCGCGGGGGGCTGGAGTTTGGTGCGAGGGCCGATCTCATCCGCTTCGACTGGTCGCAGGGCGATCGCGCGCTCCAGGTCCGCGAGGTCTGGGTTCACGGCGAAAGGGCATTCTGCCGATGATCCGCGCCGGTGCTGCCATTGTCGATATCACTCCGACGCCAGGCTTGCCGATGTCCGGCTTTGCGGCCAGGACCCTGCCGGCCGAGGGCGTCCATGATGGTTTGACGGTCCGCGCCGTGGTGATTGGCGAAACGGCCATTGTCGTTGCCGACGTCATCGGTATCGATGCAGCGATGAGCGCACGGATCCGCAAGCGCTGTGCGCTCCCAGCCGAAAACATCGTGGTGGCGGCTCTTCACACGCACGGGGGCCCGGTTTCGATGGCGGGGAGGCTGAGCGTCGCCGCCGATCTGACCTATCTGGAGCGACTGGAAGATGCCTGCGTGGCAGTGATCGACAAGGCGGCCTCCCTGCGAAGGCCGGCGCGGATCACGGTCGGGCAGGGCAGCGACCCGGGGGTCGCCCGCAACAGGCGCCACCCCGGCGGGCCGGTGGACACATGCCTGCCGGTGCTGCGTATCTGCGGCGAGGACGGCGCGATGATCGCGGTTGTTACCGCCTATGCCTGCCATCCGGTCGTGCTCGGCGCCGACAATCGCCATTGGACTGCCGACTATCCGCATTTCGTCCGTAGGGCCCTTGAAGAAGCATATCCGGGGGGCGTCGCACTGTTCATGACCGGCTGCGTCGGTGACGCCAATACTGGTCACTCTGCCCATGCCTCGATCACGCTCTCGGCCAGTCAGGACCGCACGTTCGATACGGCCGGTCAGGTCGGCCGCAGGATCGCCGAAGCTGCGCTTCATGCCGAAGAACAGCCGGTGTCCGATCGGGCGAGCGCGCGCAACGGCACTGTCGCGCTTGGTTTTGAGCGGCGCGAAACGGAAACAGCCGCTGCCCTTGAACAACGCTGGCGGACTGAGGCTCTGACCGCTGAACCAGCCCAAAGAGCGCTGCTCGGCTATTGGGCCGACTGGGCCAAAACCATTGCGCCAGTGGTGCCCGAACCCATTGCCGCGCGCGTTACGGTTCTCGACTGGGGCGGTGTGCCTGTTGTCGCCTTGCCAGGAGAAATCTTTGCCGAGACGGCACTGTCCATCCGTGCTGCGCTCGGACGCGACAGGCCTGCCTTCGTCATCGGTTTTGCAGATGACAATCCGGGCTACATCCCGCCGGCGAGCGAGTTTCGGTTCGGTGGCTACGAGGTCGATGAGGCGCACCGCTATTACGGGCTACCGATGAGCTTTGCCCCGGGCTCCGCAGAAGCGCTTGCCGGATGCGCGATCGGACTTGCGATCGACAATTGAGGAGGATGCATGGGGGGTTCAGGTAAACGTCAAAGACCACGCAAGCTTGACACGCAACCGGTTGCATGAGAGCTTTTTGTCAATAACAACAAGGGAACAGAATATGAAAAACGCATCAGTCACGACCAGGATTTCCACCCGGGTATTGCTCCTGAGCGCAGCCCTTGCCGGCACGTTGACTGCCGGCATGACGGCGGCTTCTGCCGAAACGCTGACGGTCTGGAGCGGCTATCCGGAAATGGCGCCCTTCTACCAGCACGTCGCCGATGGGATGAAGGCCAGTCATCCGGACCTCGACGTGAAGGTGGAGGCGATTGCCCTGCGTGAGCACGAGAAACGGGTGGCGCTCGGCCTGACCGGCGGTGGCCAGGAAGGCGCCACCGTCATCGAACTCTCGGGCTCAACCGCCACCCGCTACCTTGAAAACGACATCCTGCCGGAGGCGCCGGAAGACATTTCCACCTTCGTCAAGGATCCCAAGAATTTCGATAGGTTCTTCACCGATATCGCCAGCTATGACGGCAAGGTCTACGGCGTTCCACTCTTTCGCGGGCAGGGCTCGCTTTTCTACAATACCGACATGTTCAAGACCGCCGGCCTGACCACGCCGCCGAAGACCATGGAAGAATACACCGAATATGCCAGGAAGCTGACCCAGCGCGATGGATCGGGCAAGCCGACCGTTTCCGGCTGGAGCTTGCGTCTGTCGGGGGGCGGCCAGGGCATTGCCGAGAAATTCTGGACCAACATGCATCAGTACGGCGGCGCAATTCTTGTTCCTGCCGGCGAGGGCAAGTGGAAGACGGATTTCGCCAATGAGGCGGGCCGCAAGGCGCTCAAGCAATATCTGGACCTTGTCTTCACCGACAAATCGGTAACGCCGGAAATGCCGGCCGATGCCGATGCCTTCGAGCGCGGGCAGACCGCGATGTTCATTCGCGAATCCTGGGTCATCGGCGACATTGCCCAAAAGGCGCCCGACCTGAAATATGCGACGGCGCCGCTTCCGACGGGATCGATCGCGCTGCCGACCAACCTCTATGTCGTCGGCGACGAAGACGCGGCCAAGCTCGGCTGGGAATTCGCCATGGCTGCGAACTCGCCGGAAAACCTCGTCTGGCTGCTGCAGAATGTCGGCTGGCTGCCGAACCGTTCGGGCGTCGATTATGCGTCGGTCACCTCCAAGCAGCCGGCCTTTGCGGCCTTCGTCGACTATCGCGAAGGCTACAAGTTCTTCACGCTGCCATCGATCGGCCCGATCGAGGAAATCCTCACCCGGGTCGCCGCCCAGCTCGTCGTCGCCTTCGCCGATCCGTCGCTCGCAACCGACGATGCCAAGATCGATGCTTTCCTGAAGAAGACGAGCGACGAAGTGGACACCATCCTCGACCGCGAAGGCCTGCTTGCGAAATAGTCGCGGGCAGTTTTCGTCAACATCGCCCGCCCGGGACAACATGGCATTGTTCCGGGCGCTTCAAAGGGTCGGGGTT
Source organism: Rhizobium sp. IBUN (assembly GCF_000510625.1). Lineage (NCBI taxonomy): Bacteria > Pseudomonadati > Pseudomonadota > Alphaproteobacteria > Hyphomicrobiales > Rhizobiaceae > Rhizobium > Rhizobium sp. IBUN. The sequence continues at coordinate 7,463 of NZ_AZNV01000074.1, forward strand.
TGCGCCCCCGTGTGCGAAGCCGCTCGTCTACGAGGTCACCTGAATGCTGAAGCGCAAACGATTCCTCTTTGCGATCCTCGCGATCCTGCCGACATTGGCGATCTTTGCCTATGTGCGGCTTTATCCGATCGCCGACACGTTGAGGCTCAGCCTTTTCCAGTGGAACATCCTGTCGAAGAACAAGCCCTTTATCGGGCTTGCCAATTTTCGCGAGTTGACTGGCGATCACCTGTTTCTGGATGCGTTGGTCAACACCACGATCATTGCCTTCGGTGTGCTGATCCTGACCATCCCGATGGCGCTGATCATTGCCGCGCTGATCTTCCACCGCACGCGCTCGCGCATGGCCGGGTTTTACGAAACCGCCGTGTTTATTCCCCATGTCGTGTCGCTGGTCCCGGCCGCAATGGCCTGGAAGTGGATCTTCGATGCCCGCCTCGGGCCGCTCAATGCAATGCTGACCTTCTTCGGCATCCCGGCGCAGAACTGGCTGTTTGATCCGGTCCTCTCCGTCATCTGCATCATCGTGCTGTGCTCCTGGCAAGCACTCGGCTATGCGGTGCTGATCTATCTGGTCGGCTTCAAGAGCTTGCCGGTTTCGCTTTACGAGGCCGCCAAACTCGATGGCGCCTCGGGACCGCAGAGCTTCTGGTACCTGTCGATCCCGATGCTGAAGCCAATCACCCTTTACGTTTCGGTCGTGACGCTGGTCTCGGGATTCAACGTTTATGCCCAGGCCTTCGTGCTTGCTTCCGATGCGCAAGGGGCGCCCGGGCGCCAGGTGCGGGTGCTCGTGCTCGACATGCTGGAAAACAGTTTCCGCAATTATCGCGTCGGCTATGCCGCTTCCGAGGCCGTCGTGCTGCTCGTTATCGTCCTGGTGTTGACGCTGATCCAGTTCTCCATGCTGAGAGAAAGGGGCAGGGCATGACTGTCGAACTTGCCATGCTCCATGTCGAACCGACTGCCGACGAGTTGGCAGAGGGACGGCGCCTGCGCCGAAAGAAAAAGCTGACCAACCTTGCGATCGACATGTTCCTGTTGATCGTCTCGGTTCTGATGTTGCTGCCGCTCGTCTTCCTGGTTGCAAATGCCTTCAAGACGCCTGCGGAAATGCTGGCCTGGCCACCGACCGTCATACCGCACGACCCGACGACCGCCAATTTCAAGACGGTTCTTGCTGACACGCCGCTTATCCACTGGATCGGCAACAGCATCGCATTCGCGGTGATGTCGACAATTGCGATCGTCGCGACCTCGGCGATTGCCGGCTACGTTTTTGGCAAGTTCCGTTTCCGGACGATGAACATCCTCTTCGCGCTGTTCCTCGCAACCGCGATCGTGCCGTTCGAAGTCTACATGATCCCGCTCTATTTCGAGGCCAAGAGCCTCGGTATCCTCAACTCCGTCTGGGGCCTGCTGCTCGGTTACCTGGTGATGAGCTTCGGCATCTTTCTCATCCGCCAGAATGTCATCCATTCGATCCCGGACGAGCTTCTGGAGGCCGCGCGCATCGATGGCGCCGGTGAGTTCTGGATCTTCTTCCGCATTGTGCTGCCGCTGCTTCGCGGCGCGCTCGGGGCTCTTGCGGTGCTCGCCTTCTTCCAGGCCTGGACCGCCTTCGCCTGGCCGATCATTGTGGCGACGACGAGGTCGAGCTATACGATCGAAGTGGGCCTTGCGCTCTTCCAGACCGGCTTTACCGTCGATCTTGGGCGCCTCAGCGCCGCTTCCGCCATCGTCCTCATCCCATCCATCCTGCTGTTTGTCATCCTGCGAAGGAACTTTGTTCAGGGCGTCGCCAGCACCGGTCTCAAGGAGTAACGGCAATGGCCTTCTTCGACGAGGCACGCAAGACCTATGTCGCGGCCAATGCCGGCACGCTTTATTGGGTGCTGCAGCGACCCGTGCTGGGCGGCGGGTTCTTGAATACAAAGCAAAACAGTCTGACGCTGAAAGACTATAGCGGGCAAGACGGCATGCGCGGTCCGGATTACACCTATGGCTGGATCCAGGGACGTGGGTTGGAAGCACTGGTCGGCCACGCCGGGTTCTTCGAGCGGGAACTGCCGCCACTGGCGGAAAAGCTCGATGCTGCCGGTCGGCGTCTTTACGATGTTCTGGCGGCTTTGCAGATGTCGGACGGCCATGCCTACTTCTGCTACGACCGCGCGATGGACGCGATTTATGCGGATGGCACCAACCGCATCCTTGCGCAAGAGAAGCCGGCTCTGATCTATTCCTATTCAGACGCCTTCGTCGCCAAGGGGCTGGTCGCGGCCGCAAGCCGCTACAGTTTGCCTGCCCTTGCCGATCATCTCGCCTATTTCGACAGGGTCATCGCTGCAATTGAGAGCGGACATTTCCAGATCGACGAGCGTCGTCCACTGTCACTCGACAGTCTCGCCGACCAGGCCGATGATTTCGGCCCGCGCATGATCCTGCTTGGCGCTGCAGGCATGCTGAAGCGCTTCGGCCATACGGCTCATCTGGCATTTGCCGATCGTTTCATCGCCCATGTCATCGACCGGCACTTCGACCCCGCGACGGGCCTGCTGCGCAATGTGCCAGGGGAAGATCTCTGCAATGTCGGCCACGGCATCGAGTTCGCCGGCTTCGCGTTTGACTATCTCGATGACAATGCCGATCCGGCGCTGATCGAGATATTGGAGCGCATCGTTATCTCGTCTTTCGACAAGGGTTTTGTCGAGCCTGGTATCGCATTGACCGTCTCGATTGCGAACGGTCAGGCACAGAGCCCCTATTGTCCCTGGTGGTCGCTCCCGGAAACGATCCGGGCGGCTGCGCTGGCTCATGCGCGCACCGGCAGCGCGGGCAGCCTGCGGGTTTGGAATGCAGCCCATGCCGCTTTTTTCGAGCATTACTGGCGCGGTACGCCGCCGATCGCCTACCAGACCATGACCAGGGACGGGCCGGTGGACTTCGTGCCCGCCACACCTGACCTCGACCCCTGTTATCATACCGGTCTTAGCCTGCTTGCGGCCATCCACGCTGCCGATTGCCTGCAACCGTCAACTCGAAATTCAGGATAAACCCATGGCTTCCGTTGAAATCCAGAATGTCCGCAAGAGCTATGGCGACTTCGAAACCATCAAGGGTGTCTCCGTCGAAGTGCCCGACGGCGCCTTCGTCGTGCTGGTCGGGCCTTCAGGCTGCGGCAAGTCCACCTTGCTGCGGATGATTGCGGGGCTCGAAGAGATTACCGGTGGCACGATCCGTATCGATGGCCGCGTCATCAACGATGTCGAGCCGAAGAACCGTGACATTGCCATGGTCTTCCAGAATTATGCGCTCTACCCGCACATGACGATTGCCGAGAACATGGGCTTTTCGCTGCGGCTCGCCAGGACCTCGAAGGAGGAGATCGCCAGGCGGGTGGCCGATGCCGCGCGCATCCTCGGTCTTGCCGACTATCTCCAGCGTTACCCCAAGCAGCTTTCCGGCGGCCAGCGCCAGCGTGTCGCCATGGGACGTGCGATCGTGCGCAATCCCAAGGTCTTCCTGTTTGACGAGCCGCTTTCCAATCTCGATGCCAAACTGCGCGTCCAGATGCGTGCCGAATTGAAGGATATTCACGCCCGCTTCAAGACCACGACTGTTTACGTCACACATGATCAGATCGAGGCTATGACCATGGCCGACCGCATCGTCGTCATGCGCGACGGTATCGTCGAGCAGGTCGGTTCACCCCTCGACCTTTATGACAGGCCGGTCAATACGTTCGTTGCGAGCTTCATCGGGTCGCCGTCGATGAATTTCTTGTCGGCAAGGATCGGTGAGGACCGTCAATCGGTCGTGACGGAAAACGGCATCCATCTGCCTGTCGGGTATGAGGCTTCGGTCGCATGCGGCGGCGCCGTCAGTTACGGCATCCGTCCCGAACACCTCACGATCGCGCCGGGCGGGCAAGGCATTCCGATCGTGGTCACCAATATCGAGCCCACCGGCTCGGAGACGTTCGTCCAAGGCACCGTCGATGGTCAGAAGATCTCCGCGCAGCTGCGCGAGCGTCTCTCTATCAAGACCGGTGAGGTACTCAATCTGACGCTTGCGCCGGCAAACAGTCATCTTTTCGACGCAGCGTCAGGCATGCGGCTATAGGAGATCGAGATGTCCATGCCGCCTATGTCTCTTCGGGCATGACAGAAGACCTCGGCTGGGAACGAAGGCGAAGGAGGAGCGAGGCAATGGCGAAGACTAGGGTCGCGATGGTCGGGCTTGGTATGGCGGCGGGTCATCATGCCCGCTCCCTGCTGGATCTCTCCGAGCGTATCGAATGCGTGGCTGCCTACAGCCGGACGTCCGGCCGGCGAAAGGCCTTTGCCGAGCAATTTCCGACCATCCCGACGAGCGATAGCCTCGATGCGATCTTCGCGGATCCGTCCATTAAGGCGATCCTGATCCTGACGCCCCCGAGCAGTCACCTGGAACTCGTCCGTCGCGCTGCAGCGGCCGGAAAACATGTTCTGCTCGAAAAACCTTTGGACATTTCCCTCGAACGCTCCGAAGCGACCGTAAGGGCGGCAAGAGACGCCGGCGTACTCCTCGGGGTGGTACTGCAAAACCGCTTTCTCGAAGCGGCGCTCAAACTCGATGAAATCGTTAAGTCCGGGCGCCTGGGCGATCTTGTGGAGGCATCGGCTGCAATCCGCAACTGGCGACCGCAAAGCTATTACGACGCCGAAGGCCGCGGAACGATGTCACGCGATGGCGGTGGTGTGTTGCTCACCCAAGGTATTCACACGATCGACCTGCTCCTGAACTATGCGGGCACGCCTGCAGCAATTTCCGCATTCGTCCGCACAACCCCTATTCACAGGATGGAAACGGAGGACCTCGTGACGGCGGCCTTCTCTTTTGAAGGCGGCGCGATCGGATCGCTCAATGCCACAACTTGCGCCTATCCCGGACTGCCGGAGCGCGTCGAATTGATCGGTACGAAAGGTACGGCAGTCCTGACGGGTAACAGATTGGATGCAGCCTTTGTTGATGGCACCAGGGAAATGGCGGGTGGCGAAACGATCGGAAGCGGAGCGGGGGCAAATCCGATGGCGTTCGGCCATGAGATGCACCGCGCACTGATCGGAAATTTCATCGATGCGATCGAAATCGGCGGCCAGCTTCGTGTCAACGGCGATGATGCGTTGAACGCTCACCGGTTCATAGACGCGGTCCTGGTGGCTGGCACTCGACGTCTTCCTGACGCGCGTCTTGATCGCTGATGGTGGCGCGGCAGAATGGTCGCTGCCGGCGGCGCCGGCTACCGCAGGGGTTACGCCATCCAGTTTTGCGCTCACAACAGCGCCTTACGCGCTGTGGTTCTCCGACAGGCCGTGAGCGACCTTCAATGGGACGGAGGTCCACCTATTGGATCAGGTGACCTATACGCATTCACTGTCGACGGCCACGGGCCAACGTAGGTCTCGATCAACACAGAGGCGATGCCTTCGACCGACCGATGGCCCTGGTCGAAAAGCTTCACTGCTGCGTGGTTAAGAAGCCTGGATGCCTCTTTGTCCGGATCTACGTCGTAGTACCGATACCACTGCCTCACGGCTCTCGAGAGAATTAGAAAATCGGTGTCCTGCATTGCCGCCTCCTTCGAACAGGGAACAAGTAGTGCCACGTTCTAGATCTTCAATCCCGAGACTCGATCACGAAATGGACGCAAACATCGGCCTCGACATTGCAGACGGTCGAAAGCCACGACCGGATCGAACGCATAGGTGAGTTGTCCGTTACGGTCTTCTGAAAGAGCTTTTGATCCAATAGGCTGGCTTCACTTGTCTGTCGGCGGTGGTGCCAATTCACGCCGCGGAGGAGCGCCGATGACGCCGACGGAGGGCGTTTTCAGATGACATTCAAACTGCCGAGGTCATTCTCCAGGCTGCTTAAATCGCAGAAAATGTATCGAAAACTGCTTGCAAAGGCGCTTCGCACACCGACCCGAACCGTATCCAGAAAATCGCGCAGGCCGGTCGCAGCGAAGCCGAAACTCAGCGAAGTGACCGGGTTCGGTAGCAATCCAGGACGGTTGACGATGAAGCTCTTCGTACCCGGCAAATTGCCGGCAAAGCCGCCATTGGTCGTGGTCCTGCATGGCTGCAGGCAGACGCCCGAAAGCCTGGATACGGGAGCCGGATTCTCCAAATTCGCTGCACTGCGGGGTTTTGTTCTCCTTTATCCTCAGCAGAACGAGACGAACAATCCCCAGCGATGCTTTAATTGGTTTCGGCCGAGCGCGGTGGCTCGGGACCGCGGCGAGCTGATGTCGGTTCGCCAGATGATCGAATACACATGCCGCCACCATCGAGTAGATCGGTCCAGGGTCTACGTTACGGGCCTATCTGCTGGCGGAGCCATGACTTCGGCGCTCGTCGCCACGTATCCGGATCTTTTCGCTGGTGCTGCCATTTTCGCCGGGATGCCGTTCGGCGCGGCAAGGGATGCAATATCGGCTATGCGCGGCATGAGGTCCGGTATCAAGCGAGAGCCTCAGCAGTGGGGCGACCTGGTGCGCAGGGTTTCGCCAAACACGAAAGAATGGCCACCGATCTCGGTATGGCATGGAACGGCTGATAGTGTCGTGAATCCGCTCAATGGACGCGCCTTGGTCTCGCAGTGGCTCGAAGCGGTGGACATGGATAAAGCGGTCGGGCGAACGAAACAGATGCCATGGGGCACTCTCGAGGAATGGAAACGGGGAGACCGTCTGCAGCTGTCATTCTATTCCGTTCAGGGGCTGGGGCATGGGTTGCCGCGAAGGTTCTCAAATCAGAAGGAGAGAGTAGCTGATGCGTACGTCCTGCCGTCGGAACTGTCTGCGCCCTTGGAACTCATGCGAGCATGGGGATTACGATCCTGGCGTGCCGATTGATCCGACGCGTTGTTTCGACGCGTGTCCGGTCGCGTAGGGAAGAAATGGCGGACTGTCGCAGCCTCCCTGACGCTCCCTCGTTTCCACCGGCGGCGAGAGCGTATCCGATTGATCTCTCCCGAGGCGACTGCGCCAGTTGTTTTCGATAACGCCACTGGAAAGATTGCCGTTCTTCTCCGCGAGAAGAACCCGAAGTCCAAGAAGATTGTGAACGTGATTTGTCTGTATGACAAGAAGTCCGGAAAGGCTTCGATCGCCGAGTACCAATGGCTGGGGCAGTGACACTGATCTCGTGATCCGTATAGACCCTAGCGCTTCAAATCGGCGGCGATCATCTCACTACCGATTTCGGGAGAAGATGGCCAGTGAGCCTGTCGGCGTGCCTGGAGGGATTCATACTCACTCAGCCTCGCGGGGTCGGGCTGTGTGATTTGACCGTCCTTAAGGAAGGCGAGTTCGTCGTAGCCAGCAGGCATCGACCCGACGAACTCCGCCGCCTGAGCTAGGATCATCCTGAATGCGATGGCAACCTCGCGGGCATCAATCGTCGCGTCACTCATGACCCGATCAAAGTCGTCTTGTCGGTAGACCGCATTCCGGCCCAGTTGCTCGATGAGGCTTTCCGGAGTGTAGCCCGGATCCTTGGCCGGAGCTGCCCAGATGGCGGCGCCCAGTGGGAAGTGGTTTTTGTGGAGGTGAAGTAGATCGAGGACGTCTCTCGGCTCCTTGCGGGAGGCGGCCGCAAGAAGCTTGTTTGTCGCCAAGTCGAACATGTGCAGCTTGAAGCCGAATAAGTCGTCCGGGATGGACTCGAAAAATCGGTAGTCGCTGTCGATTACCCAGTCGAGCAAAGTGCTTTCGCCATCCTTCGTTACGATGGCCTGATATTTCTCGGGGTGCCGGGTCGCCCATCTGATCTCGAACCCGGCGGCTATCAACGACTTTGCATCGATCTCGACTGTGTTTCTCAGCATGTTGACACGGTCGTCTTCGCTGAAGAGGTCGTGGAAAATGTCGATATCGTCGGAATACCGGGCACTATCCCTGTTGATGACAGTGCCGCCAGCAATATGACTGCCGGGGTGCCTGTTAGCGGCGATAGTCGCCATCGCTTCTTGCTGAATTCTACGAAGCGGCACGGCAGGCCTCTTCGAGGCGGACAGCGAACTGTCGCGTCGTCATATTGCCGTTGCGCTTGAGACGGGCGACGGCGTCGAGCACGTCGGCGACGGTCGGATCCTGCATTTCTCTCGTTGACCAAAAACACAGTGGGCCATACAGGGCGAATGCTTCGTGGTAGAGGGCGCGCGCGTCCGCCGATACGGCTTGCCGCATGGCGCTCTCCGTTCGTTCTCGTGCTAAAGCCCTCATTTCCATCAGCATCCGTGTCATTTTCTCTTTCAAGAAAATAGGATACGGCCGAGCGCTTCGCAAGCGGCCATACGCTGCTGGGACAGCGGCTCAGGCCGTCAGCTTCATGGCAGGTTGGTCTGTTTATCAGTCGTGATGTCGCTCCAATGCATCCCCGCTGTAATAGAAAGCTTGCCTGCCCAGGTTCACCTTCCTTCGAGATGATGCTGGATCCGTAAGGTTTCGCGAAGTGATCATGATCGCGTCAGCCTCCGCAGCAGCGCTCGAATTCGTCCGCCGGCTGGCTTTGGCTGCCGTCACCGGCAATGGCGACATGCATCTGAAGAACTGGTCACTGATCTATCGCGGGGCGGGCGACAAGCCGGAGCTTGCGCCGGTCTATGATGTACTCTCGACCATTCCTTACATCCCGGCAGACGCCATGGCGCTGTCGCTGGCTGGCGAGCGCTCCTTCGAGGTTATGAGCGTGCAACGATGGATGGCCTTCGCTAACCGTGCGCGCTTGCCGGAGGCTGCCGTTTTCAAGGCGGTGACCGAAACCGTTGAGCGGGTGAACCAAACCTGGTGGTCGCTGCCGGAGCGCGAGGTCGTTCCGATAAAGGTGCTCGAGCGGATCGACGCGCACGTCAAGATGATGACGCCGATACTTGGGACGCACGCGCACTAGCAAATTCTGAGGCATCTGGGTCAAGGCCTGGTCTTGCGGCACGGATCAGGCGACAGCAATGGTTGTACTGCTCAAGACGAGATGGGTCTCAAGAACGCCGCGCACGTCACGTATGGCATGGGCTCCAGCATGTCGAGAAGCAGCGAACGGCGACGCGTTCCCCCTGCCCGGGCCGTGTGATTGGGAACATAACCGAGCGCCTCGGCGGCCTTCATGATCGTTCGACGGTTTCCGGCAGCAGCATACCGGGTCTCGTAAAGGCGCGCGATACGCTGGAACGCGCCACGCCGGCCGCATCCGCGACCTGACTGATGGTAACGCCCTTGGCACGCTTTATCATGGTGACCGGAAACCCTTGCCCTCAGGCTCCGCTTACCACGAAGCTTGGAGCCGCATCGGGCGCCTGGGCGATCTGCTGGAGGCATCGGCTGCAATCCGCAACTGGCGACCGCAAAGCTATTACGACGCCGAAGGCCGCGGAACGATGTCGCGCGATGGTGGTGGGGTACTGCTCACCCAAGGTACGATCGACCTGCTTTTGCACTATGCCGGCACGCCGTCAGCAATTTCCGCATTCGTCCGCACAACCGCTATTTGCAGGATGGAGACGGAGAACCTCGTCACGGCCGCCTTCTCTTTTCAAGGTGGTGCGATCGGATCGCTCAATGCGACAACTTGCGCCTATCCGGGACTGCCGGAGCGCATCGAATTGATCGGTACGAAAGGTACAGCAGTCCTGACGGACAACAGATTGGATACCGCCTTTATTGATGGCAGCAGGGAAATGGTGGGTGGCGAAACGATCGGAAGCAGGGCAGGGGTGCAAATCCAATGGCATTCGGCCATGAGATGCACCGCGCACTGATCGGAAATTTCATCGATGCGATCGAAAATGGCGGCCAGCTTCGCGTCAAGGGCGATGATGCGTTGAACGCTCACCGGTTCATAGACGCGGTCCTGTTGGCTGGCACTGTAGTGAAGCAAGGGCCCGACCTTCACAGGTGGCCGGACCCTCCTAGTAGCGCGTTTTCGTGGTTCGAATCATATCAAGCAGCCTCGGCGAGCTTGTATGACCAAGTGTGGATGACGGGATGACGATTGATGTCGTCGATACCGGCCATAATGCGTTCCTTGAGCTCGTGTTTTGAGGTCACCCGGATGTGGCGCAGGACGGAGCGGGCGAACTTGGAGAAGAAGCCCTCGATCAGGTTGAGCCAGGAGCCGTGTTTGGGCGTGAAGGTAAATTCGAAGCGGCCTGCCGGTCGTTTATCGAGCCAGGCTCTGGTTTCTTTCGAGATGTGTGCGGAATGAT
>NZ_AZNV01000075.1:0-15280 GCF_000510625.1 Rhizobium sp. IBUN
TAGCCGATCGGCGAAAACGTCGATCAACACGAAACCGAACCCAAGGAAAAGCTGCCAGTTGAAGGCGTTTTGCCCCTTGTGTTCTTTCATTGGAGGACGATCATGAAAATCATTGAAACGATAGAGGAACTCGCAGCGATCTACGCTGGCGGGCTGACGCAGGCATCCGTGGCCAAGGTAACGGACTATCTGACGCCGCTCTATCGCGAGATGATCGAGGCGTCGCCCTTCGTGGCACTCGCGACGGTGGGACCCGAGGGGCTCGATTGTTCGCCGCGCGGCGATATCGGCGGCGTCGTGCGCATCATCGACGAGCGGACGCTGCATCTGCCTGACTGGCGCGGCAATAACCGCGTCGATTCGCTCTCCAACATCGTGCGGGATCCGCGCCTGGCGCTGATGTTCCTCATTCCCGGTTCGAACACGACTATGCGTATCAACGGGCGTGGTGTCGTGACGAACGACGAGGCAGTCCTGTCCAGCTTCGTGATGGACGGAAAGCATCCGCGGACGGTGATCGTCATTACGGTCGACGAGGTCTATTTCCAGTGCGCTCGTGCGCTGATCCGATCCGAGCTGTGGAACCCGGCAACCTTCATCGATCCGAAGAGCCTGCCAACGCCCGGTTTGATGCTGAAGGCGGCGACAGGGGATTTCGACTACGAAACCTATGACCGCGAATGGCCGGAGCGTGCCGTCAAGACGATGTGGTAGGGCTTAGCGTAGGGTTGGCAGCCCCACCTCTTGGGAAGAAGGGCCGTGCCAATCGCGGTCCATTGCAGTGGACACGGGCGATTGCGGCAATCAAAACTCATCGACAAACAGGCGACGACGCTGCTTGCCAGGGTCTATCCCTTGTAGATCAGCCAGCTCTTCGTGAAGTCCTTCTGCATACCGTCTTCGAACAGGACGCTGCAGTTGCGGCCGGAATTCTTTGCGCCGTAGAGGGCAACGTCGGCTCTGTGGTAAAGCTCGCCGGCGTCTTCCGCGTAAGATGCCATGCAGACGCCGACCGATACCGTGACCGGCCCGTAGTTTATTCTGGTGCGCGAGTTCGTGAAGGGCGTCGTTTCCAGCGTGCGACGAATGCGCTCGGCCATCCCCATGACTTCGTCGGCCGTGTTGCCTTCAATGATCAGGGCGAACTCCTCGCCGCCTGTGCGGGCGACGAAAACGTCGCGGCGGACGTTGGCGCGGATGACCGAGGCTACAGTCGCGAGAATCTTGTCGCCGACCGGATGACCGTAGGTGTCGTTGATCTTCTTGAAATTGTCGATGTCGGCGAGGACCAGCGCAGTGACGGGCCGCATGGCCGGATTGTTGTAGACGGCAGCGAGGCGGTCATCGAATGCACGGCGGTTCGACAGGCGTGTCAATGAGTCTGTGTTGGCGATACGTTTGTATTCGTCAAGCTCCTTGCGGACCTGATCCATTTCCTGCGATCGCTGGACGACGTTCTCGACAGTGCGTTCGCCGTGCGCCATGGTGTCGCCGGTTGCCTGCGTGAGCAGGCTGAGGGCGTTTTCGATAAGCTCTACGCTCGTATGGTTCTTCGAGCTGATCCGCTTGTAGGTTTCGCCAAGCAGCTTGTTGTAGCTCTCCAGCGAGATTTGCTCCTGGCGCAGCACGCGCAGCAGCGTCTCAAGCTCGGCGGCAATGCGACCGTGCGCGTCGTCGAACACACGGGCAGGGCTGTGCGTAAAATACTGCGCCCCGAGCGCGTCCAGTTCCTCCTGCGTCGCCTGGCTGCCGAGCGCAGCAAGATCTCGTGTCAGCGCCGGATTGGAGCCGATATAGGCTTCGTAAAAGAGTTCGTAGTTCCGAGGGATCGGCGCGACGCCCATGGAGCGCATGGCAAACGTGATCTGACCTGCCACGTCGGGAACCTGCGCCCTCGTTGGCGCTGCGGCCGTCGTCATGCGACTACTCCTCAATTGAATGTCAAATGCAGTCTTTAATTTGATAGCTGAGAAATATTGGGAAATGATTAAGAGAAGATATACCAATGATTACATGTGAAATTTGTCTATTCTTCTGCGTTATTTGCTTATCGTATTGATTTTTATCTGAGAAGCTGCAGAAGCGTTGCGGTAATTTCGCCTTATGGGCGAGTGGCGCAAAATAAAAAATCCAACCAGTCGTTTTAGTTGCTTTGACATTGTTTCAAATTTGTTGACAGTCGGTGTCGATCGGTCGCTCTATTGCGGATCGGCGAGAAGGCGCATGTTTCCCCGAAAGAGCCGCGTGGCTCCAACGGAAGGCAGAGATCATGGAAACCTCACGTCACATTTCGCCCATCGTCCTTGCTGCAGTCATTGCAGGCTCCGTCGCGCTGATCCAGCAGGATGGTTTCTTCGACGGTGTATTTCGCAGCGACATTCTCGCCAGCGTGAAGGCGGAGGAGATCCTCAATGCTGCTGATCTCGCAAATCGGGTTGACACCGCCGCGGTCGACCATCGCGCGATCGCGGCGATCCATTAACGCCGATCAGCCGAGGTTGAATTCCTGGAAGAAGTCGTTGCCCTTGTCGTCGGTGACGATGAAAGCAGGGAAGTCTGCCACCTCGATCTTCCACACGGCTTCCATGCCGAGTTCCTGATACTCCAGCACCTCGACCTTCTTGATGCAGTCTTGCGCGAGGCGGGCAGCCGGTCCGCCGATCGAGCCGAGGTAGAAGCCGCCATGTGTCTTGCAGGCTTCGCGCACGGCGCGGGAGCGGTTGCCCTTGGCAAGCATCACCATGGAACCACCGAAGGACTGGAATTGGTCGACATAGGAGTCCATGCGACCGGCGGTCGTCGGGCCGAAAGAGCCGGAGGCGTAGCCTGCCGGGGTCTTGGCCGGGCCGGCGTAGTAAACCGGATGGTTCTTCATGTAGTCAGGCATGCCTACGCCCTTTTCCAGCCGCTCGCGGATCTTGGCGTGGGCAAGGTCGCGCGCGACGATGATCGTGCCGGTCAGGGAGAGGCGGGTCTTGACCGGGTGCTTGCTGAGTTCGGCCAGGATTGCCGGCATCGGCTGGTTGAGATCGATGCGGACCATGGAGTCCGACAGCTTCGACTCGTCGATCTCTGGCATGTACTTGGAGGGATCCGTCTCCAACTGCTCGACGAAGATGCCGTCGCGGGTGATCATGCCCTTCGCCTGGCGGTCGGCGGAACAGGAAACGCCGAGGCCGATCGGAAGGGATGCGCCGTGGCGGGGCAGGCGGATGACGCGCACGTCATGACAGAAATACTTGCCGCCGAATTGTGCGCCGACGCCCATCTGCTGCGTCAGCTTGTGGATTTCCTTCTCCATCTCGAGGTCGCGGAACGCATGGCCGCTCTCGGAGCCTTCGGTCGGCAGATCGTCGAGGTAGCGCGTCGAGGCGAGCTTGACGGTCTTCAGGTTCATTTCGGCGGAGGTGCCGCCGATTACGATCGCCAGATGGTAGGGGGGACAGGCTGCCGTACCCAGCGTAAGGATCTTCTCCTTAAGGAAGTCGATCATCCGGTCATGCGTCAGTAGCGACGGCGTGCCTTGGTAGAGGAAGGTCTTGTTGGCCGAACCGCCGCCCTTGGCGACAAACAGGAAGTCGTAGGTGTCGGTGCCTTCCTCGTAGATGTCGATCTGCGCCGGCAGATTGTTCTTGGTGTTCTTTTCCTCGAACATCTTGATGGGCGCCAGCTGCGAATAGCGCAGGTTCTTCTTCTCGTAGGCGTCCATGACGCCCTTGGCGAGAGCCGAGTAGTCCTCACCTTCGGTCCAGACGCGGCGTCCTTTCTTGCCCATTATGATCGCCGTGCCGGTGTCCTGGCACATCGGCAAGATGCCCCCTGCGGCGATGTTGGCGTTTTTTAGCAGGTCATAAGCAACGAAGCGGTCGTTGTCGGTCGCCTCCGGGTCTTCGAGGATCGAGGCGAGCTGCTTCAGGTGGCCGGGTCGCAGGAGATGGTTGATGTCGGCAAAGGCCGTTTCTGCAAGGAGGCGGATGCCTTCCGGCTCGACGGTCAGGATATCCTGCCCCTTGAAGCTGTCGACAGAGACGTAGTCGCTGCTGATCTTGCGGTATTGGGTGGAGTCTTTGCTGAGGGGGAAAAGATCGTCAGCCATCGAGGGACCTTTCATGCGGACCGAAATCGCAGATGATCTATTCGGGCGTCTTCGCAATTGCAATAATTCTAAAACCTGTCTGTTTTAGTCATGAAAATCTGGAAAACACCGCCGCGGGTACGGCGGTGTGAACTGTTTCAAGCAAGCGAGGAGGCAGGCTTACTTCGGGCCGATCATCGTTTCAGGGCGAACGATTGCGTCGTATTCCTCGACGGTGACGAGGCCACTCGCCAACGCTTCTTCCTTCAGGGTCGTGCCGTTCTTGTGCGCGGTTTTGGCGATCTTGGCGGCGTTGTCATAGCCGATCTTCGGAGCAAGCGCCGTGACCAGCATCAGGGACCGTTCGAGACCGGCCTTGATGTTGTCCTCGCGCGCTTCGATGCCGACGACGCAATTGTCGGTGAAAGAAACGGCGGCGTCGCCGAGCAGCTGCACCGACTGGAGGAAGTTGTAGGCCATCATCGGATTGTAGACGTTGAGCTCGAAATGCCCCTGGCTATCGGCGAAGGTGAGGGCCGCGTTGTTGCCGAAGATATGGATGCAGACCTGCGTCAGCGCTTCGCACTGGGTCGGGTTGACCTTGCCGGGCATGATCGAGGAGCCGGGCTCGTTCTCGGGAAGGGCGAGTTCGCCAAAACCGGCGCGGGGACCGGAGCCCAGCAGGCGGATGTCGTTGGCAATCTTGAAGAGCGCGGCGGCGGCCGCATTGATGGCGCCATGGCTGAACACCATGGAGTCATGGGCGGCGAGTGCTTCGAACTTGTTCGGGGCCGTCACGAAGGGCAGGCCGGTGATTTCGGCGATCTCGTCAGCGACCTTCTCGGCAAATCCAACAGGCGCGTTGAGACCGGTGCCGACCGCGGTGCCGCCCTGTGCAAGCTCGCAAAGGCCAGGAAGCGTCAATTCGATGCGCTTGATGGCGGAGCCGACCTGCGCTGCATAGCCGGAGAATTCCTGGCCAAGCGTCAGCGGCGTCGCATCCTGCGTGTGCGTGCGGCCGATCTTAATGATGTGGCTGAATTCGGTGACCTTCATGTCGAGCGCTGCGTGCAGGTGCTTCAAGCTCGGAAGCAGGTGGCGCACGATCTGCTCCGCACAGGCGATATGCATGGCCGTCGGATAGGTGTCGTTTGACGACTGGCTCATATTGACGTGATCGTTGGGATGCACCGGCTTCTTCGATCCCATGACGCCGCCCAACAATTCGATGGCACGGTTGGAGATCACTTCGTTGGCATTCATGTTTGACTGCGTGCCGGAGCCCGTCTGCCAGACAACGAGGGGGAAGTGGTCGTTGAGCGTGCCGTCGATCACTTCCTGCGCCGCGTCGACAATGGCGTTGCCGACCTCCGGATTGAGCTGACCGAGCGCCATGTTGGCACGCGCCGCCGCCTGCTTGACGATGCCGAGGGCGCGAACGATCGAAAGCGGCTGCTTCTCCCAGCCAATCTTGAAATTGCCGAGCGAGCGCTGAGCCTGAGCACCCCAATATCTGTCGTTCTGTACTTCGATCGGGCCGAACGTATCTGTTTCGGTGCGGGTGGAGGTCATGGTCATGCCTTTCTGTCGCGGTGCCTTCGGAGATGCGTCTTATAGGTCCGAAACGGGACGAAGAAAACTGCTGGAAATGCAAAATATGAATGTATAAATCATGTTATCGGCGGGTGATCAGTGGCCATTTAGACACGGCTAAATTTTTATATTTCAGTGCCTCGTTGGCCACTGTGTCCGAAGGCGAAAATAAAGTAAAAAATTAACTAATAATTTCATTATTTTGTGTGAACTGGGGCTCGGCATAAGCGTTTTCCGCGTTACTTTGGGTTGAGAGGCCCAAGGCTGGCGGCTGCGGCCAGTTTCTGCCATGTGACGCTCGCGCCGGATGAAACGAGTTTTAAGGCGGGCTTTTGCCCGCGATTTGAAGACAGCATGACACTGGGACTGGATAAAAGCATGACATTCTTTCTGAAAGGTGCGGCTTCCGCACTAGCGCTTTCCTGCGGCATGGCTGCGATGGGTTCCACGCCCGCGCACGCTTACACGTTGATGGATATGATCCGCGGGGATCGCGCTCGCACCCAGAGCACGATTGTCAATCCGAGGCCGTCGGTTCCGTCGTTTCTTCAGTCGGCTCCCGATGCGCCGCTGCCGAAGGTTTCGAGCCCGCGTTACTATACCTATCAGCCAGATGCGATGCGCTTCGTCGACACCGGCAAGTTTACCGATCCTGTGGTCACCGGGGCAGTTGCCGATGCATCGGCTGCGACCGAGGCAACGCCGTCGGTACAGCGCCGCTTCCTTATCGAGGCGAAGGTGCGCGCCCCCGTCGAAGTCGCCAGGGCGCTTGAGGCCTATTACGGCGATGTGAAGAATCCGCTGGTCTGGCTCGCTGGAACGGATGTCAACAATCGCGCCAAGGCGGCGATGGACGTTCTGGCGGATGCGGCATCGGTCGGTCTTGACCCGGCCGACTATGCGGTCCAGGTGCCGGCGGAGGATCCAACCAATCCGGATCCGGCAATCCGTGATCGCGCCCTGACGCAGTTTGAACTAGAGCTTTCCGCAAAGGTGCTCGCCTATGTCCAGGATACAGTTCGTGGTCGCGTCGATCCGAACAAGCTTTCCGGCTATCACGATTTCAAGCGTAAGGACGTGAACCTTGCGCCGGTGCTGAAGCTCGCCCGCATGAGCCCGAATATTGCAGCCTATCTCAGAAGCCGTACGCCTGATGCGCCGCAGTTCGTTGCACTCGAAGGCGAACTGGCGAAGTTGCGCGCAGAGGGAGCCAGCGAAGAGCGCATCGATATCGCGCTGAGCGGCCTGCTTCGTCCGGGCGACAACTCGTCCGAAATCCCGAACATCGTGAAGGCGATCGGCAAGCATGGCTCGGCCGCGCTCAAGGCGGAACATGCGACAACGCTCTCCGCCTATACGGGCAGCACCGAATATTCGCCTGAGATCGTTTCGCTCGTTGAAAGTTTCCAGAAGGAACATGGACTGAAGCCGGACGGCGTTATCGGCCAGGCGACGGTCCGCATCATGGCTGGCGGCGACAGCAACGCATCGAAGGTCGAGAAGCTGATTGTTGCGTTGGAGCAGGCCCGCTGGCTGCCGGCCGACCTCGGCTCGCGCTACGTCTTCATCAACCAGCCGGCCTATATGGTCTACTACCACAACGACAACAAGGAACAGTTGTCGATGCGCGTGGTGATCGGCCAGCCGTCGCACCAGACCTTCTTCTTCCAGGATCAGATCGAGACGGTCGAGTTTAATCCTTTCTGGGGTGTGCCGCAGTCGATCATCATCAACGAGATGCTGCCGCGCCTGCGCTCCGACCCGAGCTATCTGGACCGGATGGGCTATGAGGTAACAGTCGGCGGTCGCGCCGTGGCGTCGTCCAGCGTCGACTGGTACGGCTCGACGACCAACGTTTCCGTGCGGCAGCCGCCGAGCGACGACAATGCGCTTGGCGAACTCAAGATCCTTTTCCCGAATGCTCACGCCATCTACATGCATGACACTCCTTCGAAGAGCTTCTTCAAGCGCGATATGCGCGCCCTCAGCCATGGTTGCGTCCGCCTTGCCGAGCCACGCGCGATGGCAGCGGCCGTGCTGAACACGTCGGTGGACCAGATCGGCAAGGAGATTGCCACGGGCAAGAACCACGCCCTGCAGGTTCCGCAGAAGATCCCGGTCTACGTGGCTTACTTCACGGCCTGGCCGAACAAGGATGGTGTCATCCAGTATTTCGATGACGTATACGGCCGCGACGCCTATGTGCAGAAGGCTTTCGATGCGACGACGAAGGCGCGAGGCGCGCAGATTTGATCGCGCCGATGATATGAGGGCGGCCGGGGAGCCGCCTTTTCTTTTTGCGATCGGCTTGCCGCCGCTGCGCGCGTTGCGGAAGCAAGCTCCGCGATCAATTCGTCGATCTGTGCAGGCTCCGAGGATCTCGACGGGATGTCGGAATAGTCGAATGGCACGGCGATCAAAACCATATCGGCTACTGCGACATCGTGCGCTGTCCGATGGTGCCTTCACTGAAAACCATTGGGATACCGGAAGGGCTTCCACACGGGAGACACTGGATTTGCACTCCGACGACGTCTCCCCAGCCGTTGGTGATGATCTCTCTTGCCCTATCGAGTTCTTCCTGTGTTGGGAAGAGCGGGTAGACTTCGGTACCAGAATGCTGAACCCGTGCCAGCTTTCCTTCCAAGTCGGCAGGCGCATACCCGCTATTCAGGAAGGCCCGCGTCTCCGTGTATATGTATTCCATCCACAATCGGGCTGCGTTCGGATGCGGAGTGAACGCGCTGATGGCCTGGGCATAGAGGCCACCGACGATGCCCGTCTTCGGCCTCACGATCTCAATCCTGGTTCGTCCTCCTGATCGTTCGCGATCAGTAGCTGCAAGGTAGTCCCAGCGAACGAGGATAGGCGTGCGCCCGTCCTCAAGCGAAGCAAGGCCGCCGACGATAGGAACGAAGTTGCCGCGGCGGCTGAGGTCTGCAAAGAAGCTCAGCCCCTGATCGGCTGCCTCGTCCACGTTGCCGTGAGCAGCTGACAGGCCCGCAGCGAAAATGCCTTGGATGGCTTGATTTGATGTCAGATTACCGGCGAGACCCACGGCATTTCTGTATTTCGGCGAGGCGAAGTCCGCCCAATCGGTCGGCATCGTCGTCACGATATCCGCGTTGACCTCGAAGGCAAGCGTGCCGTAGTAGCCGCCGTACCAGTATCCATCAGGTTCCTTGGCTGCGTCCGGAATGGCTTCCCATGCCGCCACCTTGTAAGGCCGCAGCAGGCCGTCCCTCTTTGCCGATAAGGCGAAAGGCAGACCGACGTCGATGACATCCGGCGCTTGCGGGTCGGCTGTGTCCCTCGCATTTCTGATGGTATTGATCACCTTGGCCGATCCCGCATCGGGCATAAGTTCGGTGATACCAAGGCCGTATTTCGCCTTGAAGCCGTCGATGATGTCCCCGTATCCCCACCAGTCGCGAGGCAGGCCGACAACGGTGAGGTGGCCCTCTGCCTTGGCAGCGGCCACGAGCTCGTCCGTCGGAGCTGCGGACGCAGGAGATGAAGAATTGAGACCGGCCATCCCGGCGAGCGCCGCCGTGCTACCTTGAACGAGAAATTTTCTGCGCTGGAAATCAGGCATATTTCCCACCCTGACGGTTCTGGAACGCAGTCGCACCGTCCATTCGTCGGTCACCTGAACAGGGACATGCGGGCTATGCGCAACCCACTTGGAACTAACGCGAGCCAATCACGTATCAGTTGCGCATATCACGCATGCGGCATCGGACGATTTGCGACTTGCGCCTCGTATCCTGAATCTGCGCCTCTGCAAAAGAAGAGTCCATAGTCGAGGCTAGGCATGTCGCAAAACCTCCTTGCGTAGGTCAGGGTTTCGCGAGGTTTTTTTCGCGCGATCGGGTTAGGGGCTGGGCCGCGGGCCGCCTTTTCTTTTGCGTCAGCCTGCCGCCGCCGCCGGCGTTGCCGAGGTGAAGTCCTCGATCAATTCGTCGATCAGCGCAGGAGTTAACTCCTTGAAATGCGTAATCACGCTCGTTGGCCCGAGGGTCTCGACGGGGACGTCGGAATAGCCGAACGGCACGGCGATCGAAGGGACGCCGGCATTGCGGGCAACAAGAATGTCGTTGACGCTGTCGCCGATCATGACGGTCCTGCGGACATCGCCGCCGGCGCGCTCGATGGTTCCGAGAAGATGCTGGGCGTCGGGCTTCCTGACGGTGAAGGTGTCGCCGCCGGTAATGGCATCGAAATAATGGGTGAGTTCAAGCTTCTCGATCAGGTTGCGCGCCAGGCCTTCGAGCTTGTTGGTGCAAACGGCAAGCTTGCAGCCGGCACTCTTCAGTTGATCCATTGCCTCGACCAGGCTGGGGTAAGGCGCGGTATGTCCCGGCATGTTGTCGGTGTAGTGCGCAATGAAGCGGTTGAGCAGGGCAGGAAGCTGTTCCTGTGCCAACGGATGTCCTCGAAGACCGCAGGCCCGCTCGATCATGACCTTGGCGCCATGTCCGACGAGATGCGTGAGGTCGTCGTAGCTGACCGGCGCCACACCGATTGCCGCGATCGTATAATTCAGGCTCTCAACAAGATCGGTGTGAGTATCGAGCAGTGTTCCGTCAAGATCGAATACAACAAGGGCAGGGGTCAAGGATTGCGCCTTTCAGAAATGATGTCATCGGCAGTAGGTGATGAGGACCGGAAAAGCAATATTTGCCGGCAAAGGGGACGAGTTGCAAATGCCCACGGCTTTTCAAAAATCATTACGCTATTTTGGCTTTCGTTTGGCAAGCGAGCCGTGTAAACAGCACATCCAACGCAATAATTCGGAGTCAGCGGCGCATGGATGCCCGCGAAATGAAGATCAAGGCCGCCGAGGCCGCACTCGCTCATGTCGAATATGGCATGCGGCTTGGAATCGGAACCGGGAGTACTGCCGAAGAGTTTGTTCGGCTGCTCGCAGAGAAGGTTTCAACCGGCTTCAAGGTCGAAGGCGTGCCAACCTCCGAACGCACGGCAAGGCTTTGCGTCGAGCTCGGCGTACCGCTGAAGTCACTGGATGAACTGCCGGAACTCGATCTGACGATCGATGGCGCGGATGAGGTCGATTCCGACCTCACGCTCATCAAGGGTGGCGGCGGTGCACTGCTGCGCGAGAAGATCGTCGCTGCGGCATCTCAGCGCATGATCGTCATTGCCGACGAGAGCAAACTGGTCGAGACACTTGGCGCATTTCCGCTACCGATTGAGATCAATCCGTTCGGACTCGTATCGACACGCATGGCGATCGAAAAGAAGGCCTCGAAGCTTGGGTTGAGCGGCAGCCTGACGCTGCGGCAATCCGGTGGCGAAGACTTCATGACGGACGGCGGCCACTACATCCTGGATGCATCTTTTGGCCGCATTCCTGATGCAGAGGCGCTTTCAAACGGGCTGAATTCAATACCCGGAGTCGTTGAACACGGGCTCTTTCTAAAAATGGCGGCGCTTGCGATCATTGCAGGTCCAGCAGGCGCACGCACGCTGCGGGCGAACAGGTAACAGGAGCATTGAAACTCATGATTAAATTTGCAGGTCTTGGCCGTTTTGCTGCTGCGACCGTTATTTTCTCGGGCGTCGCATTCGGCTTTGCCGCACATGCGCAGGAAGCCTCTCCGGAGCAGCTGAAGGCGGCCCGCGCTGCGATCGACGCGATCGGCGCCACCGCACAGTTCGACAACATCCTGCCCGGCCTGGCTGAGCGCCTGAAGGCCGATCTCATCCAGGACTCGCCGAACTATCAGGATGCGATCACCGCTGAGGTCGACAAGCAGGCACTGGCCCTTGCACCGCGTCGCGCCGATCTCGAGAAGGAAGCCGCGCTGACCTATGCCAAGGCATTCTCCGTCGAGGAACTCAACGCGATCGCCGAGTTCTACAACTCGCCGGTTGGCAAGAAGCTGCTCAAGGATGGCCCGATCGCTTCGCGCGAAACCGTCAAGGCCGCCGATATCTGGGCGCAGGGCATCTCGCGCGATCTGCAGAAGCAGACGAGCGCTGAACTCGTGAAGGTCATCAAGGCCCCGCCACCGGCCGCCGATCCGGCGAACCCGGCTGCGACGGCCGCGCCGAAGCCAGCTGCACCGGCTGCTGCAAAGCCGAAGCCGTAAGAAGACGCGAACAACAGACCAAAAGCCCGGCATCGTCCGGGCTTTTGTTTTTGCGGCCGTCGATACTATATCACTTTCACCTCACCAGCCGATTCCATCCGGAGTTTCTCATGACGTCCTACGATTACGATCTCTTTGTCATCGGCGGTGGCTCAGGCGGTGTGCGAAGCGCCCGCGTTGCAGCCTCGCTCGGTAAGAAGGTCGCGATCGCAGAGGAGTACCGCTACGGCGGCACTTGCGTGATCCGCGGCTGCGTGCCCAAGAAGCTCTTCGTCTATGCGGCTCAGTTCCATGAGCATTTCGAGGATGCCGTGGGCTTCGGGTGGACGGTCGGCGAGAGTTCGTTCGACTGGAAGAAGCTGATTGCCGCGAAGGACAACGAGATCGCGCGCCTAGAAGGGCTCTACAAGAAGGGGCTTGCCGGCGCCAACGCCGAAATCCTGGAAACACGTGCCGAAATGGTCGACGCGCATACGGTCCGGTTGGTCAATACCGGCAAGACGGTGACCGCGAAGACCGTCGTGATCGCGACCGGTGGCCGCCCGAACCCGCACGCGGCTTTGCCTGGGAACGAGCTCTGCATTTCCTCCAACGAGGCCTTCCATCTGGAGGAGCTGCCGAAGGCGATTGTGATTGCGGGTGGCGGTTATATCGCGGTGGAGTTTGCCAATATCTTTCACGGCCTCGGCGTCGAGACGACGCTGATCTATCGCGGCGCCGAGATTCTGTCGCGCTTCGATCAGGACCTCCGCCAGGGACTGCACGAGGCGATGACCGCCAAGGGCATCCGCATCCTCTGCCATGATATGCTGCAGAAGGTATCGAAAGAGGACGGTCGTCTTTCCGTCGAGACGCTGAAGAACGGCACGCTGGCGGCCGATGTCGTGATGCTGGCGCTCGGTCGCATTCCGAATACGGAAGGCCTAGGCCTGGAAGCCGCCGGTGTGAAGACTGACGAGCGCGGAGCGGTGGTGGTCGACGAATATTCTCGCACCAACGTCCCGAACATCTATGCGCTTGGCGATGTCACCGATAGGGTACAGTTGACGCCGGTGGCGATCCACGAGGCGATGTGCTTCATCGAGACGGCGTACAAGGACAATCCGACCAAGCCTGATCACGAGACGATCGCAACGGCGGTCTTCTCGCAGCCGGAGATCGGTACCGTGGGACTGACCGAGGAGGAAGCGGGCAAGCGCTACAAGGAGCTCGAGGTCTACCGTGCGCAGTTTCGGCCACTGAAGGCGACGCTGTCGGGGCGTGGCGAGAGGATGATCATGAAGCTGATTGTGGACGCTGCCAGCCGAAAGGTCGTCGGCGCGCATATCCTCGGCCACGATGCCGGCGAAATGGCACAGATCCTCGGCATCACGCTGAAGGCGGGCTGCACGAAGGACGATTTCGACCGGACGATGGCGGTGCATCCGACGGCCGCGGAAGAGCTCGTCACAATGTATGCCCCGAGCTATCGCATTCGGGATGGTGTTCGCGTCTGACGCCAGTCAGCTGGTAATGCGCGGCGTTTGGATCACCTTGAGGAAGAACGCCTTCATGACGCCTCATTAGAATTGCCGGCGTTTTTCCGGGGCAAGCTTAAATTGGATACAAACCGTCTTGGTATAGTGATCGTTGATCGCACGTTTTTTGTTTGAAAGTACGTCACCGAATTCCTTTATATCGCGCGTTGGTCGTCGACTTAATCGTCAGTGCCGTAGAGCGGAACGCCGCTATGCAAGATGGCACTAAAGGGTTATAAGCCGCCCAACATTTTTAGGACGGAACATCCGGACGGACCGGATGCTGGAGCAGGTGAGTAAGATGGCAGAGAATTGGACACCGAGTAGTTGGCGGCAAAAACCGATCCAGCAGGTTCCGGACTATCCGGACCAGGCCGCATTGGCAGCAACGGAAGCCCAGCTCGCATCCTATCCGCCTCTCGTCTTTGCGGGTGAAGCACGCCGGCTGAAGAAGCATCTCGCCAACGTTGCAGAAGGCAACGGTTTCCTGCTGCAGGGTGGCGATTGCGCCGAGAGTTTTGCCGAGCATGGCGCCGACAACATCCGCGACTTCTTCCGCGCGTTCCTGCAGATGGCCGTCGTCCTGACCTTCGGCGCGCAGTTGCCGGTGGTTAAGGTCGGCCGCATCGCCGGGCAGTTCGCCAAGCCGCGCTCTTCCGGCATCGAGACCCAGGATGGCGTGTCACTGCCGAGCTACCGTGGCGACATCATCAACGGCATCGAGTTCACGGAAGAGTCACGTATTCCGAACCCGGAGCGCCAGGCGATGGCCTATCGCCAGTCGGCCGCTACGCTGAACCTGCTGCGCGCCTTCGCGATGGGTGGCTACGCCAACCTCGAGAACGTCCATCAATGGATGCTCGGCTTCGTCAAGGATAGTCCGCAGGGTGAGCGCTACCGCAAGCTTGCCGGCCGCATCAGCGAAACCATGGACTTCATGAAGGCGATCGGCATCAGTGCGGAAAACAATCCGAGCCTGCGCGAGACGGACTTCTTCACCAGCCACGAAGCGCTGCTGCTTGGCTATGAAGAGGCGCTGACGCGCGTCGACTCGACGTCTGGCGACTGGTACGCGACTTCGGGCCACATGATCTGGATCGGCGACCGCACGCGCCAGGCAGACCATGCCCACGTCGAATACTGCCGTGGCATCAAGAATCCGATCGGCTTGAAGTGCGGTCCGTCTCTGCAGGCGGACGATCTTCTGAACCTGATCGACATTCTCAATCCTGAGAATGAAGCGGGCCGGCTGACGCTGATCTGCCGCTTCGGTCACGACAAGGTGGCCGAGCATCTGCCGCGCCTTATCCGCGCGGTCGAACGCGAAGGGCGCAAGGTCGTCTGGTCGTGCGATCCGATGCACGGCAACACGATCACGCTGAACAACTACAAGACGCGTCCGTTCGAGCGGATCCTGTCGGAAGTCGAAAGCTTCTTCCAGATCCATCGCGCAGAAGGTTCGCATCCGGGCGGCATCCACATCGAGATGACCGGCAAGGATGTGACGGAATGCACCGGCGGCGCCCGCGCCGTCACGGCCGAGGATCTGCACGATCGCTACCACACGCATTGCGACCCGCGTCTCAATGCCGACCAGGCGCTCGAACTGGCCTTCCTGCTGGCCGAGCGCATGAAGGGCGGGCGCGACGAAAAGCGCATGGCCGTCAACGGTTGATCGAAAATAGAAGAAAAAGCCCCGCCTTGTGCGGGGCTCAGACCGCTGACAAACCCGTCGATATTCTCGGCGGGTTTTGTTTTTGGCGATTTGATTTTTGCGACCGGTGTTTTGGTGGAGGCGAGGCAGGGGCGTTGGCTCACGCGGTGGCCGGTTTTGGCGCTCTTGTCAGCGCCATTGCGATCTTCTTGATGTTTTGGGCGGCCGCAGCCAACAGGCACTGGCATGCGACGCGGGTGAGACTTCGGAAGCGGGCATAGCGATGGCCATGAAGCTGTTTGGCATCGGCAAAGGATCGCTCGAC
>NZ_AZNV01000076.1:0-14309 GCF_000510625.1 Rhizobium sp. IBUN
CATGGATGCAAATTCGCATCTGAATTTCGATGCGATGCCACGCGAGGTCGCCCATCTGGCTATTGCCGTCAATCGTGCTTTCGAACGCGTGGGCGAACTGATGACGTCGCAGAAGGTTCTTACATCAGGCATAGCCCACGAAATCCGCACGCCACTTGCAGCCATAAAGCTTGAGCTGGGAAACATCGACCATCCGCGCGCCCGCAANGCGGAAGCCGATCTGGATGACCTCGTACGCTTCGTCGCAGAACTGACGACCCTGGCCCGACTTGACGGCTTCGACCACGGCGTCTTTGAGACCGTTGACCTTGTCGCGCTCTCATCCTCAGTCGTCGAGCAGCTTGCGCCGTGGGTCTATGACAACAGCCACACTCTGGAGTTCTGTCCTCAAGTCGAAACCGCCCTTGTTCAGGGGGCGCCGGCGCTATTGAAGGATGCCTTGCGTAATCTTGTCGAAAACGCCGTGCGCCACACGCCGGCCGGCACCGCTATTCGTGTGTATGCAGGGAGGAATATGGTTCGGGTCCAGGATCGACATCCAGGCGGCATGAGACGAGAGGCCGGCACGTCCGATCGCACCGACAGCCTCGGCATCGGTTTGAAGATCGTCAGACGGATAGCTGAACTGCACCGAGGCTCGCTTCGCCAGTCTACTTCCAAGCTGGGGCATGTCTCCGAGATAACTTTCGGCAACCCCGACCCGAAACATGCCTAAGAGGCGGGTCTGTTCTCGGCGCAAAATGCCGAGTCATTTCTCAGTGCAAACCTATGGCCCGCCCTGTTCGCGAGTAGAATTTTAGATCCCTGCAGTCTGCTTCAACGTATTCGGTCTCACGGTCACGCCGCGGCCAAGATGGATATCCGCACGTCCGGAGCCTCAATAATCAACGCGGCTTCAACGAGCCATTTGCACTGCTGGGCTTTCCGCACGCCGGTCGACAGTCAGGCCATCTATAGTCCTTCTCGCAAACATCATGGGCTGTGAGGACGCGCAGCCAATCCTCCCTACTAAGCTGGCGCCATGCCATAAGTTCGCTCGAACGGTCGGTCCTTACGGAGAACTGCCCAAGCGATACGGGCAAGCTTGTTTGCGAGCGCGACGATCGCCACGTTGCGATGGATGCCTCGAGAAAGTAACGCGCGAAGCTAATGTCCGATGGGTGTATTGCTTTGACTGAGTGCAGGCATTGCCGCTCGCGCGCCGTGCACGAGTAAGGTTCTGAGGTAGACGTTGCCGCGCTTCGGGATACCGAGCAGACGGGGCTTGCCTCCGGTCGTAAACTGCCACGGAACGCGGCCTAGCCATGCACTGAGATCGCGAGCACGATCGAAGCTGGTGGCATTGCCTATTGCAGCAACCAGGGTCGAGGCGTTCAGCACTCCAATACCCGGAATGGCTGTCAATCGGCGCATTGCGAGATTATCCCTCGCAAGCGACAGGAACTCGGTATTGAGCATTGCGATCTTGGTGTCGAGCACCTTCCATTCGCCGCGCAATTCGACAATCAGCCGATGAATGCGCTCCGAGAGACCGCTCTCCTGCTCTTCCAGTCGAGATCGCTCTCAAATTTGCAACGGCCTGCGGCGAAGATCAGATCGCGCTCCAAATGGATTGCGCGCATCTGATTGATCAGTATGCTTCTTTGCGCAACGAGGCGCGATCGAACCCGGTGTAACGATTGTATATCGAGTTGTTCCTCGCTCTTGAGTTCGACGAACCGCATCGTGGGGCGTGACGGGGCTTCGGCAATACCCTCCGCATCCCTGTCGTCATTCTTCTGCGCTTTCACGTAAGGGCTGACATACTCTGGCGACATTAGCCGGACCTCATGTCCTCGCGGGCCGAAAATCCGCCCAAGATGGTGCGCACCACAACAGGGCTTCCATCGCAATGACGCACGCCGGCATCTTGCTGACAAACTCAATGAGCGTCTGCCGCCGCATCGTTCGGCGGACAATCACGATGTCCTCGGAAGGGCGGGCCATCCCATAATCAACAGACGCAGAAATAATGCGACGACGCATGTATCTTTTTGTCGTGCAACCTAGAGGAGATTATTGTGGTTGCTCTGGCAGCCCGCGGCTTAACCTCGTGGACCTATCTGTCTTTCCTGCATTTGCGCTGGCAATGGGCGAAGGAGAGCAGGGAGTTCTCGACAACCGCCGCATTGGATCCGAAGGAGCCAATCCTTGGTGGCATTCAATGGATCCCGTCGTGCTGCACGGAGCAATGCTCAGCGGGGCGACCTTAGCAGCGCTTGGAGTGGCCAAAATACTGAGATTTGATCAGTCTGCCACCCTAGACTATAACGCTCCTTCACCCTTGCCTTCGCTCAACTTTGGCGCGCGTTCAACATACGCAGTTGGCGCGCAGGCGTTTTAACGAAATGACAAGAAATAGGGGCCTTGGGCTGCGCTCGCTCTTTGCGCCCTACTACTGGCAGTTCCCCTTATTTTGGCCCCGCTGCACATCCTTTAAAACTCGTTCTTCTGACCGCCAATATGTGGTTTGTGGTCTTGATACCGAGTACCCTTTCCACCTGCTGGACTCAGACGGTAGTGGTTGCCGCCCGATCGACCTGAGCGGTGAACGCCTAGTATCCATCTTTGTTGTCATCTTGGTTGCGCCACCGGCGTGCTACAGCAATCCAACCCCTACGGGCGAGCTGTTTGTGAGCCTCGGCCGGTTCAAGGACATCCCCTTCGTCACCTCGCCGCTCTTGCCTTGCCCATTTCCAATAAGCGAGCCTCCATGCTTGGTCCCATTCACCGACTGGCCCGGAACTTAACCGAGCGGAACCCGCTGATCATAACCTTCCTCATCAGAAGCGGTGCCCCGCGGTTGCAAACTTGACAAGGGTCAATGCAATCGACCCATCCATCGGTAGCATCTCCATGAAAACGTTGGAGGGCGGAGTTCATGCAAACGCGCGAACAAAGTTTCAAAAGATCTGACACGCAACTTGGCGCCCCTGTATTTGTCGCCAGAGGGCTAACCAAGATCTACGGATCCGGTGATTCGCGTGTAATCGCATTGGATCATATCAATCTCGATATCAACCAGGGCGAGTTCATCGTTCTTCTTGGACCCTCCGGATCAGGAAAGTCGACGCTGCTCAACATATTGGGCGGGCTAGACGCACCGACATCGGGCACGGCCGCTTGGCGAGACCACGAGTTGACCGGAGCAAGCGACAAGGAACTCACACTCTACAGGCGCGAGCACGTTGGCTTCGTGTTTCAGTTCTACAATCTGATACCGAGCCTCACTGTCGAGGAGAATGTACGCCTGGTGGCCCAGATCGCCATTAGTCCGATGAGGCCAGTCGACGCGCTCGACCTCGTAGGGTTGGTAAGTCGTGCCAGTCACTTTCCGTCACAGCTATCGGGCGGAGAGCAGCAGCGCGTGGCGGTGGCGCGCGCAATCGTGAAGCGGCCGGATATCCTTCTTTGCGATGAGCCGACTGGCGCACTTGACGTGGACACCGGCCGACTTGTTCTGGCTGCAATCGCCAAAGTGAACTCCGAGATTGGCACAACGACCGCAGTGATCACTCACAACTCGGCAATCGCTGGAATGGCGAACCGCGTGATACGGCTCAGTGGTGGGCGTATCGTCGCAGAAGTGGCCAACCAGGATCGCATCCGCGCACAGGACGTCACATGGTGAGCGTTCTGGATATAAAAGTGCTGCGTGATCTCTGGTCAATGTGGCTTCAGGTTCTCAGCATCGCGATGCTCATCGCGGCGGGCGTAGCAGTCTTCGTGATGTCGGTGTCAAATTATCTAGCGTTGATCGGCGCTATGGAAGCGCATTACCGTCACGAGCGCTTCGCCGAACTCTTTGCCAGCATCACGCGAGCACCGCTCGCCGTTGTTGACAAGCTGCGCGAGACTGACGGTGTCAGTACTGTGGAACCACGCATTGCGAAAGCGGTGCGAGTGATACGCGAGGACACGAAGCTGCCGATTTCCGGTCGTGTCGTCTCGATCCCGGCTGCAGGTCAACCTTTGCTCAATCGCCTTTACCTGG
This sequence comes from Rhizobium sp. IBUN, assembly GCF_000510625.1. Classification (NCBI taxonomy): domain Bacteria; kingdom Pseudomonadati; phylum Pseudomonadota; class Alphaproteobacteria; order Hyphomicrobiales; family Rhizobiaceae; genus Rhizobium; species Rhizobium sp. IBUN. The sequence continues at coordinate 4,034 of NZ_AZNV01000076.1, forward strand.
TACAGGGCCGCTGGCCTGATCCGCTCCATCCGGAAGAGGTCATTATAAACGCGGCCTATGCCGAGGCGCGCGCCGTACGAATGGGAGATACCATTGACGTAGTCCTGAACGGCCGCCTGCAAGGCTTCCGCGTCATTGGCTCTGCGCTATCGCCGGAATTTGTATTTGCCACTCGAGCAGCAGTTCCGCTTCCCGACGACCGGAACTTCGTCGTCCTATGGGTCAACGAGGATGCGGTCGGCAGCGCATTCGATATGAAAGGCGCATTCAACGATGTCCTAGTGACGCTGTCGCCCAATGCGCGCATACGTCAAGTCCTGGAGAAGGTCGATCGCTTACTGGCACCGTACGGCGGCACGGGCGCCTATGATCGGACCGAACAGCCATCCCACCGCTTTCTTGAGGACGAGCTGGCGGAGCAGAAAACTATGAGTATCGTGATGCCTTCCGTCTTTTTCGGTATTGCGGCCTTCCTGCTCAATATCGTGATCGGTCGGATTATAGAGGCTCAACGAGGACAGATCGCTTCGCTGAGGGCGCTAGGGTTCACGAATGGTACGATCGCGATTCACTACTTCAAGTTTGTCACGGCCATAGCACTGCTGGGATCCATGATAGGCTTGGCCGTGGGGGGGTGGCTTTCTATTGCAGTGATAGGAACCTATCGCGCCTTCTTCCGGTTTCCGTTGCTAGAGCCGCGTCTCGAGCCATGGCTAGTGGCCTTGGCCATGCTCGGGAGCGTCGTCGCGGCAAACCTTGCAGCCGCAACGGCGGTTCACCGGCTCGCTGTGCCTAGCCCTGCCGAAGGAATGCGCCCGCGAATACCACCCGCTCTAAATGCGTTCTCCTGGGTGCGAACCATCGGCAACCAGCGCATGCCGCTCCAGTACGTGATGGTGGTTCGGGCCCTCCTCGGACGGCCGCTCAGAACACTTCTGACAATCTTCGGCATTGCCTTGGCCATACCGCTCGTCTTGTTCGGGTTTTTCTGGTTCGATGCACTTGACTATATGATCGACGTGAGCTTCGGACGCATTGAGCGCGGCGATGCGTTTCTTACCTTTACAGAACCGATTTCCTCGGATGCTCTCTACGAGTTGCGCGCAGTCCCGGGTGCAATAAAGGTTGAAGTCCAGAGGACCGTCCCCATTCGACTGCTTGCAGGCCACCGGACGTACCGCACGTCTGCTATCGGCGTGGATTGGCCTTCCGAGCTCAAAGTCCCGAGAGACAATCGGTTGCAGCCAATTGCCATTCCCGCGGATGGGATCATGCTGAGCCGCCAGATCGCGAGACAGCTCGACCTCAAAGTCGGCGACAATGTCTCGATGGAGGTGCTTGAAGGCATCCGCACCATCAAGGAAGTTACCGTTCGCGCGATCTCGGACGATATCCTGGGGACATCTGTGACCCTTGATCGCACCGCACTCAATCGTCTGATGCGAGAGGGACCCGTAGTAAATGCCGCGAGCCTGAAGATCGATCCTGATCAAGCCGCACTGCTCTGGGCCAGGATAAGCACGATGCCGAAGATCGAAGGAAGCTCGGTCAAGGCTCTCTGGTTCGCGCTGTTTAACGACACGATAGGTGGATTGGTGTTGACAGGTGCGCTTATTCTCTGCGCATTCGGAATGCTGATCGCGATAGGCGTAGTCTACAACAGTGCCCGCATCTCACTCCAGGAGCGCGTCTTGGAATTGGCGAGCCTGCGGATAATCGGGCTCACTCGGCACGAAGTATCGACTCTCATCATCGGCGAACTTGTTATCATACTAATCATCGCCGTTCCCACCGGACTTCTGATTGGACGACAACTGATCGAATTGATCGTAGCCGCCCGGGCTAGTAAATCGTTTCAAATCCCTCTCGTCATCGATCCAAGCACCTATGCGACGGCTTCCTTATTCGTGCTAGGCGCCGCATTTGTCAGCTCCCTCGCCATCCGACGAACGGTCAACGCGCTGGATATGGTATCTGTTCTAAAGACCCGAGATTGACGATGGCGCGACAAATGAAATCTATCGTCGGCGGATTGATCCTCCTTCTGCTCGTGATGGTTGGTCTTTATCGGCTTTTTATGCCGCAGCCGGTCCTCGTTGAGACGGCTGCGATCGTAACCACGAACTTTGAGGACACAATCGATGAAGATGGACGCACCCGCGTGCGGGATCGCTATTTGGTATCAGCGCCCCTGTCCGGGCGGCTACAGAGAATGGCGCTGGAAGCAGGCGATGCTATTCAGGCAGGTCAAACGCTCGCGATCATAACACCGGCGATTTCTCCGTTACTCGATCCTCGCGTCAAGCTGGAGCTGGAAGCGCAGGTTGGAGCCGCCGAGGCGGCGCTCGAAGAGGCTGAATCGCTTTACGAGAATGCCAAGGTCTTGATGTCGCAAGCCAGCGCGAACCTCGAACGCACCAAACAGCTTGTTGAGCGGAACGTGGCGCCCGCCGCACAATTCGATCGAGACCAGTTTCTATACCTGTCTGCGCAAAGGCAGGTTAATGCGGCGGAAGGCCGCTCGCACGCTGCTACTCACGTTCTGGAGCAGGCACGCGCAGCGTTGAACTCTGCAAGCAACACGGAACCCGGCGAGAGCTTCCCGGTGATTTCGCCCGTATCAGGGCGTATCCTGAAGATCGTTCAAGAAAGTGAGACCGTTGCCTCGTTGGGTGCCCCCTTGGTAGAGCTCGGTGATCCAAGTGACCTGGAAATCGCAGTCGACGTGCTGACGACCGACGCTATTCGCGTAAAGGAGGGCCAGAAGGTGATTGTCAAGCGCTGGGGCGGCGCCGCAGATCTGCATGGGGCTGTCCGCCGCGTTGAACCGTCGGCTTTTACCAAAATCTCCGCTCTTGGCGTCGAAGAACAACGTGTCTGGGTGATCGTCGACATAACGTCGCCGCGCGAGACGTGGACCAGTTTGGGAGACGGGTACCGCGTCGAAGTGAAGATTATCGTGGATGAATTAGACCGAGCGACTGTCGTGCCGGTCGGAGCGCTGTTCCGCCGCGGCGATACCTGGAACGTCTTCATCGTAGACGACGGTAGGGCACATACCAGGCAGATTGAGATTGCGCACCTCTCGGCAGGCCTTGCTGCAGTGGCGAAAGGCGTGCGCCCTGGCGAAATCGTGGTCCTCTATCCACCCGCAGCTCTCACCGAAGGAAGCAGGATCAAGCTGCAGTGAAGCGATCCACTATGTATCAGCGAGCGCGTCAGTCCTCGCTTGGTCCTTTGATCCGCATCAAGGCGCAGGAAGCAAAATGGGTGTATTTAAATCATACCTAGTTAGCCAGGAGTGAAAGGAATGCGCGCTCGAACTTCCTCCGAGATCCAGGTCTGGGATCCTTTCGTTCGGATAGCTCACTGGGCAATTGCCTTGGGATTCTTCGTCGCATATCTGACCGAAGATGCAAGAGAAGTGCATATCTGGGCCGGTTATGTAGTCGGTGTTCTGGTCTTTGCTCGCGTCGTCTGGGGACTCATCGGAACCCTCCATGCGCGTTTTGCCGACTTCGTAACTGGTCCCGTTATCGCGAGCCGCTATCTCTGGGACCTCACGCGCGGACGCGCGAAGCGCTATATCGGACACAGCCCAGCCGGCGGGGCAATGGTTATCGCACTCCTGGTTTCCCTTGCGGGGACGGTTGCAACCGGCCTCATTGGATACGCTAAAGAGGGCGGCGGCCCGTTGGCACCGCTATATGCCCAAACGCTTTCTGTGGGCGAACGAACTTTCCCTGGCGAAGAGAGTGAAGGCGCCCGCCGTGACGAGAGCTTCATTGGCGAAGTTCATGGAGTGATCGCTAATGTCACGTTTGGTCTCGTCGTCTTCCACGTTCTCGGCGTTGTTCTCGCAGGCTTCATGCACCACGAAAACCTTGTAGGTGCAATGATTACAGGCCGCAAACGCGACGGTTGACTGCAGCCGATAAGCGCGTCGCGCGGAAGCACATTCAGAGAATAAGTAGCGCACGGGACGTAGAGATTTGGCTCCATGGGATTTGTCAGTCGTGATCGAATAAGATCCGCACTTGTGGTAATTGCGGTTACAGGGCTTCTTGGCGGGCTCGTGCTCCACTTCTCCGACTGGCCAGCCCCCGCTGGGATGGTCTGGACAGCAGGTGTTCTCCCGATCCTTGCGGCGCTTGTGGCGGAAATCATTCGTGACCTTCGGCGCGGAGAGGTGGGCCTCGATATCGTCGCGGCACTTTCGATGTCTGCCGCGGTCGCCGTTGGCGAGGGGTTGGCCGCCGCAGTCGTGGCCGTCATGTATGCCGGCGGCACCTTCCTTGAGAGCTTCGCTGAAGGTCGTGCCCGTCGTGAAATGCATGACCTTCTTTCGCGCGTTCCCCGGACTGCAACGAGGAATCGCGGCGGCAGACTTGAGGATGTGCCGCTGGACGTGATCGCACCAGGCGACAAGCTGTTGGTTCGACAGGGCGACGTCCTTCCAGTAGACGGAACTGTGGCTTCGAGCTTTGCCTTCCTTGACACATCCGCATTGACTGGCGAATCTCTGCCGGTGCGGGTTGCCATGGGCTCTGAGGCTATGAGCGGCTCGACGAATGCGGGGGATGCGTTCGCCCTAATCGCCACGAGGCTCGCAAAAGAGAGTACCTATGCCGGCATCGTTCGCCTCGTGGAAGAGGCGCAGCAGTCCAAAGCCCCAATGTCGCGCCTGGCGGACCGCTGGTCGCTGGGATTTCTCGCCGTCACTATCGCACTCGCCTTAACAGCTTGGTGGTTCACGCAAGATCCTATCCGAGCGGTGGCGGTGTTGGTCATTGCAACACCTTGTCCCTTGATTCTTGCTGTCCCCGTTGCGCTAGTGGCTGGTCTTTCGCGGGCGGCGCATTACGGTGTGCTGATCAAGGGCGCAGAGCCTCTTGAAGCAATGGCGCGTATCCGCACGCTTATCCTTGACAAGACGGGCACGCTAACGGATGGGCGGCCGCAGATTGTTGCGATCGACAGCCACATCGGCATGCCCGACGATGAGATACTTCGTCTTGCCGCAGCTCTCGATCAGGCTTCGAAGCATCCCGTTGCGCAAGCCATTGTGACAGCTGCCAAGGCGCGGGGACTGGCGCTTTCCGTACCATCCGAGGCAGTAGAAATCCCCGGCGAAGGTGTCCGAGGAAGCGTTGATGGTCACAAGGTCATCGTGGGTGGCGACGATTTCGTCGTCGGACATGTGAGGCGGAAATCAGGCGATCATCCAGCCCTTGCGTCAGGTTCCGTCCTTGTCGCCCTAGCAGTCGACGGTCGCCTGGCAGCCCACCTTGTCATGGCGGATCCTTTGCGGGAGGGCGCAGGATCAATGATCGGCGAATTGCGCCATCTAGGCATCAGCCGTATTCTTCTTGCGACAGGCGACCGCGTGGAGGTTGCAGAACGCGTCACGGAAGGACTTGGGCTCGATGGGCTTCGCGCCGGACTGTCTCCAGATCAAAAGGTTCTGCTGGTATTAACCGAACGGAAGAACGGCCCGGTCATGATGGTCGGCGACGGCGTTAACGACGCTCCGGCGCTCGCCGCCGCCGACGTAGGCGTGGCCATGGGAGCTCGGGGAGCAGCGGCCTCCGCCGAGGCCGCTGACGTCGTGCTCCTCGTTGACAGCATCGACCGCCTGGGTGCGGGGATCGATATTGCCCACCGGGCTCGGCGCATCGCATTGGAGAGCGTCGTGGCGGGCATCGCCTTGTCCATCCTCGGCATGCTGGTAGCAGCTCTCGGCTATCTCACACCTGTGCAGGGCGCCGTCCTCCAGGAAGCGATTGATGTTGCCGTCATTTTGAACGCCCTTCGGGCACTGAATATTCGGCCAGGTGCGACGAAAACTCCTGAGAAACAGATCACGGGAGCCTCTTGTGATGGGACCATCCGAGAAATGCCGCCTGATTGACCTGGCTGGCTTTGTGAAGAAACGAGCCAAGTTACACCCTTGATCGTACACTCAAAGGAAGCAGTTTCGAGGACGCCGTCGTTCGCACGAGGGCGGCGCCATCCAAGCAGCGACTAACCAACTGAACTATATGGCTTCAACTAGACGCGCGTTGCCGAAAAGACCCAGACAGCGCGTGCCGGGCATCGCCATTGCGTTCTCCAGACACCACTGCAAGCCTTTAAGGGAACGGCAGTTGTTGTGCTCATTTTGGTCGCCGCGGGAACCCCTTTTTTGACGAACATCAAAGTAATCTTTTCCGAACACGTTAGGCTCACCCTATCAAACGAGGAGGCAGTGCCATGAGCATCAAAACCGTGATGTGCGTCTTTAGTGTTGATGGCTGGGAGCAGGATATCAAGCCCGCCATCGAGTTCTGCGAAACGCAAGGCGCGCATTTGACCGCGATCGTGATTTGCATGTGCTCTGTTCCGCCCGTCGCCGTCTACCCTGTGACGACCGTCTGGCTCGACGATCAGCAAAAGCAGATCGATCGCCTCGCCGAAGAAGCGAACGCAATTCAGAGCATACTGGAACGAACGGAACTGTCTTTCGACATCCAGGAAATCTATACCGAATTCGCGTGGGCAGACGAAGACATCGCGCAACATGCGCTCTATGCGGATCTAGTGCTGGTCGGGGCGCAAGCTGCAAGCGTCGAGGATCTCGAGAGAAGGATCATTGACGGCGCCCTGTTCCAGTCTCCCACACCGATCCTAATCAACCCCCGTATGCAAGTGGTCGATTCATTTCCGAAGTCAATATTACTCGCGTGGGACTCGAGCAACGAGGCAGCGCGTGTCACCCGTCAGTCTATGGAATTCCTCAAGGGGTGCGAAGCCGTCCATGTGACGCTCGTGGATCCTGTTGCAAGAAGCTACGGGAACGGTGAAGAGCCGGGCTCGGACATCGCTATCTTCCTCAGCCGCCACGGCGTGAAGGTTAAGGTCGACCGGCTGGCGAGCGGCGGGCGCCGTGTAGACGAAACCTTGCGGCGACACGCGATGGACGTCGGCGCCGATATGATTGTCATGGGCGCCTATGGTCATCCGAGGCTCCAGCAGCGTCTGTTCGGTGGCGTTACGCGCTCAATGCTGAAGGATAGCAAAGTTCCGCTTTTTATATCGCGGTAGTGACAGCGGTTAGCGATGTTTTGCCTGAGCAGCGGAAAAAATTACGGCGGTTGGAATCTTCGCTGGACAGCCCGGCCAACAACGCACTCAACCACGGCGATAAATGATCAAGAACATTCGAGAGATGGTGACCTATGGTCCAATGGCATTTCGAATTTCAAGACAGGGCCGATGCTGGACGTCGGTTGGCGGAGACGCTTACCGCGCAGGGGCTCGTCCGCCCAGTAGTCTACGCGCTGGCACTCGGCGGCATGCCTGTCGCTTTTGGAGATCTCGCGTGCTTTGCACGCTCCACTGGATCTCGTATTTATCCGAAAGATTGGAGCGCCCATCGGTCATCAACAAGGATGTTCGGCGGACAAGCGGCGCTGACGCGGTCTACCTGCACGCCCGCGACAGCATGAACTTGCCGAGATCGAGCGCCGTCGTAAACTTTACTTCGGCGATCGCGCACACACGGACCAGTCGGACACATCGCCATCGTAGTTGATGACGGTTTGGCCACGGTGGCTACCGCGAAAGCCTCGCTCACCGCGATGCGGGGTCAGGCCGCCGTCAAGACTATCCTCGCAATTGCGGTCGCCCCGGAGGAAACGCTCGCCGCGATTAATCAGTATGCAGACCAGGTCGTCTGCCTGCATCGCGCGCGGGATTTCCGGGGCGTTGGCTCATTCTACGAATGACTTCCACCAACTCACCGATGAAGAAACGACTGGACTGCTGCGGCAGGGATGGGCCGAGCTCGATACAATCGCTCCAGAGGTCGGCAAGCGGTGAATTACGGTGCCGCCGGCTGGTCTAGTCGGTGACTTGTTCGCTCCAAAGGACCCGCGGGGCATTATCCTGTTTGGTCATGGTAGCGGTTCGAGTCGGCTCAGCCCGCGCAACATCGCAGTGGCCGACAAGCTGAATGCCGATGGCTTCGCCACTCTTCTTCTGGACTTGCTCACGGCAAATGACCGCCGAAATGTCTTTGATATTCCACTCCTCGCGGAACGCTTGCTCGAAGCGTCGATCTGGATTGGGGCCGAGCCCGACATCGCAGATCTGCCGCTGGGTCCGTTGGGAGCGAGCACAGCGGCGGGCGCTGCCATGCTACCATCAGCAGAATTTCGAAACCGCGTTTCGGCCGTGGTTTCCCGTGACGGTCGTCCCGACCTGGCTGGGCCGAGGCTGGCTGACGTGGAGGCGCCGCCCTGTTGATTGTCGGTGGCCGGAATGAGCAAGTCCTAACTTTGAACTGCAAGGCCCTGTCTGCCCTCACCTGCGAAAAGCTTTATGAGGATCGTTCCAGGCGCCACCCATCACTTCGAGGAATCTGGCGCACTCGAAGCAGTTGACCGAGATGGCAACGAGTTGGTTTCGAAATTACCTACCACTGCCGACAACTATCGGCGGAACGGCGCCCGCGAAGAGGCCACTTTCTCGAGCGTCGATAGCGGACGTGCTGCGAAGAATGACCCACTGATCGGTTTTGGAACGCATTGCCGACCGAATAGGATGCGCCGACGGAATCAAATCCGTACGACCTCACGCTCCGACAATTACGAGTCATTAAGACACGACATCGGTGTAGAGCGCTTTCTGCTGGACCTTCGCAGTGGGCAACGTAACGCCCCCCCGCGCGCTGACGGAGCCGCGACTGGAGCGATAAATTGGCGTGATCTATCGGCCCGATACCTAGGCGGGAGCCATTATAGCTCCGCCTTACTATCCGACCAGTACGATGCATTGGTGGTTCGATAAGACAAGTGCGGTCGTTCCCTGCGTCTGGTGAGGACGAAACTTATCCGTTCGGTCTATGAGTTCGAAAAAGGATCACCGATCACCACATCTTTGGAGCAATAAACCGACGCCCACGCTGCAGCGCAGCTGACGAGGCTCGAACATAGGAATTGACGGAATGCCCTATGCGACCAACTCCGATCTGCCGACGTCTGTCCAACACGCCTTACCCCTTCATGCCCAGGACATTTACAGGGAGGCATTCAACCACGCTTTCAAGGCTCATCTCGGCGACCCGCGCCAAGAAGAAGCGGCTCACCGGATTGCTTGGGCGGCGGTCAAGCGCTCCTATGTGAAAATCCACGGCGCATGGGTAAAACGATAACGCTGCGGTCTCTCGTCGTTGTCGATAATGTCATTACTGAAATCGATGGATTGCCTGTGGCACCGCCCCAATGCAAATCCAGGGTTTTCAGCTTCCGCCCAAAACTATGGCATGGCTCTCGATTGTGGGCTAAGGGAGACCGTGGATGTCGACGCAGTCCTCGGAAAAGGCAACGGAGGCGCAAAGCGCAACCCTAATACGTCCAAGACCAAATCCTACTCGCGCGATTCTTCAAAACCTCGACGCAGCCTCTGACGGGAGAGCCCATGGTGATGTCATCACATCGGTCTTCGTCGACATGTGCTTTCTAATTTCCTTACACATCTCGGGCTGAGTGAACGATGGCTCATCACCGTTGGCGACATCGGACGGATAAGGTGAGGACCGAGAGTAGCTCGGGTCGGTCGTGAAGCCGACCTGGTTGTTGATTATCAGATGGACCGAGCCTCCCGTCCGGTAGCCTTTCAGGCCTGATAGGCCGAGGCTCTCGGCAACGACCCCCTGTCCGGCGAATGCCGCATCGCCGTGGATCAGGAGCGGCAGGACTGTCGTGCGCTCCGCTGTATCGCTGTGCTGTTCCTGCTTGGCTCTGACTTTCCCCAGCACCACCGGGTCGATGATCTCAAGATGCGAAGGATTGGCGATCAGGGACAGGTGAACCCGCTTACCGCCGATCTCCCGATCCGAAGAGGTTCCCAGATGATACTTTACGTCGCCGGACCCTTCAACTTCGTCCGGGAGGAATGATCCGCCCTTGAATTCGCTGAAGATTGCCCGGTGTGGCTTGTGGATCACCTGGCTAAGGACGTTCAGACGTCCGCGATGGGCCATGCCGAAAACGACCTCAGTTACACCAAGGGCCACACCATGCTCAAGGATCTCTTCGAGAGCAACGATTGTCGACTCCCCGCCGTCGAGCCCAAAGCGCGTCGTGCCGACGAACTTCTTGTTGAGATACCGCTCGTACCCTGTCACCTCCACGAGCNTCTGGAGAAGCCGCCGCTTGTGATCAGGCGCCAGTTCGGTCTTAGCGTTCAACGGTTCGACACGTTGCTGGATCCATGTCCTTTGCGTCCTGTCGGA
>NZ_AZNV01000077.1:0-13069 GCF_000510625.1 Rhizobium sp. IBUN
AGCTGCGCGCGTGACGGCCACGTGAAGAGGATAGGGGTCGCCTGCATCCCGGAATCGTGGACGATCTGGGCCAGACGGAAGACGGAATCCTCGTACTTGTTGTTGAAGCCGTGGACAAAGACCAGCGCATGCCCGCCCTGGATGTTCTGGTGGAACCAGGCGCGCCCCTCTGGAACGGTGTCGATCTCCTTGACGCTGGTCACCGCAAAATCGGTTGCGGGATTGGGCGGTAGACGCTTCGGCCATTGGACTGTGCCTGAGGCCCGTTTCGGCGGAATGGAGACGTCAACCGCCGTCAGGTAGGGCTTTGGGCTGCGTTCGCCGGTGAAGAGCGTCGCCGGGTCGCCGGAAGGTTCGCGCGTGGTTGCGACCAGCATGCTGACCTTTGAGGTATTCTGCGTTGCCGCCGATAGCGCAACAGGGGCCATGACTCCGCTTGGATGACCGCAGCTGGCAAGAACTGCCGCGACGAGCAAAGGTGCAAGTGTCCGAACAGTACGGGCAGCAATCACGTTCCGGTTCCCTCATTGAAACGCAAGCACCTTACGGTGGCCGGGCTTTGGTGAAGTACTCTCACAGAAACGACGCGAATGTTACGTGCAATTCGCGCTCCATGCCCTAGGGCCACGACGAGTTTTAAGTAAGTGTTACCGAACCGCAACGAGCTTTGCCTGCCGCTTGGTTGCCAGGCAATCCGTCTGCTGCTCTTGGTCGTGCCAGGTTTGGTCGTTTTGTGAATTCGGTTCACAGATGCTTGGACCAAGTGACCGCTTATCACCGAAATCCAGTGCCTCCATATGTTCGCCAGTCAACCAAGCCGGCAGACCGGCAACATCATTTTGAGGCACATCATGCCAACTGCTCTCTTTGCTTTGACGATCGCGGCCTACGCGATCGGAACCACGGAATTCGTCATCGTCGGCTTGTTGCCGACCGTTGCTTCAGATCTCCAGATCAGTCTGCCGTTGGCGGGATTGATTGTCAGCGTCTATGCGCTCGGCGTCACATTCGGCGCGCCGGTGCTAACGGCTTTGACCGGGCGCATCGCAAGGAAACCATTGCTTCTCGGCCTTATGGCGCTCTTCATCGTCGGCAACGGCATGGCGGCAATCAGCCCAAGCTATGCTCCGTTGCTGGTTGCGCGCGTCCTTTCAGCCTTCGCACATGGCGTCTTCTTCTCCGTCGGCTCGACGATCGCAGCTGATCTCGTTCCCGAGAACCGTCGCGCCTCGGCGATCGCGATGATGTTCATGGGCTTGACGGTCGCCATCGTAACAGGCGTCCCGCTTGGCACTCTGATCGGTCAGATCTTCGGCTGGCGCGCAACATTTGCGGCGGTAGCAGGCCTCGGTGCGATTGCCTTCGTTGCGATTGCAGTGTTGCTGCCTTCGAACCTCAAGAAGGCACCGGCCGCCAGCGTCGGCGACCAGATCCGCGTGCTCGGCAGCGGCCGCCTGTTGATCGTTTTCGCCATGACCGCACTTGGCTATGGCGGCACCTTCGTCGCCTTTACGTTCCTGGCGTCGATCCTGCAGGAGATCACCGGCTTTGCTGCCAGCACGGTCAGCATCATCCTCGTGGTCTATGGCATCGCGATCGCCATTGGCAACGTCGCCGGCGGCAAACTTGCCAATCGCAGCCCGGTACGCGCCCTGACCGGCTTGTTCATCGCCCAGGCGATCGTGCTGGTACTCTTCAGTTTCACCGCGCCATCGCCCTGGCTGGTCGTCCCGACGCTGGCGGCACTCGGCTTCCTCTCGTTCGCCAACGTGCCCGGCCTGCAGATTTATGTCGTGCAGTTGGCGAAGCAGGTTCGTCCCGCCGCCGTCGATGTGGCATCGGCCCTGAATATCGCCGCCTTCAACCTCGGTATCGCCGCGGGCGCATGGATCGGCGGCCTTGTGGTGGAATCTTCGCTGGGGCTTGAGGCGACACCCTGGGTTGGCGCAATTCTCGTGGGCGGAGCCTTGGTCCTGACGCTCTGGAGTGGCGCTCTGGACGGTCGTTCGACAGCGGATAGCGATACTGTGACCCAGCCCGCCTAACCCGCGAGGCGAATTCCGACGTCCCGGGAACGGTGGTTGACGTGAGCCCATCGCGTTGGCCACCATTGCTTCTATGGACGGTGGAGTACCTGTGCGCCTAACTAGGTGGGGAAAGGCGGCGCCCCGGGAGGCGCGCTCCTCGGTGTTCCTCCAAGATGCCTCTTTTCCCGGTAAAATTGTGTCCTTGCTGACCACAATTTTCTTGCCTAACAGCGGCATGCTGCGACATACTTACAGCCGCTGATAGCCACTTGAATGCATGCCTAGAGACACCTTGCGAATTCGCGTTCTTCACGCAGTTGGGGTTCGATCAATGGAACATGTGTCGCTTCGCAGTATCACTGCATTTCTCAATATATCCATTGCAATGCTCGTCGCTTGTGGGGCATCGGTTCTGACCAGCGCGTTCGCATACGCACAAGATCCCTTTGACGATTTTCCGATGGTTATCAGCTGTGAATACAAGGGCACCTACCACGCATTCTATTTGTCCAGGGTGACGAAAGACGGCACCGCCACTTTTTCAGCCTCCGACCGGATTGCGGGGACGATTACGCTGGACGGTAAAGCAAAGGCCGTGGGCGGATCCGACGGGGGAAGCTGCTTGGGCAAAACCCTCAAGGAATTGCGCGAGTCAGGGCAGGCGCACGACCTTAAATCCTAGCCCCGCAACGCACTGGCTCTGGAGAATTGGCCGGACCAGGGCCAGCATGCGCGCGGGCGGTGGAGAAGTGCCGGAATGTCGTTCGACGTTGGGCCTGAACCTACGTCGCATGAAATAGCCTTCGAGGAGGCCGTCGGGGAGGCGGGCTTCATTTTCTAGGTGAAGGTTGGGAGGAGCATGGAAGAGCTGCGAACTCCTTTCAGGGTAACGGCTGGTCGCTTTCTGCGCTCGGTGCGCGTTTTCATGTCCTCGGAGGTCGGCGGCACGGCAAAGCTTCTGACGGCATGCCTTGTCGTGCTCTTCCTCGCGATCAACGGGCTCAATGTGCTGAATAACTTCGTGGGCCGGAACTTCATGACGGCGATCGCCGACAGGCAGATCGCTGAGTTTGTCCGGCAGGCCATATTCTATCTTCTCGTGTTTGCCGGCTCCACGATCGCATCGGTTTATGCGCGCTTTACGGAGGAGCGGCTGGCCCTCACATGGAGAGACTTTCTGACGCGTCGCGCCGTCAATCTCTATCTTACTGACGGAGCCTTTTATCGCCTCGGTGTTTCGGGAGGACTCTCGTATCCGGATCAGCGCATTTCCGAAGATATCCGCGCATTTACCGTGACCACACTGTCCTTCCTGCTCATGATCTTCAGCAGCGGGCTAACGATCCTTTCATTTTCAGGGGTACTTTTATCCATCAACCCCGTCTTGTTCGCCGTGGCGGTCCTTTATGCTGCCTGCGGCTCGTTTCTCACGGTCTGGCTGGGCCGCCCGCTCATCAAGCTGAACTATGACCAGCTCGACAAGGAGGCGAGTTTCCGCACGGGGCTCATCCAAGCAAGGGAGAACGCAGAGCGAATTTTGCTGACCGGCAGCGAGCCGCGCATGAAGTCTTTTCTCGCGGTCCGAATTGATGACCTGGTGACCAACTTTCGCAACATAACATCGGTGAACCGCAATGTCGGCTTCTTCACGACGGGCTACAACTGGCTGATCCAGATCATCCCTGCATTGATTGTCGCGCCGGCCTTCTTCCGCGGTGATATCGAATTTGGGGTGATTACGCAGTCCGCGGCAGCATTCGCCATGCTGGTGGGCGCTTTTTCGCTGATCATCAACCAATTCAACTCGATCTCCAGTTTTGCAGTGGTGGCGCGCCTGAGTACTCTTTCGGAGGCGATAGAGAGACCAAAGGGGGGTGCCAAGATTCAGGTCGATGAGACCCGGGACGACCTGTCGTATGAGAAACTCACGATATTGTCGGAGCGGGACGGATCGTCGTTGCTGCAGGAGTTGACCGTCGCCATCCCGCCTCGTGCCCGCGTCCTGGTGACATGCGCTCGAGAGGACCAAGGGAGCACCCTTTTCAGGGCTACCGCAGGTGTTGCTTATCCCGGCACCGGCCAGATTTTTCGCCCCACGGCTGAAGGCATACGCTTCCTGCCGCAGCACCCCTATTTTCCGCCAGGGACACTTCGACAACTGTTCATTCCCCCGGCCGCGAGCCCGGAAATTTCGGACGAACGCATTGCGCTGCTACTTGCCGAATTTGAACTTCAGCGCATTTCTAAGATCGAGGAATTTCAACAAGAAGTGGAATGGCATACCGTTCTGACGCAAAGAGAGCAGTGCTTGCTGATGCTGGCGAGCGCATGCGTTGCGAAGCCGCATGTCATCTTGCTTGAGAGAACCGAGGCTATGGTTGGCTGGGAGACACTTTTCCGGATCATGACACGCTTTGCAAATGACGGCATCGCCTGCGTTCATATCGGAAGCGCCGCCGACATATCATCCTATGACGCCATCCTGGACTTTGACGATAGTGGCGCATGGCAGTGGAATACGCCGCATGACCGCGGGAACGGCAGCGGTGCAAAGCACGCAAATTGAGACGACAAAAAAGTCGATAGGAGGCTGATGATGACGAACGCCGCTCGTGCAACCAACGACCATCAGAAGACGAGTGCTCCGCTTGGGGCCGAAGAACTCCGCTTAATGGACGCCTATTGGCGTGCATCGAACTATCTCTCTGTCGGGCAGATCTATCTGCTCGACAATCCGCTACTGAGAGAGCCGCTCAAGCGGGAGCATATCAAGCCGCGGCTTCTCGGTCACTGGGGAACGTCGCCCGGCCTGAACATGCTCTATGTGCATCTGAACCGCGTGATCAAGCGCGACGACCTCAACATGATCTACGTGATCGGGCCGGGTCATGGCGGACCTTCGCTGGTCGCACATGCCTACCTGGAAGGGACATACAGCGAAGTCTACCACAATATCGGCCAGGACGCCGAAGGGATGAAGACCCTATTCAAGCAGTTCAGCTTTCCCGGCGGCATTCCGAGCCACGTCGCCCCTGAAACGCCTGGAAGCATCCACGAGGGTGGCGAACTGGGTTATGCCTTGAGCCATGCCTATGGCGCGGCCTTCGACAATCCGGACCTGATCGTCGCCTGCGTCGTTGGCGACGGCGAGGCGGAGACCGGCCCGCTTGCCACGAGCTGGCACAGCAACAAGTTTCTCAATCCAGCCCGTGACGGATGCGTACTG
The DNA here is from genome assembly GCF_000510625.1 of Rhizobium sp. IBUN. NCBI lineage: Bacteria > Pseudomonadati > Pseudomonadota > Alphaproteobacteria > Hyphomicrobiales > Rhizobiaceae > Rhizobium > Rhizobium sp. IBUN. The sequence continues at coordinate 5,254 of NZ_AZNV01000077.1, forward strand.
CCGATCCTGCATCTCAATGGCTACAAGATCGCCAATCCATGCTTCTTAGCCCGAATTCCCGAGGAGGAGCTGCGGAAGCTTTTCGAGGGGATGGGCTATGCGCCCCTCTTCGTCGAAGGGCACGAGCCCGACAAGGTGCAGCAGCAACTGGCGGCAGCGATGGATACAGCCGTTGCCGAGATCAAGCGGATCTGGGGGGAGGCGCGCGAGAAGGGCAATCTGAAACGCCCGGCCTGGCCGATGATTGTTTTCCGCACGCCAAAGGGCTGGACTTGCCCGAGTGAAATCGACGGCAAGAAATGCGAGGATTACTGGCGGTCGCACCAGGTCCCGATGGGCGAAATGGACAAGCCGGAACACATCAAGATCCTTCAGCAGTGGATGAAGGAATATAAGCCCGAAGAGCTCTTCGATGACGACGGTAAGCTGCGCGCCGAACTCGCTGCGCTAGCCCCGACTGGCATTCGCCGGATGAGCGACAATCCGCATGCGAATGGTGGCCTGCTCCTGCGTGACCTGAGGCTGCCCGACTTCCGTGACTACGAGGTTTCCGTACCTAGCCCCGGAGCGACGACGACCGAATCTGCCCGGGTGATGGGCAAGTTTCTTCGCGATGTCATGAAACTGAACCTGAACACCAAGAATTTCCGATTGTTCAGTCCCGACGAGAACAACTCGAACCGCTGGCAGGACGTGCTTGAGGTCACCAATCGTTGCTACATGGCCGAAATCTATCCCGAGGACGACCACCTGTCGCCGGATGGCCGGGTGATGGAGGTGTTGAGCGAGCATCAATGCCAAGGCTGGCTTGAAGGGTACCTTCTGACAGGGCGGCATGGCTTCTTCTCATGCTATGAAGCCTTCATTCACATCATCGACTCGATGTTCAATCAGCACGCCAAATGGCTGAAGGTGTGCAACGATATTCCATGGCGCCGTCCGATCGCGTCCCTCAACTATTTCCTGAGCTCGCATGTCTGGCGCCAGGACCACAACGGCTTCAGCCACCAGGATCCGGGGTTCATCGACCATGTGGTAAACAAGAAGGCCGAGGTGATCCGCGTCTATCTGCCGGCGGATGCCAACACGCTGCTTTCCGTTACCGACCATTGCCTGCGGAGCCGCAACTACGTGAACGTCGTCGTTGCCGGCAAGCAGCCGGCGCCGCAATGGCTGACCATGGATCAAGCCGTCAAGCACTGCGCCCAGGGCCTCGGTATCTGGGAATGGGCCAGTAACGACAAGGGCGGCGAGCCTGATGTCGTCATGGCGTGCTGCGGCGACGTGCCAACGCTGGAGACGCTGGCGGCGGTGCAGATGATCCGCGAACATCTACCGGAATTGAAGGTGCGCGTCATCAACGTCGTCAACCTCATGAAGTTGCAGCCGTCGAGCGAGCACCCCCATGGGCTTTCCGACGCCGATTTCGATGCGCTCTTCACCAGGGACAAGCCGATCATCTTTGCGTTCCATGGATATCCCTGGCTGATTCACCGGTTGACCTACCGGCGCACGAACCACGACAATCTGCACGTCCGCGGATACAAGGAGGAGGGGACGACGACGACACCTTTCGATATGGTCGTTTTGAACCAGCTCGATCGCTTCCACCTTGTCGAAGACGTCATCGATCGACTGCCGCAACTCGGTGCCCGCGCCGCCTACTTCAAGCAAGCGATCCGCGAGAAGCTGATCGAGCACCGGCATTACATTGAAAAGCACGGTGATGACATGCCTGAAATCACCGGCTGGAAGTGGGGCGTCCTCGGAGGGGCGGCAAGCAAGCAAAGGACATCGACGGAAGGCGACAACACGTAGCGTTCGGCGCAGCCAGGTGCTCCCGGAGCCGTTGCTCCAGGGGGCACTATCAAAGACGATGCAGAGGACGCAGATTGCTGCTGGCGCCGTTCGGGTGGCGAAGTGCGTATTGGTACGATGCCGTTGGCGGCAAGCGATTGCAAAGCTGTATGGGAGGGGAAGCCATGGTTGCGGTGTCACCCAGGCCAAACTTGGAGTCGGGGCTGACCGACGAGGACTTTGCGCGACTGCAGTTCACCTCGGTGCTCTACTATCTGCATTCTACGAACCCGGACAACGGCCTCGTTCGCGACAAGACGCAACCCGGCGCACCGGCAAGCATCGCTGCCATCGGCATGGCGCTCGCCACCATTCCTGTCGTCGTGGAACGTGGCGTCCTCATTCGCGAGTTTGCCGTCAAGATGGTCCGGCGCAGGCTCGAATTCCTGATGCAATGCCACCAGGGCCCCGAGCCGGACGCCTCGGGCTACAAGGGCTTCTTCTATCATTTTCTCGACATCGAGACGGGAAAGCGGGTGTGGGAATGCGAGCTATCGACGATCGACTCGGCCTTTCTGTTCGCTGGTGCGCTGACAGTCGCCACCTATTTTGACGGGGAGAGCGCCGAAGAAGCGAAGATCAGGACGCTTGCGACGGCGCTATACGAGCGTGCAGACTGGAACTGGGCGCGGGATCAGGGCGCTACCCTGACGCATGGCTGGCGACCCGAGAATGGCTTCATTCCTTACCGTTGGCGTGGTTATGACGAAGGCCTGCTTCTCTACATATTGGGGCTGGGATCGCCGTCGCATCCGCTGCCGCCCGAGAGCTATGAGGCCTACACGGAAAGCTACGAATGGCGGAACATCTACGGCCGCGAGCTGCTCTATTCCGGTCCGCTGTTCACCCACCAGCTATCGCATATGTGGATCGATTTCCGCGGGATCCGCGATGAATTCATGCGCGAGCATGACAGCGACTACTTCCAGAATAGCCGGCAAGCGACCTTTGTCCATCAGGAATATGCAATCCGAAATCCGATGCAGTTCGAGGGTTATGGTGAGCATTGCTGGGGATTTACCGCGTGTGACGGCCCGGGCTGGGTGAAGGCGGATGTCGGCGGGGTTCGTCGCGAGTTCTTCGATTATGTTGCCCGTGGCGCGCCGTTCGGGCCCGATGACGGAACCGTAGCGCCCTGGGTTGTCGTGGCATCCCTGCCTTTTGCGCCCGAGATTGTCCTTCCGACCGTCCGGAAGTTCGCGGGCATGAAGCTGGGGATGACTAGGCTTTACGGCTTCAAGCCATCATTCAATCAGACCTTCAAGGATCCGGACAGTCCGACTGGCTGGTGGATCAGCCCGTACCACTTCGGGATTGACCAGGGGCCGGTGGCGCTGATGATTGAGAATTACCGCACCGGCCTTTTGTGGACGCTGATGCGTGATTGCGAGCCTATTGTCAGGGGGTTGCGGCGAGCGGGGTTCACCGGCGGCTGGCTGTAGGCGGGGCCGCCCGCGGCGATCCACCCAACGATGCCCTGCCAAGTTGATCAGTGGGAGCCGCGAAGCTGGTCGTCCTTAAGCCAATTTCGATTGAAGACACTCTTCGTCCCGTCCGTCGCCTGCGACGTATGAACGATATCGTCCCGCAACCACCAGTCAATCGAGGTGGCGGGCGCCGATAGCGCGCCTTGTTCGAGGTCGGCTCTGACGAGGATTGATATCGATGGATCCCGCACCGTTTTGACGACCGCTGTTTCGGCCGCCGACAACGCGAACAGCGGTGCAACAACGCCCGTCACCAGAACGGACGCATAGACTGGGAACGTTTGCGAGTACGACATGACATGCACCCCGCGTGAACTGCAGCAATACTACAATGTCGCAAGTCAAACCTACAGTCGACCCTCTATTTCCGGTGTTTTCTCGAATAGGATGCTCGCGCAAGCATAGAACAGCAATTGTTCTGCGGTCTGTCGCCTGCCGGCTCGTTCTACCGAGAATTCGCTGGGCATCGGGCGGCTTCAGTTTCAACGGTGCGCTCAAACGCGGCGAGCCGAGAGCGAGGTGATGTAACCGACGATCGAGGACTTGCCTGCCCGGTGTGGAACATGCCGCATCATGCAGCTTGCGCTGATTTATGATGCGGCATGTCGGATCAATCCCGTTAGGGTGAATGCGGTCTCATCACCAATCCCGATCAGAGATATTGCCAGCGCGGTACGCCGATGTCAGAACTCCTCCCAATTGTCATGGGCGAGAGCGGCGTTGCCGTGGAAGGCGGCCGCGACTTTCCCCACCAGTTTGCGGGCCGGCGAGGCGGCAGGCCCGCTATCCCGGGTGGCGCGTGGAGCGGAATACGCGCTCGCAGCCGGGCCGCCTGTTCCGAGGTTGAAGCGGGCGATCAGTCGCGAGAGGTTCGAAGCCTCGTCCGCCAGCCGGTTGGTCGCCGCTGTCGGCTCCTCTACCATGGCAGCATTCTGCTGGGTGACCTGATCCATCTCATTCACCGCCATGCTGACTTCCGACAGTCCCGTTGACTGTTCCTTCGCGGCCGTCGCGATCGAATGAACATGTTCGTTGATTTTGATCACATGCCCCTGGATCAGCCCGAGCGCCTCATCGGTTGCCGTCACCAGCGTGACGCCTGCGTCGACTTCCGCGCTGGAGCGGCCGATGACCGTCTTGATGTCCTTTGCGGCATTGGCGGAACGCTGCGCCAGTTCGCGCACTTCCTGGGCGACGACGGCGAAGCCTTTGCCGGCCTCGCCGGCGCGGGCCGCTTCCACTCCGGCATTGAGCGCCAGCAGGTTCGTCTGGAAGGCGATCTCGTCGATGACGTTGATGATCTGACCGATTTCGCCCGAGGCCTGCTCAATGCGTCTCATGGCTGATACGGCGTCCTTGACAACCGCGCTCGACCGCTCGGTGCTGCGGCGCGCCTCGTCGACCATATGGCGCGCCTCTGTTGCCCGTTCGGTGGAATTTTTCACCGCGACGGTGATCTCTTCCAAAGCGGAGGAGGTTTCCTCCAGCGAAGCCGCCTGCTGTTCGGTGCGCTTGGAGAGGTCGTCCGAGGCGCTGCGTATTTCGCTCGAGCCGCTGTTGATCGTGTCGACGGCGGCGCGCACCTCGCCGAGCACCGAGCGCAGGTTGGCCATGGTCGCGTTGACATTGTCCCTGAGTTCGCCGAAGGCGCCCTGGAACTCGCCGCGCATCGTTTCGGTCAAATCACCCTCGGCAAGGGCAGCCACGACACGCCCGGTCTCTGCGACGCTGCGATCGACGGAGGCCACCAGTTCGTTGACTTGCGTGGCAAAGCGGTTGAGGTCGGCATCGCCGTAGTCCTTGGCGATACGCCGCGTGAAATCACCGCCAACGGCGGCCAAGACCACCACGCCGATGCTCGACTGCAGATCAACACTCTTGGCATGAAGGGCAGCTTCGTGTGCATTCAACTCGCGAACCCGGAGGCCATTCTGCTTGAACACTGCGACGGCGCGCGCCATGTCGCCGATCTCGTCGCTGCGCCCAGTGAAAGGGATCTCGGCGGCGAGATTGCCGCTCGCCAGGACACTCATGTTTTCGGTGATACGACCGATCGGCTTTGCCACCGCTTTCGCGCCGAAGAGAGCGGCGCCGAGAAGAGTAATCATCACGAGAAATCCACCGGCGAGCGATGTGGTTTCCATCGAATTGAGGGCCACGTTCGAAGCTGCGGCGGCTGTTGTCGCACGGCCCTTTGCGATCGTGCCGGCCTCATCGAGGAGGGACATCGTCTTCTGGATGAGATCGATCTGGTGTGTAACGAATTCCCGTTCCTTGGCGGCGAGGCTTGCGTCGACGCCCGCCGCGCTCAGTTTCGTGCGGAGGAACTCTGCGAGCTGGCGCTCGTGTTGTAATATTCGTCAACCAGCGCCTTGATGTTTTTCACCCGCTCCTGGTTGACCTGGATTGTCAGGATCGACAGGGCCGAATCCAGGGCTCTGATGGCTGCGTCGTGATTGTCCCGCACGGCGGACTTGGCCTGCAGCACCTCGTCCATGGCGTCCGCCAGGCGCATGTTCAGGCTCTCGATCTGCATGCCGCGAATGGCGGCCTTGGCCTCGACATAGTCGCGTGATGCGCCGACCTGTTGCCGTTCGAGTATGGCGCTCTGGCCGACCGAGCGATCCTCTAACCAAAGGCCAGCCAGCATGACGAGCATCATCGCAATGCCGGCAGCGGACATGAGGGCGAGTTTCGTGCTGATACGTGAAAAGAAGGCGGGTAAATTCATGTCGGTTATTCGCCTAGGGAAACCGGCGCGATCGTCATGAATTCCGGCTTCTGTATAAGAGTGGCCGGACGCTCGTCATTTCGCCGACAACGTTGCAAGACCACGAGGCCGAAACGTCGCAAAACACTACTTTCCAAAATGCGCGCGACGCAGTGGTTCCGATCGGGAGATCTGACCTTGATCTTTCAAGATTTGAATAATCTCCATAGTTCGCATAGCATTCCTGGGCTAATAAAATGTAAAGTTCGAGAAAAAGTTATAATTGATTTTCGTCAATTTGCAGAATATCTAAATAGCGCATAGCATAACAAAACTCAAATCGTGTTTGTTGCTAGGTAATATCAACAGATGTAATAGCGTTTGCCCTTAGTCACTCTGTTTTTATTTGAAGTATCGCTCTTGCTCAGTTTGGCCATTAAGGATCGCTCCACTGGGCAACGTCGACGTATCCCTTGTTGCTTTTGCCAGACGCCTTAAGAGTCCACGAATGCCGATGCCGTTATCTGACGACAAGAACAGGAACGGTCGAATTGGCGAGGACCTGCTGGGTTTGGCTGCCAAGTATCATTCTTCCGATGCCCGTGCGCCCATGTGAGGAAATAACGATCAGGTCGCAGTTTTTTGCCTGAGCAGTCTCGAGAATGGCCGTAGCAGGAGAGCTATTTATCTCGTAGACAAAATCGACCGTCACCTGCGCTTTCGCCGACTTGTCGCGGACAATTCTTTCGATCTCGATCAGGTCTTCTTTCACCGCGTGAGTATAGCTGTCCATGGCCTGTGCCTGAACAACTCCCTGAAGCGCAAAGCCAGCCAGCGGCACCGTGACGTTGATGACCGTCGCTGGAATGCCGAGCGCCTTTGCAAGTGCAAGACCGTGATCGACGCCCTTGGAAGCAAGCTCCGAGCCGTCGGTTGGAATGAGTATACGCTTGTACATGGGACATCCGTTCCAGATCGTGGTGCAATAAATTCATCCAAACCTAGCGGACTGTCCATGTCGAACATTGATCCGCGTCAAGATGCCGAACATGTTTTCCGATATTGACGAATGCGACGGAGGGCGCGCGACTTCAGACTCTGGCGTGCGAACACGAGAGGGCATCGCGGAACGTGGCAAAGCGCAGCTGCTAATGCCAAGGTAGGCGATGCCCGACCTGAGAGATAGGTGACAGAACGTACCGGAGACATGGGTTACATTTTTCGATTTTGGTCGGGAGGTGTGGATGCCGTGGAGAGAGACTTCGGTCATGGACGAGCGTCTTGGATTTGTCGCCCGTTTGCTGGAGGGCGAAGGGATGAGCGAGGTGTGTCGGTCGTTCGGGATCTCGCGCAAGACCGGCTACAAGATCTTCAATCGCTGCAAGGAGGACGGGCTGGAGGCCTGACGGACCGGTCCCGGCGGCCGGTGCGCTATGCCAACCAGTTGCCCGAACCGGTCGAGGCGATGATCGTTCGTTGCAAACAGGAGAAGCCGCACTGGGGGGCGCGCAAGATTCGCGAGCTTCTGGTGCGCCGTCTGGCCGGCGACGTGCGCATCCCNGCGAGAAGCACGGTGCATGCGGTGCTCGACCGGTACGGCCTTGTGAGCCAGGCCCGTAAGAGGAACCGGGCGAACAAGGCCATGGGCACGGCGCTGTCGGCGGCCCCAACGATCTGTGGTGCGCCGACTTCAAGGGCGAGTTCAAGCTGGGCGACGGCCGATATTGTTACCCCCTGACGATCACCGACCAGGCATCGCGCT
>NZ_AZNV01000078.1:0-10263 GCF_000510625.1 Rhizobium sp. IBUN
CGTGACAAAACCCAGAGGGTTTTGCACTTGGCGCGGGGTGGAGCAGCCCGGTAGCTCGTCAGGCTCATAACCTGAAGGCCGCAGGTTCAAATCCTGCCCCCGCAACCAAATTTATCTGCAAAACCTCCCATTCCGGATATTTGCACCAAAGCTCCTCCGCGCAAGCGCCGAGGAGCTTTTTGGACTCCGTGTCGATTTCTCAAGCCGCCAGGTTCGCCCAAATTCGCATGTGTTTCAGCAGCGACGCAACGCCCAGTCGAAGCCCAACACGAAGCTCTGCCGCTGTCTGCGGAGCCGGAATACAAGTTCCACCTTCCATCGAGGATTAGAGTTCGCCTCAACAGTAACCGTCAGGCTGGGGCAAGATTGCACCGCGATAAGTCATGCCGATTAAGTGTGAGGGTCTTGGTGGCATGATCAAGGTGGCTTTATGCGGCGTAGGTTACTGGGGGCGCAACCTGCTACGTGTCCTTTCCAGCAATCCTGGGATTCAGTTAGCCGCAATTGTTGACACGCGGCTGGAGGTTCGAGAACGACTGGCGCAATCGTTCCCGAGCGCCGCGATTTACGAAGACGCTTCGTCTGTCATTCTCGATCCAAATATTGATGCAATGGTCATTGCAACGCCGGTGTCCTCGCACTACTCGCTTGCTAAGGCCGGTTTGGACGCCGGCAAGCATGTGATGATCGAGAAGCCCATGTGCGGTTCCAGCGAAGAGGCGGAGGACCTGGTCGCGCGGGCCAAAGCCTATGGCTTAACTCTGATGGTTGATCACACCTTCCTCTTCCATCCTGCCGTTCGAAAGCTCCGAGATCTCGTTGCAAGCGGCACGCTCGGGCATATTTCCTATTTTGACTCTCAGCGCGTCAATTTGGGCCTTTTTCAACCGGACGTAAATGTGCTCTGGGATCTCGCTCCTCACGACCTATCGATCCTAGACTATCTGTTTGCGGCAGAGCCGGTTTCAGTGGAGGCCAGCGGGTATTGTCACGTCAACGACAAATCGCCCGATATCGCCTACATCACCTTGCATTACGAGAATTCTATGGTCGCGCACCTCAATCTGAGTTGGATGTCGCCGGTAAAAATGCGGCGGATTGCTCTTGGGGGCAGCAAGCAAATGGCTGTCTGGGATGATTTGAACCGCGATGAGCCGGTCAAGATCTATGATTCCGGCATCACTATCCATTCCAATCAGGATCGCGAGATCAATCTTCCGAATTACAGAATCGGCGCGGTGACATCCCCGCGCATTTCCGGCCCCGAGCCGCTTACGGAAGTGGTTGAACACCTCCGTCGCTCCATCCTCGGGCAGGAGCGTTGCCAAACTGATGGTGATTTCGGACTGAGGATTGTCAGAACGCTGGAGCGGGCGCAGTCGGCACTGGAGTGCAGCTTGCAGCAGGTCGCATGCAGTAAGCGCAACACATTCAATATCATCGCGGCAGAGTGAGACGATGGAACAACAGGTTAAACAATCGAACGCCTCAGATTTCCTAAGAGGGAAGCGCATTTTAGTAACCGGAGGCGCCGGCTTCATCGGCTCGCACATTGTCGATCAACTCATGGGCCACGAGGTTCAGGCCGTTGTGGCTGTCGATAATATGGTGCGTGGGAGGTCTGAGAATCTCTCTTCCGTTGCCGCCGACCCGCGCTTGCGGCTTGTAAACGGCGATATTCGTGACAAGGCGCTCATGGACGAGCTGGTGCGAGACGCCGATATCGTATTCCATCAGGCCGCTTTGAGGATTACACATTGTGCCGCCGAACCCGCCGAGGCCTTTGAGGTTATGGGCCGCGCCACATTCGATCTTCTGCAGCTCTGCGTGAAACACAAAATTCAGAAGATCATCGCTGCGTCGTCCGCTTCAATCTATGGCTATGCTCCAGAATTTCCGACCACGGAGGCCGCAGCACCCTACGCCGATCGAACATTGTACGGCGGCCTGAAGCTCTTCAACGAAAAGCTGCTCCGATCATTCAACGATATGTACGGCCTTAACTACTGTGCGCTTCGTTACTTCAATGTCTATGGAACGCGCATGGATATCCACGGCCGCTACACGGAAGTCTTGATCCGGTGGATGGAGAGAATTGCTGCCAATCAACCTCCCATCATCTTTGGTGACGGCTTGCAAACCATGGATTTCGTGGAGGTTCGTGACGTCGCGTCTTCGAATATCGCGGCGGCTCTCTCTTCTGCTTCGGACGAAGTCTACAATGTCGCGTCAGGGGCCGAAGTTTCTCTAAAAGAATTGGCGCAGACGCTGCTCAAGATCATGGGACGGGAAAATCTCGGAATCCACCACGAACCTGCTCGCAACGTTAACCCAGTCGAGCGGCGGTTGGCCGATCCGTCAAAGGCGCGGGCGCAACTTGGTTTCCAAGTTTCGATCGGGCTGGAAGATGGATTGCGCGATCTGGTGCGATGGTGGCGGGATGAATGTGTCTCCGTGCTGGAGTTGGCCAAGTGATCCCCCTTATGCGCCCAACGGTGGGTCCAGAAGAAGCAGACGCACTCGCTTCGGTCATCGCTTCCGGCTGGTTGACCCAGGGACCACAGGTTCTTGGGTTCGAGACGGAGTTCGCTGCAATGACCGGTGCCTCATATGCGTGCGCGGTTTCCAACTGTACGACAGCGCTTCATTTGGCACTGCTGGCTGTCGGTGTTGGACCGGGTGACGAGGTGATCACGGTCAGTCACAGCTTCATTGCGACAGCGAATGCCATCCATATGTGTGGTGCCGAGCCGGTCTTCGCCGACATCGGTGCAGGTAGCTACAACATGGATCCGACCAGTATTGAGGTGCTGATATCGTCGCGGACTAAAGCCGTGTTGTGTGTGGACCAAATCGGTATGCCGTGCGACTTGCAGGCGATCTGCGCGGTCGCTCATGCGTATGGGCTGGCTGTGGTGGAAGACGCCGCCTGCGCCAGCGGATCGATGATCCTGGTCGATGACCAATGGCAGCGGATCGGTGGCGTGCTCTCCGACGTGGCATGCTTCTCATTTCATCCCCGCAAGGTTCTTACGACGGGTGAGGGCGGAATGATCACCACGAACAACCCTGAAATAGACGCGAAGTGCCGCCTTCTGAGGCAACATGGAATGTCTGTCTCCGACCTCGCCCGTCATGCATCCAATCGTGTTGTGATCGAGACCTACACCGAGACGGGTTTCAATTACCGCATGACCGACCTTCAGGCTGCGGTTGGACGAGAGCAGCTAAAGCGTCTCGATGGAATTGTTGCCGAAAGGCGGAAATTGGCGAAGCGCTACGGCGAACTCCTGATGCCCGTCAACGGTATAATCGTGCCGCAAGAGCCGAACTGGGCGAAATCTAACTGGCAGAGCTATTCAATTGGGTTGCCTGAAGGTGCAGATCGCGAAGAGGTCATGCAGGAGATGCTCGACCGAAAAATAGCGACCCGGCGTGCAGTCATGTCCAGCCACCTTGAGGCGCCCTGGCGCGGGGCTCGGCATGCAGGGCTTTCCCGATCCGAACATGTCAGCGCAGCTCATCTCATACTGCCACTTTTCTCCGGAATGACGGACGCCGAACAAGTCAGCGTGGTGACTGCCTTGTCAGAGATCCTTGCTGAAAAGGAGTGGCCCAATGCCCATCTCTGACAATGTCGTTTTTGAAGATGACGTACTGGTTTTCCATCCAGATCTCGTCAATTTGTACGGCTGCACAATCGGCCGTGGAACACGGATCGGCACCTTCGTGGAAATCCAATCGGATGTCCATGTCGGTGCAAAATGCAAGATTCAGTCCCATAGCTTCATCTGCTCTGGTGTCATCATTGAGGACGAGGTGTTCGTGGGCCATGGCGTCATGTTCACAAACGATCGTTATCCGGCTGCGACAAACGCTGACGGTGCATTGCAGGGCTCGGAAGATTGGGTCTGCCTTCCCACCCGTATCTGCTCCGGCGCATCGATCGGAAGCAATGCCACGATCCTACCTGACGTTGTAATTGGGCGAAGGGCTATGGTAGCAGCGGGGGCGGTGGTGACCAAAGACGTTCCCGAATATGCCATCGTCGCGGGCAATCCAGCACGTGTGATAGGGTCTACTCGCGACATGTCGGAGAGTGGGCGATGAGTTCACAAACAACGGTACCTTTCGTCGATCTCTCTATCCAATGGGAGCAGATTCGCCATAATGTCATGCCGGAGATCGAACGTCTGTTCGATGCGAGCGCTTTTTGCCTGGGGCCATGGGTTGACGAATTCGAAAAGGCCATCGCCTCCTATCTTGAAGTCGATCACGCCATTGCCGTCAGCAGTGGCAGTGCTGCCCTGCATCTGGCGGTCATTGCAGCGGGCATAGGCCCGGGAGACAAGGTTCTGGTACCGGCCCATAGCTTTATCGGCACCTTGTGGGGGGTGATCTATCAGGGTGCTGTTCCGGTTTTTTGTGATGTGGAACGTGCTACGGGTACGATCGACTTTGCGGATGCGGAAAGGCGTCTGGATGGCGATGTGAAAGCAGTCATTCCGGTTCATCTTTACGGTCAGCCCGCAAATATGAAGGCAGCGCTGGAGTTTTCCGAGCGTCACGGGCTGACAATGATAGAAGATGTGGCCCAAGCAATCGGCGCTCGTTATAACGGTCGACCGCTCGGATCGATGGGGTCAATGGGCTGTTTCAGTTTCTACCCGGGCAAGAATCTCGGTGCAGCGGGTGAAGGCGGCCTCATCGTCACGCAAGACGCCGACCTCGCTCAGCGGCTGAGGGCACTGAGAAATCACGGGCAGACGCAGCGTTATCTCCACGAACAGATCGGCTATAACTACCGCATGGATGGCCTGCAAGCGTTGGTCTTGAACAGCAAGCTAAGGCATCTTGATGATTGGACTGATCAGCGGAAGCGGGCCGCAGAACGGTATAGGGAGGGCTTGAAAGGCACGCCCCTTACGCTCCCTGATGTCGTGCATGGCGATCATGTTTACCATCTCTACGTCGTACGCACGGATCGGCGCGACGACCTACGGTCGCACCTTGATTCTAGAAGTATTCAGACCGGATTGCACTATCCCATTCCATTGCATCGGCAGCCTTGCTTGGCGCAAGTCGAAAGCGCCCAAAGTGAATTTCTTGCAACGGAAGAATTTGCCGGCCAGGGGCTGTCTTTGCCCATGTTCGCTGGCATAACCGCGGCGCAGCAGCAACAAGTCGTCGATGCAATTTGCTCATTTTTCGCAAAGGGTGAGAGATGACGGTGGCAACACAGCGCAGACGCGTTCTATGCGTGTTGCCGCAGCTCAATACGACCGCAGCTCCAGTTCTCACAAATGTGGTCGACGAGTGGATTTACGCGCTTGCTCACCACTGCGAGGTTAGTGTTGTCGACCGCGATTTCGATTTCAAAGCCGTCTGTGATGAGCTGCAGCCCGATTTCGTCATATTTTCGGCAGTGCATTCCGGCAGACCGCTACGGCTTAACATCACAAACATTCATACCTACCCAGAGATACCGCGGGCGCTGTACTTCAATTGCGATCCACACGACCCGATGCGGCCACTCACGTTGAGCGCTCTCACTGAATACGGCATTGACACGATCTTCTGCTTCGGGCTGGAACATCTGCAGCATATGCCGGAGCTCTCGCAATTTGCCTGTTTCGTCATTCCGAAATTTATCGATCCCGAGATATTCCATGACTATAACTTGGAAAAGATCGTCCCCGTCAACATAATGAGTGGGCATCTATTCCCGAGTTTCTACCCGTGGCGGGCAAAGCTGACCCACGAGATTCAACACTTCTTTCCAACGCTAATTTATACTCATCCGGGCTATAGGCTACAGGACCGCAGGCCATTTGAGGTTCGTGACGCTAGATACGCTCAGTTAATTTCTCAAAGCTACTTTTCGGCTGCCGACACGACGCGGCTGGACTACGTAGTTCGCAAGCACCTTGAGATACCAGCTTGCGGTACGGTTCTTCTTGCTCCTGACTCCGATCGTCTGAAAGAATATGGCTTTGTGGACATGCAAAACTGCATCATGGGCAGCGGAAAGGAGCTCTACCAAAAGATCAACGAGGTCAGCAAAGACCTCGATCTTTATTCCGACATCCGTAGAAAGGGTTATGAACTCGTCCACAGCCGCTATACCCGTCAGGCGTGGACTTATATTGCAGATTGGTACGAGTGCCGCCGCGCCGTTCGTTCAGGCGAAGTTGTCAGACAAATCAATTGGTTCGGCAAATTTGAGATCGTTCCAATGCAATCCCCTTCCGTAGTTTTCGTGAACGCGGCCGTTCCGGACAGCCCGATGTCCGCAGTGCTTCGTTCGGCCAGATCGGCAATTCTGGAGGGAGGAGATTTCAAGGAGGTCGCGCAGACCCTGAGAGAGCTAAGTACTTGGATTAGCCATATCGCCGAGCCATGGGTTCTGCTCGGCATTATCTCGCTGCTCGAGGGAGATGCAGGAGAGGCCGCCATTCTACTTAGTCGTCGTAGCAATCTCCAGGGCACATCGTCGCCGGCCTTGGCGCAGATGGATCCGGTTGAGATCGCTTGGCTTCTCCTCCTGAGTGATATCATTGGCGACAAGGATTTGAGGGTTTTCCTGCTTGAACAAGCTAAGACCGTCCCTCACGTTTCCATTAGGCGAACCAAATGGTTGATCGAAACAAACGATCTTACGGATCCATCCAACGACGACTCGTTTGACGGACCGTTGCCTGGGGACTGCCTCTCGATTGCTTGGATTGGAAATGAGGACTTTGATAGTTGGCTTGATTTAATGGCGCGATTGTTCCGCGCAAATAATCGCCACGATCGCGCACTCGATATCGAAGGTCTTCTTGCCATGCGTGTGAAATCGGTGGGGCGGACGATTACCGAAGCTGCAACGGTCTAGTCTTGGGCAAGAGCGATAGGTGGTGGAATTCACACGTGCGAGGCTACCGCGTCTTTGGCCCATTGTGGTGAGTTTATCTCAACGGTCAAAGTAGATAGAGCAAGTTCACTCATGATTGAAACATTGAGAGCACTTCAAAAAACGCTGCAACTCAAGAAGCTCGCGCAATTCCAGCGGCGCGTGTCCTTCGGCGATTTGATAACTGATCGTTGGGAAAATGCGCGTGAATATGGATTTGGTGAGGGTACATCCTGTTATGACAGTGCCCTCGTTATGGGAGAGGTCCGTGTCGGTTGCTATACCTGGATTGGTCCTGGAACGGTATTGGATGGGACTGGCGGGCTTTCGATCGGTGATCACTGCTCAATCTCCGCTGGTGTTCAGATCTATTCACATGACACTGTGCAAAGAAGCTTAACATTGGGAAAAGCGCCGATCGAATATTCTCCAACCAAGATTGGCAGCGGCGTCTACATCGGTCCCAACAGCGTTATTTCTCGTGGCGTGACGATTGGAGATGGTGCGGTGGTTGGCGCGATGTCTTTTGTTAATCACGATGTTCCAGCTGGAAGTAAAGTCTGGGGCTGTCCTGCTAGAATCCAGACGTAGTACAGGCGTTGGACTTTGATCTGAACCCCGTGATGCAGCCACCGGCCCGCGCTAGCCTTTTGACACGCTGAGCGGCAATCACCGCGTCCCTAAACTATTTGGCGGTCGGCCGTATCAATGCATGGGATGATGGAGAGCCGTTTGTGTCATCGCTGATACTGTCGTCAAGCAACCGAAGAAAGAGAAATCGAACTGGCTACAGGTGCCGGACCGCTGCTTCTATATTTGCTCACTCGTCTGCATCGCCCAAAGAAAAAGTGCTCGACGTCCGCGCGCTTGGCGCAAACCTGAAATTGTTGCCGCGAGGGTCGGCTTGAGGCCGAGACTTTACAAGTCTCCGTCCCATCAGGCCCTGCAACCGATACCTTCCCAGATACCCGAAACAATCGCAGCCGGATATCCCCGGCGGGCCAGAACCTCCGCGGCGACGGCCTTGCTAGAGCAGGGGCAAGCGAGTCGTAAAAGGCGATCTGCGCTTCCGAAAAGTCGATGCTGCCTCCATGGGACTTTCCCTTCTCTCCCTTGCAGGAACCAGAAGTCGAAAATTCCCGCTCCGATGGCTTAGCATGACAGGCTACGTCAGAATCGAAAATCGATTCCGATTTTAGAGGCCTTGCTCCGGGCATTTCACCCGCCCGAGTTGCCAGAGCTATTGACCAGCACGCGAGAAAAAGTATTCCTTTTGTCGACAAGAGGATACCGGCATGACTGATACCGACACGAAGTCCACTCCCGAACGCAAGCGAGGCTCCGGCGTCAAGATGGTTTACGACCTCTTGCGCGATGAGATCCTGGACTTGGTTTTACCGCCCGGCAGTCCGATCGATGAGGTGCAACTGGCCGAGCGTTTCAAGATGTCGCGCACGCCGATCCGCGAGGCGCTGGTGAGGTTGGCCGGCGAGGGCCTGATCGACACGCTGCCCAATCGCTCGACCATGGTATCGAATATCGATTTCCTCAATATGCATACCTTCTTCGATGCGCTGGTGCTGATGTATCGCGTGACCACCCGTCTGGCCGCCCAGTATCATCGCCTCGAAGATCTGCAGGTGATCCGCGCGCATCAGGCCGACTTCGCCGCGGCGGTCGCGGCCCAGGACGCCCTGGCGATGATTGCCACCAACGCTGCCTTCCATTCAGCCATCGCCGAGGCAGGCCGCAACGCCTACTTCTCCGGTCTCTTCAATCGTCTCCTCGATGAGGGGCGACGCATCTTGCGGCTCTATTACCAGTCCTATGAAGACCGCTTGCCGCAACGTTTCGTCGACGAGCACGAAGACATTATCGCTGTCATCGCCGCGCGCGACAGCGAGGCCGCCGACCGCTTGGCGACGATCCATGCCGAGCAGATCGTGCAGCAAATACAGAAGCTTTTCGCGCGCGGCGGAAAACTGGATATCGCCCTCTGATCTGCTGCATAATTGTTGTCGACAAATAATATGCAAGTGATATAACCGCCGTCGAAGACACGGGGACCGGTGCCGGTGGAGGCGCGCGGCGATCCCTGCCCGTCCCGCCAGGCAATAGGAGTTTCGCAATGAAGGCCAAGATTTTCTCCGGTGTAATTCCGGCCCTGATGACCCCCTGCAAGGAAGACCGTACCCCCGACTACGACGCACTCGTCCGCAAGGGCCTGGAGTTGATCGCGCAGGGCATGTCGGCTGTTGTCTATTGCGGTTCCATGGGTGATTGGCCACTGCTGAGCGATGCACAGCGCATGGAAGGCGTGGAGCGTCTCGTGAAGGCTGGCATTCCGGTCATCGTAGGCACCGGCGCCGTCAACAGCGCCTCGGCCGTCGCGCATGCGGCCCATGCCCAGAAGGTCGGGGCACAGGGTCTGATGGTCATCCCGCGCGTCCTGTCGCGTGGTTCGGTAATCGCGGCCCAGAAGGCGCACTTCAAGGCAATCCTCTCGGCTGCCCCCGATCTTCCTGCTGTCATCTACAACAGCCCTTACTACGGCTTCGCCACGCGCGCGGACCTGTTCCTAGCACTGCGCGCCGAGCATCCGAACCTCGTCGGCTTCAAGGAATTCGGTGGCGCTGCAGACATGCGCTATGCAGCAGAGAATATCACCAGCCGCGATGATGGCGTTTCGCTGATGATCGGCGTCGACACGGCCGTCTTCCATGGCTTCGTCAATTGCGGTGCGACCGGAGCGATCACCGGCATCGGCAACGTGCTGCCGAAGGAAGTGCTGCACCTCTGCAACCTCGCCCAGGCCGCTGCTGCCGGCGACGCAGATGCCCGCCAGCGCGCGCTGGAGCTCGAGCAGGCACTGGCCGTCCTCTCGTCGTTCGACGAAGGCCCGGACCTCGTGCTGTTCTTCAAGCACATGATGGTATTGAAGGGCGACAAGGAATACACCCTTCATTTCTACGAAACCGACGCCCTGACCGATAGCCAGCGCGGTTACGTCGAAACTCAGTTCAAGCTCTTCAACACCTGGTACGCCGAATGGAGCAAGCTCCCGGGTGCCGTTGAGAAGTACAAGGCCTGATTTTCAAAGGCTCTCAAATCGAAAGGCCCTCCGATTGGAGGGCCTCAGACCGCTGACAAACCCGTCGATATTTTCGGCGGGTTTGTTTTTTTGGACGTTGGTTGTTTTAAGTTGGGTTCTGCGGCGCGGCGAAGTTGGCGGTCTCTGGCCCTCATGCCATGGCTGGTCTGGGTGGCTTGGTGAGCGCCATTGCGATCTTCTTGATGTTTTGGGCGGCTGCGGCCAGCAGGCACTGGCATGCGACACGGGTGAGACTTCGGAAGCGGGCATAGCGATG
>NZ_AZNV01000079.1:0-9206 GCF_000510625.1 Rhizobium sp. IBUN
CATAGCGCACCGGCCGCCGGGACCGGTCCGTCAGGCCTCCAGCCCGTCCTCCTTGTAGCGATTGAAGATCTTGTAGCCGGTCTTGCGCGAGATCCCGAACGACCGACACACCTCGCTCATCCCTCGCCCTCCAGTAAACGGGCGACAAATCCAAGACGCTCATCCATGACCGAAGTCTCTCTCCACGGCATCCACACCTCCCGACCAAAATCGAAAAATGTAACCCATGTCTCCGGTACGGTCTGTCACCTATCTCTCAGGTCGGGCATTACGCATTTTCTTCTGTGGACTTTCCCATAAACCTTGGCTGCGGGCCTTTCTCCGTTGCTTACCCCTGTGCACCATGGGTCTGCGCTGTTGTCATCATTGTCGCTTAGACTGCTCGGCGAAAATCACGGATCGGATTTGAGAATGGCGAAGAAGCCGAAACTGGAACATTCCGAACTTGCCGGTGAGTTTACCGATGATGGCGTGACCGTGCTCGTCGACATCTTCCGTCCGGCGGGCACGAATGGCGACTGGAAAATGGAAGTGGTGACCCAGCACGAGGATCTCATCGAATGGGAAGAGCCCTTCGCGACCGATCGCGAGGCCTTTGACGAGTTCCTGGCGACGATCGCACGCGAGGGGATCCGAACATTTCTGGAGGAAGAGGACCCGTCCGTCCACTAGCCCTTGCATCGTCGCGAAGGCGCGCGGCCGGCCGGCAAGCTGAGAATTGCTCGCAGCGCTCTACGTTCCGGAATATTGGTCCGCTCTCGGGCCGGCCAGCGTTACTTGCCAGGCGCTTCTGTCGTTGAAGTTCTGGCTCGCCAGGAAAGTGTATCCCGTGCTTGCCCAGGGTTTTACTTTGCCTGCAAGATTGTCGAGGACATAGTCGCCGGATCTCAGTCGGGCCAGCAGAACGACATGGTTGTTGCCGCGGCGATCGATGACAACCGAAAGCGCCAGTTTGTTCGACGCAAAGCCGGCGCCCAGCAAGGTTTTCAGCTTCAGTAGGGCATAGTCTTCGCAGTCGCCTTTGTTGTTGATGGGAAGCGACCAGTATTCGGATTTCCCCGATGTCTGTGCGTCCGTCGCTGGCGTGACGCCAGCGTTGACCTGCCGGTTCACCTTTTGAAGAAAAGGCATAGCCTTGTCGTCGGTCATCTCGTGGCCGCCGTTGCCATGGCAAAGCCAAGTATAGCGCGTGCAAGCCGAAGGGGAAGCCTATCGGCGCTCCAATGGCGCGTGATGCGCGCAGGGTGGATCCTGCATAGCTCTCACCAGAAAACGCGTGAAAACAAGCGTGAACGCCGCGAAAGCTGCCAAGGTCCGCATCGAAAACATCCTATCGGCTGAGTGCTGCGCAACCAAGGTGGCGGTAACCAGGGCGGCGGTAACGAAGGCGGCGGTAACCAGGGTGGTGGAAACCAGGGTGGTGGAAACCACCACTAAGGCTTATCTTACACGGCGACCAGCCTCAGTTCAGAGAAGCAAAGCCCGGCGTATGTCTGGGCTTGGTCATTTCATCGTTGAGCAGTCTCAAAATCTGAAGCCAACGCCGACGGTAACAACGTTCTGATTGAAATCGGTGTCTATGCCCAGCAGGACTTTGCTGCCGTAGTCGTTGTAGCGATATTCCACGCGCCCGAAGATGTTGTAGTCGAGACCGGCTCCGGCTGTCCGCCCTGAGAACTGGCGTCGAAGCTGTTCCAGGTGAAAACTGGTGCTGCCGGTACAACCGCGGCCGCCGGCCGCCCGCTCATAAGATCGGGGGGCGACGCCGCCCCTGCAAGACAAATGAAGGCCGCCGAGGCGGCAGCGATACGAAAATACGCGATAAATCCCTCCCCTATGACAAGGTCCACTCGCCTTGCGCACCGGTCGGGCTAGGTCCGATCGGTGATCGCGAACGTGGCCCTGCCTGAACGGGTCCATTACGAATTTCTGATGTAGAGGACTACTGGAGAGGAGTGCGGAGCGCTTATCCGTTGGCCAATGTCTCGTGACGGTCAAGGGCGAACGAGCGCGTTTCTTCGGCGGGCATCGCCTTGCCGAAGAGATAGCCCTGTCCGACATCGCAGCCGAGTTGAAGCAGGTGGCCGAGTTGGCGATGCTCTTCAATGCCCTCGGCGGTGGTCTGTATGTTGAGGCTGCGCCCGAGCCCAAGCATGGCGCGGATGATTTTTTCCTGACGCTCATCATCGCGATACGTTGCGATGAAGCTCTTGTCGATCTTGATCTTGTCGAAGCGATAGCGGGCGAGCTGGGCGAGGCTGGAGTAGCCGGTGCCGAAATCGTCAAGCGCGATCTGAACGCCTGCATCGTGGAGTTCATCCAGGATGATTGCGGCAACCGCCGGATCCTGGATCAGGGCATTTTCGGTGATCTCGATCTCCAGACGACTTGGCGGAAGACCATTTGCCGACAACACCTTGAAGATGCGCGAGGCCAGCAGCTTGTCCTCCATCTGCACCGGAGAGACATTGAAGGAGAGGGTAACGTGGTCGTCCCAGGCCAGGGCGTCTCTGCAGGCCTGCGCCAGAAGGTCTTCGAAAAGCTCGGTGATCAGCCCGGTCTCTTCGGCAATGCCGATGAACTCCGGCGGCGGAATGGCGACGCCTTCTTCGTCCGTCCAGCGAGCGAGCGCTTCGAAGCCGCAGACCGTGCCTCTCTTGAGATCGATCAACGGTTGATAGAAGGGGCGGATGACCTTTTGCTGAATTGCGACGCGCAGCTTGGATTCCAGCGTCGCGCGCTTTGCCACCTTGTCCTGCATCGAGGCTTCGAACACCATGTGGTGGTTGGGGCCGCGTGACTTCGCCTCGTACATGGCGAGGTCGGCTCGGTGGGCCGCGTCCTCGAGCGGCTCTTGACCCTGCTCCCAGCGATCGTAGCCGACGCTGGCGCCGACTTCGACCGCGAACCCGTTGATGTGAATGGGCCGTGTTACGGCTTGAATGAGCAAACGCGCGAAGCGTTCTTCATGGCGGGAGGAGAGGCCAAGCGCAACGACGACGAACTCGTCGCCGCCGAAGCGATAGACGCAGTCCGCGTTTCCGATTGCGCAGATCCGTTTTGCCACCTCGATCAGAAGGGCGTCGCCGCCATTGTGGCCGACAAGGTCATTGACCTTCTTGAAGCCATCGAGGTCTATCGAGAAGATTGTAACGTTCTGCTCCCACTCGTCACCTTCGACGTCGGTCTTCGTCCTTCGCGGCAGGACTTTCCGTTCGAACGCATAGCGGTTGGGAAGTTTGGTGAGGTGGTCGTGGGTTGCTGTCCAGTCGGCCTTGGCCTGAGCGGTGGCCCGCAGCTCCATCTCCTTGCGCAAATCGACAATGCGCAGGATCGAATAGACGAAGCTCATCGCCCCGCCGATGCCAAGGGCGAGGACGAGCTTGTCTGCACCATAGCTTTCGTAGGCGCCGACGAAGGCGACCACACAGTTATCCAGTTCCAGGATTGCACCGACGAGCCATAGCGTTACCCCCAACGCCATGACCAACAAGCATTGCCTCCCGGCCCTGCTCTGGAAGAATACCGGCATGCTTTACTCCATCTCCACCCGGGCGCTGATGTATCATGGAAGTCTGAAGCGTTTGTTCAAATCAAAGGGCGATTTCTTGTTGTCAAATCGCTATCATAGCGTGTGAACTGGCTCGAAAGCCGCGGTGAAAAACGAGGCGAGCGCTTGGTCGCTCGCCTGTTGTTCTCAAAGTCTGGTTAGAAGGGTGACGCTGATGACGAGCAGGAGAAGCATCCCGGCGCCAGTCATACGTAGCAGACGCGTGCGTCGCATCCGCGCGCCGCTCCAATCATAGGGCATGCAAAGTCCTCCTTGGGGCAAGGATTGACAGCCCGACGGTGTCGGGTCGAGAAACTATTGCATCGATTGCTTGCGTAAGGCTGGACTAAATTATCGCCCTGAAAATTAGGTGGTTTGTCCTTCGAAGCGCAGGGACCAGCGGCTTCCGTTGCTGGTCATGTGAGCGACGGCGAGCGGTTCGATATCGGTAATCCAGAATGATGACAGGGGGGCATTCAGCGTGCCGAT
Organism: Rhizobium sp. IBUN; assembly: GCF_000510625.1. NCBI lineage: Bacteria > Pseudomonadati > Pseudomonadota > Alphaproteobacteria > Hyphomicrobiales > Rhizobiaceae > Rhizobium > Rhizobium sp. IBUN. The sequence goes on from NZ_AZNV01000079.1 coordinate 4,040, forward strand.
GATGGCTGCTCGGATGACCGTCGCATGGGTAATGGCGATGATGTTACCGCCGGACTGCAAGTGCTCGCGCATCCAGCCGTTTACACGCATGCACACGGCAGCGATCGCCTCGCCACCATGCGGGGCTTCCTCCGGTTGCGCCATCCAGGCGGCAAGGTTCTCGGGTTCCGCTTGCTGGATCTCGGCGATCGAACGGCCCGCCCAGCGGCCAAAATCGCAATCGGCGAGCGCCTCGGAAACTTCCGGCTGCAAGCCAAGCGCGCCGGCCGTCTGCCGCGCGCGCAGCGTCGGGCTGGCGAAGACGCTGCCGGCGTGCCGCAGGCGTGGGGTGATTGCCCGTGTGGCAATGATTGCCTTTTCATCCAGCGGTTCGTCCTGCGGGAAGCGCGCCTCGCGGTTGGCGGCCGTCGGGCCGTGGCAGATCCAGGTAAGGCGCGTCATCACGTTCGTTATCTCCGGATATCGGGGAGCGTGGCCCGCCGCTGCATGAAGTTTCGTTGACAGGTTCGAAGCGCCAGATATAACGGTGATGTTGTGGGTTTGGAAACCGGTGAAATTCCGGTGCGGTCGCGCCACTGTGATCAGGACGAGGATACCTCGGACTGGAAGTCAGACCCTGCCACGCAACGATTCTCGACTGAACGCGTCATTCCAGGAGGAATACATGTCTGACACTACTTTTGCGCCCGACGCCGCACCGGCTCCGATTCCGGTTGGCGAGCTTTTGCCTTGGGCCATCTTCGGCGGTCTGCTGATGCTCATCGCCATCTATTTCGTCGGTACTGAAGAGGGCGCGATGGCGCTTTTCAACGGTATGTACGTGCACGAGTTCGTGCATGACGGCCGGCATCTCCTCGGCTTCCCCTGCCACTAAGGGAGTTCCGGACATGGTTGGAAATCTTTTGCTTCGCGGCATGCTCGCGGGGATGATCGCTGGCGTCCTCGTTTTCGCCTTTGCGCATACGTTCGGCGAGCCGCTTGTCGACCAGGCGATCGCGTTCGAGGAGGCGGCCGCCCAGGCGGCGGGTGAAACTGCTGAGCCTGAAATCGTCAGCCGCGCCACGCAGGCGGGCCTTGGCCTCTTGACCGGTGTAATGGCCTACAGCATTGCTGTCGGCGGCCTGTTTGCCCTCGTATTCGCCTTTATCCAGGGGCGGTTCAGCAATCTGAGCGCCCGCGGGACCTCTGCCCTCATCGCCGTTGCGGCGTTTGTCGCTATCGTGATCGTACCCAACATAAAATATCCGGCCAATCCGCCGGCAGTCGGCAATCCCGACACCATTGGCGTCAGGACCGAACTGTTTTTCCTGATGATCGTCGTTTCGATCGCTGCGCTTGTAGCGGCAATTGCGCTTGCACGCCGCCTCACGCCGCGGTTCGGTGTGTGGAATGCGGCAATCGCGGCAGGTCTGGCCTATGTCGGTTTCATCGGCCTCGTGCAGTATCTGCTGCCGCCGATCAACGAGGTTCCGGAGAATTATTCGGCTATGGTTCTCTGGCGTTTCCGTACGACCACGATCGGGATGCACGCCATCCTATGGGGCGTTCTTGGCCTGGCCTTTGGTGCTCTGGCCGAGCGCAAGCTCGGTGCCGCACCCAGGCTCAGCGCTCGCGCGTCGGTCTTCCATTGATCGGAGAAGGCTCCGGAGCAATCTGGAGCCTGTCCTCAGAGATGACCAGTCGGCGGCCCATTTTTCTTGTAGCCATGATCGCTGTCCTGCAGCTTTGGTCCGTCGCGGCCGACGCGCACCAGCGGAGCAGCGGTTCCCAAAGCGGCATCGCGATCGCCGAGATCTCACATGGCGAAATGGTCATGATGGCGGAGTATCGCGATCGGATCATTGATCTCGCGGCGCGTGCCACGGACACGAACGAGCCGTTCCGACGCGTGCTGAACTATGCGCAGATCCAGCATGCCTATTGTCTCTGGGGCAAGATGCCGGGCGGGGTGACCGACGAGGCCAGTCCATTCAATGAATGCTCGCACGCCTACCTCGCGGCAACGAAGGCCGTGCTGCTGTCGATGCGCAACATGGGCGCCGAGGCGGAAGAGGCGGAGGCCATCGTCTCTGCGATCGATGCCGGCATGGTGTTGCGCGGTCTGGCGCTGATCACCTGCGAGTTCAGCGGTGAGGCGTTCAACACTGCGGATGTCGTTCGCCCGGTATGGAGGAATGTTCCCTTGCATCCCGGCAGCATGGTGACGGTTACCGGCTTCGCGGCGGTGTTGCTGGCTGCGGCATATTGTGGACGGCGGCTGCTTCGGTGGATCGCGCCCTGACGAAACCTGCTCCGGCAGACCGTCCTTAATTTAACCCTGAGCGGCTCTAGCTCTTCTCGATATCGCGGTCGAGGTGCGTCGCAATCAGCATGGCCGCGAGATGGACAGTGTTCTTCGCTCCGTAGCGCTCCTTCATGCGCTCCAGGCGGTGCTCGACCGTGCGGTGTGAAATGCCGAGGTCAGCGGCGATCTCCTTGGCCGTCGCGCCTTCCGTCAGGAGCTGCATCACGGCTTCATCGGTCGCATCCATGCGTGCTCGCTGCTGCGGCGGGTTGAACATGAAGCGGCCGTTCGAGACCGCCAGAAGCCAGGCTGGATGCTGTGCCGTTGTCTTTTGCGGAAGGATCAGCCGTTCGTATCCGATGTTGACGCCAAGCACCCGTGTCTTGACCAGTTCCATCGACGGCTTCTGCGTGGCGATCACCTCGCGATAACGCGGGATGACGGCCGTCTCCATGTAGCCCCGATCCTTGAATTCGCCGATGCGCTGATCGGCAAAGAGCTTGTTGATGTTCAGGATACGCGAACTAACGGTAGAAGTGCGCACGACCTTCAGATGCCATTGCAACGGATCGTCGCCGTTGAGAACGACGAGCGTCATCCTCATCCGGATCGTCAGGAGCTCGAGGACGTCGCGATAGATGTCCTCTGGAGCGGCCGGCAGTTGCGGCGTGGTATGCAACCATGCGTCCAGCAGTTTCTGCGTGACAGTATGAAATGAAGTGTCCTTGTTCATCAATCCATGCGCGATATCTGGAATCGTTGCACTACGACAACCCAAAATGGGTACAGCTTTCAACAGCCGACCACGGCTGAATCGTCGTAAGGCATTAATATGAAAAATATATCGCTCGCTACATCTATTTTGAAGCGAATTTCTAGGTGCGCGTTCTGCACGTTAAGCGGGTTCAGGCTGCAGGCGCCCGCGGCGCCTGGTTTCAATCACCCGAGTAGCGTTGTTCGCGCCAGGGGTCGCCGTACATGTGATAGCCGTTCTTTTCCCAGAAGCCTGCTGCATCGGCCGGTAGCAGCTCGATACGGCGCAGCCACTTGGCGCTCTTCCAGAAATAGAGATGCGGAACGACGAGCCGCATGGGGCCGCCGTGATCGCGCGTCAGCGGTACCCCTTCCCAGGAGGTTGCGAGGATGGCATCTTCCGCGGCGAAGTCGGAGAGCGGCAAGTTTGTCGTATAGCCATCATAACTCGTCAGCATGACGTAGTGAGCTTCCGGCTTCGGCATTGCCTGATCGAGCAGCTCGCGGGTCGAAACACCCTTCCACTTGTTGTCGTAGCGTGACCACGTCGTCACGCAATGAATGTCGGTGACTTTGGTGCTCTGCTCGAGCGCCTGGAAAGCGGTCCAGGTAAGGTCAAGGGGAGTTTCGACCAGTCCACGGACTTCCAGGCGCCATGTGTCGGGTGGGATGATCGGGTGCTGGCCGAGATCAAGGACCGGCCAATCCTTGACGAGGTGCTGACCCGGCGGCAGGCGCTCGGTTTCCGGGCGACTGATGCGGCCGGTGAGGAATTTTCCTTCCTCGGCCCAACGGCGCTTCGATCTTGTGAGCTTGCTGTCGGTCGGGGTTTGATCGTCGCTCATCGCTGGCCCTTTCGCGTTGCGGCAATAGGGCATCCGGGCTTCGAGACTGTCAAGCGTGTGTCACGACAGATTCTTGAGGTACAGCGAGAGGAGCTGTGTTTGCGACGATATGCCGAGCTTGCGGTAGACGTTGCGCCGATGAACCTTCACGGTCCCTGTCGAGATGTTGAGTTTCAAGCCAATCGACTCGGAGGAGTACCCCTGAAGGACAAGATCGACGATCGCGGTCTCGCGGCTGGTGAGATTGAGATCACGCCACACCGCTTCGGCGGGCTGCAGGGCGCTTTCACTGGCGTTGCGTTTGCGGTTGCCGCGGGCTCTCGAATGCTGTTGCGCATCAAAGCGAGTTCCGAGCCCGGCCCAGTAGTGCCGAACCATGTTTGCGATCAATGGTTCGGCTTTCTTCAGCAAGGCAAATTCCGCGGGCGGGAAGGGGCCGGTCTTTTCGTTGCGCATGAGCGAAAGAACGATCGTAGTATCATCATCGGCCGTGACGAAGAAACCGATCTCCTCTGCAAGGCCTGTCTGGACGTAGTAAGTCCGGTAGTACTCGCTGGAGAAGAAACGGTCGGGCGCCAATTCCCGCATCCGAAACACGCCGGCGCGACGTTCATGGGCCGTGTGGTAGAACGGATCGAGGAGGTAGGGGCCAGCCTGGTAGAGGGTCACGAAAATGATGCGCTCCTTCGGGTCGAAGGTGCTGTAGAGATCGATCGGCCGCTCCTTGCCGCGATAGGCGAAGACAACGACGTAGTCGAAGCTTACGAGCGCCGCCATCATCTGACGGAAGGTCTCGCCGAATTCCGCATCGCCCATCGCCTGCCGGCCAATGGTGGCATTGAAGGCCCGAAACAGCGCCTCCAGGTCAGTGCTCATTTCCCGGAACCTCCTGATCGCCCCGCGCGGAAATCCGCTCCCCGTGTATATACCTTCCATGAAGGCTTTGCGGCTAGAATACCCCTCTCGGGGTATATACCGTGAGGGAAGGGCGCGCTTAGTCTTTCCACAACGACGGTGGCAAAAGGCAGCACTAGTAGCGCGTTTTCGTGGTTCGAATCATATCAAGCAGCCTCGGCGAGCTTGTATGACCAAGTGTGGATGACGGGATGACGATTGATGTCGTCGATACCGGCCATAATGCGTTCCTTGAGCTCGTGTTTTGAGGTCACCCGGATGTGGCGCAGGACGGAGCGGGCGAACTTGGAGAAGAAGCCCTCGATCAGGTTGAGCCAGGAGCCGTGTTTGGGCGTGAAGGTAAATTCGAAGCGGCCTGCCGGTCGTTTAT
>NZ_AZNV01000080.1:0-9035 GCF_000510625.1 Rhizobium sp. IBUN
CATTTACGTCACGTTCTGAATCGACGAGAACTTCACACCTGTTTTCCAAACACAAAGGCCAAAACCCCTGCGTCAAAAACCAGTGTAACTTCTCTTGATAAACGTGACCGCCAAAGTCTCTTTCAAAGAACCGAAATCTCTTCCGGTCCCGCAAGCTCCGCCGCCCACGTTTCTCTTTCTTCTCATCTTCAATTGTCAAATAACAGACCAGATACCCCGGTCGAATTTCCTCGCCTCAAACCAAAAAGTCCAAGGAACCAATCAGCAGCTAAGCCAATCTTAAAAGAAACTTGAGAGCGAAGGTCTTCGTCGCCAGCAGCGCCGCCGCCCTCGTTCAGTGAGGGGGCTTATAGATGCCCAACCAGAGAGCCGTCAAGCAGGACTATTGGAATCTCGAAACAATTCGAACAACTGATTGAACTTACGAGGTAATTTTCTGAATGGCCCCCCGTCGCTCACAGACCTCCGGTCGTAACATCCCGGATCTGTGTTGTGGACGCTCGCCGAGGTCCTTGGATGGAGCCTGGTCCAGAAGAACGGTGGCTCCTTCAAAAGGAAACCGGTCGGGCCTGATGATCGAAAACCGCTGCTGACAAACTCTCCTCGGCATTGCTGTAGCCCGTGACAGCGATTTCACGCACCTCGCCCAGCGATCCCCTCTCTCGAGGGAATTTGCGGCGTCAGGAGAGATTCAGGTCAGATCATGGTGACGATCAAGCCATCTATAACGGGAACTTATAAATCCTTTGCAATTCAAGTTTGCGGACGAGAACAACACCGCGATAGGTAGCACGGGCATAAGCGATGCCGTGGGGCAATGCTCAATCATAGATACCAAGGGGGATCCGTGCATATTTCAAATAGACAATGTCATTGGTAGTTTTTTCATTCAGGTAGAATGAGCAACACGCTTCTGCGCTAACGCACATTGCTTCGCAGAGTTCTTCACCAAAACTGGGTAGGTAGAGCCGTTTCTCGGCAATGATGACCTGTGCCCAATCGACAGAAGATTGGACTATTTATGAACATTAAGATGATCCTTGTGAGCACGACCGCGGCCTTGGCTGCCATCTCAAACGCCCAGGCCGCTGACGCCATCGTCGCTGCGGAGCCGGAGGCGGTTGAATACGTTCGCGTTTGCGACGCTTACGGCAGCGGCTACTTCTACATCCCGGGCACCGAAACCTGCCTGAAGATCAGCGGTTACATCCGTTTCCAGGTTAGCGCCGGCCCGAGTGCCAGCGCAACCACCGGCAATGGCACCACAGTCGCCAACGACTCTGACTGGGACGCTTACACCCGTGGTCAGGTCCAGTTCACCGCCAAGAGCGACACCGAATACGGCCCGCTCACTGGTGTTATCGTCCTGCAGACGAATGCCGACAACGCCAAGTCGCAGGCGTCCGTGCTCGACTCCGCCTATATCGATATCGCTGGCTTCCGCGCCGGTCTGTTCTACAGCTGGTGGGACGATGGCCTCTCGGGCGATACCGACGACATCGGCAGCAAGGTCACGCTGCACAACTCCATCCGTTATCAGTACGAAGCTGAAAACGTCTACGCTGGCATCAGCGTTGACGAGCTGGAAGATAGCCCGTTCTACAACGGCGAACAGCCGAACAACGTCGGCGTAGCAGTCGGCATCGGCGGCAAGGCTGGGGTATTCAGCTACCAAGTCACAGCTGGTTACGACACCGACAACGAAGCCGGCGCAGTCCGTGCGATGGGTACCGTTGCGATTGGTCCGGGCACCCTTGGCCTCGCAGCTGTCTGGGCGTCTGATCCGGGTGCTTATTACTCCACTTCCGAGTGGGCAATTGCTGCGGAATACGCAATCAAGGCGACCGACAAGCTGAAGATCACTCCAGGCGTTCAATACTACGGCGGGTACCGCGTCGTTAACGCCGCTACCGACGCCGCCTTCTCGGACAACGACGCTTGGAAGGTCGGTGTGACGGTTGACTATCAGATCGCCGTCAACCTCTACGCCAAGGCAGCCGTCAACTACCTCGACGGCGACAACATCGACGACGTCACGACAGGCTACTTCCGCCTCCAGCGGGCATTCTAATTAAGAACGGCGCCGCGTTTCTCCCTCTCTCCGTGGTTAAAGTCGGGGGGACAGGCAGCGCGGCGCGGCAGTTGGAAGTCTCTGATCGGGTAGACCTCCGGTCGGATGCCAGGGGTGGCCCGGGTTCCCTGCCCGGCCACCCCTTTCATTTTAGAGGACGAAGCTATTCGCGCGTGGCGAGAGAACGTCTTTCCAACGCGTCGCCGCCAGCACACGTTCATTGGCTTGTGCTCTGCCTCATCATACACGGCGCCGCAGCGTCTGGACGACGCCTGAGCTGGATCACGAGGTTTGCGCAGACCCGGACACATTGGCTTTTCTTGGGTTAGCAGTGGCCCGGAGCGCGAAGGTGTGATCATGCTTCATCGTCACGAAATGTAAACGAGAGTTGTTTTGCTTGAGCGCCTCGATCATGAGGCGTATTGTCCGCAGCGCTGCCCACTTTCGGGCACTGCTCATCAATCTAGGCCCCACCCTATTGGGGCCTCTTTTTTTCCACTTGCTCTTCGTAACCCGGCGATATCATCCGGTGAAATACGAAGACCATGTTCATTGGCGGCCGTGACAATGCGGCCCGGGCGTCATCTACTTGCGCGTAGCATTTGCACCGAGATCGTGAATGCTAGCCTCCGCACCCGCTCAAAGCACGGTCTTTCGTTGCTGCCTCTGCTGGTCGAGTCTCCACCAAGGGTCGTGAAGCTGGAACACTTCTTGCTCCGTTAATGATGTGTTTACCGTGCGGAGGCGTTTTGTAATGAAGTGGCACAGAAGCGATCACTTCGCTCCCCTGATGCTGGTGATGGGTGGTCGGGAAAAATACAGGCTCGTCGGGTCTCTGAGAGAGGTTGCGGAAGCCCTTATAGGTGACTGGCCATCCGACGACGGAGAGGAGTACATGGAGGCGGTGAAGGTCTGCCTTGACGCAATCCATGGCAAGCTATCGGCGCAGGAAGCACGCGAAGCGCTCATTCGGGCTGCGGACGAAGCGGGAATACCAGTAATCCGGGCGGTTCACTGAACACGTCTCAGAGCTGCGCTCGAATATCTCAAAAATGTAATGTAGCGATCTCTAGCCTGGACGCCATCTTACGTATAAGTCAGCCGCAGTTGGTTAAATGGTGAATTGAAATGCATGATGAAATGGTTTTCGTTGAGCACGCGAAGCTGCTCACTCTCCTCGCCAATGAAAAGCGGCTGCTTATTGCTTCCCATCTTCTCGGCGCCGAACTCAGTGTGAACGAACTCGCAGACAAGGTAGGCCTCTCGCAGTCGGCCCTCTCCCAGCATCTCGCAAGATTTCGTGCCGCAAGGGTAGTCACCACGCGGCGCGAGGCGCAGACAATCTACTACTCGACATCAGACGACAGTATTCGGAGGGTCCTGGAAGCCGTAGGAGAGATCTTTGCGCGGGACGCCAGTCCGGCTGCCAAGTCAACATAACTTCTGGATGCCATACTCTTCTCTCAATGGCCAACTTGTGGATACGTCGAGCTAGGGACATTCTATGCAAAAAGGCAAACGAGAGGACCAACGGTGCCGGACGCAAAGCACTTATTCGTCACGAATATCTCGGGTGAACGAATGCCTGACCCCGGCCTGTTTACGTGGGATATGAACGCCGACCTCGTGTACGCGGACGGTGCCCTCGCCGAGTTGTTCGGTCTCGATCCCGAGGAAACTGAACGGGGATTGCCGGTACAAACCTATCTTGATCGTGTGCACCCAGACGACGTGGCTGTTTTGGCTAAACAAATCAGCGACGCCATTGTCGCGCAACACCCAACGGTACAGCACTATCGGTCACAAAAGGCAGATGGATCCTATGTTTCGGTTTCCGCCTTCGGCCGATGCTTTCGGGATCGCAAAGACAATCCGATCCACTACGCTGGAATTGTAGTACCGGACGAAACGTCCCTACCCGTTGGCGCGGCTCATTGAGATGCGGCCACTGTGCTGATTGCACCAGGGTTTTTCCGCGCGAGATCACGGAGACCGTAGTCATTCGCTATAGCAGCTGCCAGGTGTGGCCATATGGACTTCGCAGATCATCGCCCGCTCCGTTTCTGGCTGCCGTCGAGTTCCAGGCATCAGTGCGAACCGTACGGATCGCATTGAGCATCGACTTGCCGCATTCACCACTACGCACGACATGCAATCTACGCATAGCTGCGGTCCAGTCTTCGCGCTGCAAAATTGGTCCGACCAATCATATATAAGCAACATCGAAGTAATCGAAGCGCCACGGACTGGCAGCTGACTTCGAAAACCCAGGAAAGGGGATTTTCATGAACATCGCACGCTCTTTTAACAATTGGCGCAAGTATCGTCAGACGGTCTCCGAACTGGGCCGCATGAGCAATCGGTCACTCCATGACCTTGGCATCAATCGCGGCGAAATCGAGCGGATCGCAAGAGCTGGCGCTCGCTAAGTCCGCGAAGACAATGTGCAGTTTGAAGCGCTCGTCCTACCAGGCGGGCGCTTTTGTTTCGCCCGGGTAACGGAAAGCGCGGCTCGCGCATGGCGACGCCACTGAGCTCTGCCTATGCTTTGGGCGAAAATCGAATATGAAAGACGCGAGCATCCATCTCTTGGGAAACGTCGATTGTCTAGAGCGCCCGCTTGATTTCTTCGAGGAGCCAGTCCCGAAAAGCGACTATTTTGCGAGAATTCTGCCGTGCTTCCGAATAGACGAGCCAGAACTTCCCATGGCGGCCGGTCAAATCAAACAATTGCACCAAGCGACCTGACTGAATTTCGGTCTGAAAGAACATAGGCGTAAGAAGAGCTATCCCCTGTCCGGAAATTACGGCCTGGCTAATCGCGAGCTGCGTATCAAATTGGAAGTTCTGAGAGAATGACGGTTTTGGGCTGTCGACTCCCGCTGCATTAAACCAGTCCAGCCACCAATCATCCCTCCAGTCGAGCAATGGGTGTTTCAGGACGTCAGAAGGGACCCTAATTTCACCCGCCGCCTCCAGGAAAGCCGGACTACAAAACGGGGCGAACTCCCGATCCATTAAGGGGTGAGCCTTAAGGCCAGGCCATTTGCCATGCCCCTCCCGGATTCCCACATCGAACGGCTCTCGACTGAAATCGACCACTCGGCTCATCGCTTTCAGTTCAATATCGAGATCGGGGTTGGCATTTCGGAAGCGGCCCAATCGCGGAACCAGCCAGTTGGATGAGAAAGTGCTCGTTGCGGTGATCGAAAGGACCGTCTCCGCCCCCCGGCGAAGAGACACCCGATAGGCTTTCACCGGCCGCACGATGTTCTTTAGCGCCTGAGGTCCGATGTCCTCGTAGCCAAGAGGCAGCTTCTGTTCCACCTGCTCATAGACAGCACTAGAAAGGCAGATTCCCCCCGGCTCCGCGAGTGCCTCAAGGCGGACTGCGACATTCACACCATCACCGAAGAGATTTCCTCCGTCGACAATCACGTCCCCAAGATTGATCCCGATGCGAAACCTCATCTGCAGACCCTCTGGTAGGTCGAATGAGCGCCCAGAAACATCTTCTTGAAATTCAATCGCCGCTCGCATCGCTTCCACCGGGCTCGCAAACTCCGCGAGAAAGCTGTCACCGGCTACAGCGAATATTCGACCAGAGTGCTTTGAGACCAAGCCCGCAATGGCAGTATTGCACGTATTAAGGGCCGCGTGGGTGCGCTCCTCGTCCACCTCCATGAGGCGACTGAACCCGACAACATCGGCAGCAAGAATGACGGCCAATTTGCGTTCCATGGAAAGCAAGATAGCTGACTACGCACTGGAAAACCATTATGGGAAAAATACGAGAATCGCGAATGTTGAGGAACCCACCTCGTGTCAGCACTCCTTCCGCTCAGCGGCGCTCGTAAACTCGGCTCAGCCTTGTTGGTCATCAGTTCAAGGCCGAATACTCGATGGCGGGCTGCCACCAACTCAAGTACTGAAAATCGAGATGCGTTTCTTCCGATCTGTTACGTCGCATATGCAACGAAAAGTCGGCGAATTTCTTTCGGGAGGCGGCCCAGGATGCGTTTGGGAAAAAGCTACCGTTTCTCCCAAATCGCGGGACAAGCCCGATAAGCGACATCTTTGAGGGTTCCCCTTGAGGCAGGCTCACTTTGATGTCAGCTGAGGAACGGTAAGTAAGCGGGCCTTTGATAACGCCTGGCGGGCCATCTCGGCAACCTCGCCGTCGCGTTCTTCCGCAGCTTGCTTTTGATCCTTGTGTTCATTGTACGCTTGGTCAGGAGATGGTGTGCTTCTCTCCAACCCCGTCTCGATGCCAACTTCCTCCGCAGAGGTCTGAGAAGCGATCAAAGACGACCCAATCAACAGAACGACACTCGCGAAACTCGACATGCGCCCTCTCCGCTGCCAGTTGCCACTCCGTAACACTATCGACGTGTGATCTTGGCTAAATTAGGATCTTGAGATGCGACTGACGTACTTCCATGATTTTCCGCGTTTGTAGGTCAGGTCTGGTTCTGTCTGGACCGAGTTGCAAACCATAACGGGTCAATCTGTCAAGGCTTGTGCGGGGCAGACGGACGTGTCCCGCATTGGCTGAAACAGCGTGATTTCGTCCTGATTGGGCTATCCCGCAGACGATGCATCTTGCAGCGACTAGCTGTCCGCGGCCGCAGAACCGCACGCAAGTGCCCGAAGATTAAAAAACGCCGTAAAGGGACTGAAACCGTCGTCGGCCGGGACGTCCCCGGTTCTGAAGTCGCTCTTGCTCAACCCGCATCATATCGGGAAAGCATTCGCCTTAGCTGGTCGTTTTGCAAACGCAACTTTTGAGCCAATTCCTGTCTCAGCTGATTGATTTCGCTGTTTAGCACTACGCTTTCGGAAACGAATGCTGCTTCAGGCGATACCTGCACTGTTTCGATCTCGGCAATCGGCAAAGAGCGCCGTTTCACCTTGGGCCGTTCAACGCCGGAAGCGCTTTGCGCCGACCTTACCTTGCGAATACGCTCGACCCCGGCTTTCCGGCCTATTGCGATTGGCGTGGTGGCTGCGTTGGCATCGCTCGTCAACAATGTGGCCGGTTCGGTCGACTTTCCGCTGCCGTTAGCATTCGCGCTGATAGCATTTCTGGCATTAGCTTCAGGTGCATTCGGCACTGCAGTTGAATGTGAGAGTTCCGCTCGCAGGCTCAACCTGTCCTTCGTCACAAGCCTTATTGTCGTTGCCAGCACGGGCTCGGCGTCGTTGGCCAGAGCAAGGCGGGACGGCGCCACAATCCTCTCTTGCGGCTCGGGTCGTTGGACGCTGCCATCGAAAGGAGCGGCCGACGGCTCAATGGAAGCCTCTTCAATGCGTTGGGGAGAATCCTGGAGTTCAGATTCCTCGGTGTCAGGAAGCGTTATGGCTTCGACGTCTTTAGCGCCCGGATGCGGTACCTTCGAAGTCTCGTCCTCGAGCTCACCACGTCCTTCTGAGTTACCACGGGATACCAACCCAGTAATCAGTTTCCACGCTGATCTCATCGATCCGCCTCCTCCGACTCGGTGTTGCAAGAACATAGTACCGGGCCGGAGACCGGGCTTGCAATGCTTGCCCGGTCATCAGTCTCATCGTTGTGGAAAACCCGTGATCCTGTTCACTCAAGCCATGCCAAGCTTCTTCCGAAGGTCAGCGTTCTCTGTGCGGAGCTTCTCGGACAATGCCCTTCGGAGCTTCTGATTCTCTTCCTCGAGCTTCAGAAGATCCGCAAAGTCGTCCGATGCTGGCTTAGGCGCCTCGGCTTTCCGCCGGCCACGCTTCTGAGGTTGCGCGGTTTCCTTTGATTTGGTCGAGGCGATTTTATTTCCCGGAACGGGCGTCGCCGAAGCAATGGCCTCACCCTTTTCCGTGTTCTTCCGGCGGCCGCCACGTGTCTTCTTCGCGGGCGTACTCACCGACGTGGCTACAGCCGCTTCAGCGACGGTCTTCGACTTTCGCGGTGCGCGTGACTTCTTTACTTTAGGTTCATTCCCGGCTGCCGTGTCGTTAGTGACGGTGGCTTTGATTTCGTCAGTCATGTGAAACTCCTTGGTGGGCGAAATGTTTGACTGTGCAAAGTCCCCGCAATCATATGCGCAGTTTTCTTTAAAACTTGTTGATAATGACATTCGGGTACCGGTCGCGGAACAGCCCCCAATTCCACTACCTAAGCGAACCAGTTCGCTCGACAGAAGAAGAGCCACACAATTCCTTTATTTACAATTGAATACTTCCAAGAGCGAATTGCAAAAAAACGTCGCTACTTTTCCGTCAGCGGCTCGCCGAAAGCTGAAGGCCTGCCCCCGCGCGCCAGAATTTTGTTTCAAACCTTTGCTCGCTCGCTCATATTCCCTTCATGGCAACCGATTGGTGCGGCGCTGGGGCAAAGTCGAGACGAGCATTTGGGCACGGACGAATCTCGAATGCCACTCGGACTTGAGACTCTACGGACGCAAACTTTCCTTCGGATGAGTTGGGCGATCGGGTGCCTAAACGACGTCAATGGTTGGAGGATGGAAATGAGCGATCACGTCTATAAAAAGGTGGAGCTTGTCGGAAGTTCGAAAGTCTCGGTGACGGAGGCGATTGAGACCGCGATATCACGAGCGTCAAAGACAATGCGAAACCTCGATTGGTTTGAGGTTGATCAGATCCGGGGCCACATCAAGAACGGCTCGGTGGAATACTATCAGGTGGTCATGAAGGTCGGCTTTCGGATCGTGTCCCAGCAGATGGTGTAACTGGCGGGAGATAGCAAAGCCGAGTGCCCGCGCGCTTTTCGTTGCGCTGTAGCGGGTGATCGGCTTTGCGGGCGGCCATCAGTGTTTTCCGCTAGGGTCGGGTTGTTCAAGACCAACCTGACGGAAAGACCACCGATGACCAATGACATGATGAACGTGCGCTCCCTCGTTGAGAAGAGCGCGGATGCAGATTTATTGCGTGAGATGATTGGTTTTGCGGCCGAGCGGCTGATGGAGCTGGAGGTCGG
>NZ_AZNV01000081.1:0-8985 GCF_000510625.1 Rhizobium sp. IBUN
AATGTCTCGCGCACCGTCGAGGGGGCCGCACCAACGCGCGCCGCAATCGACTTGTGGCCAAGACCTTCCGCAAATCTGTATCTCAGAATCTCGCGGACACGCCGCATCTTTAGTCTCTCCGCTGGCATCGCGTTCCTTCCTCTCAGGCAACTGAAAGGAGGAACGTCTCACCAGCAGGACACCCCGACAAACAGCCCCAATCAGGGGGCGGCATCATCTCGGAACAAGGGGGCGGTTAATTCTCGGAATTGGGGGGCGGCATCATTTCGGAATGCGGGGGCGGATTGCCTCGGAATCCGCACGCAATCAGCTCCTGAGCATCTCAACTCAACTTAGCAACCAAATCCGCGGCCTGATGAAGACATTCGGTCTTATTATCCCCAAAGGAACGGGTCGGGTGTTTGATGGCAATGTCAGAGAGCTTTTGGCTGGGAATGATGACCTTGCAAGGATCATATTGCCCCTGCTTGAGGCATGGCGCGACATTCGCAAGCGCGCGGCCGATCTTGATCGCCAGTTGCTCGCAGTGGCACGGCAGAGCCAGGCTACGAAGCTTCTGATGACGATCCCAGGCATCGGTGCCGTCACGGCGGTGTCCTACGTCGCAGCGATCGAAGATCCAGAAAACTTCCGCACGTCGCGCTCGGTTGGCGCCTGGCTCGGGCTGACAACGCGGCGCTACCAGTCGGGTGGGGTCGACTATAACGGCCATATTTCGCGAAGAGGTGACAACCATCTGCGGGGGCTGCTTTATGAAGCGGCGACAGTGCTTCTCACGAGCGCCAGTGCCAGAACCGAGAGCAGCCTAAAGAGCTGGGGGCTTAAGCTGCGTGAGCGGTTGGGCTTCAAGCGCGCTGCGGTGGCAGTTGCCCGGAAGCTTGCGGTCATCATGCACAGCATGCTCAGGACAGGAGAAGTCTTCAACGCATCGGCTGGCGCCACCGCATAAGCGACACGCCAGCCTTCTTCCCTCAGCGCGTCAAACCTGATTTGAGGCACTGAGCGTCCCTGCTGCGGACGTGGGTTGGATCATTCCGCTACGAGTGGCTGCAGCTCGTTGAGACTGCGCGCTACACATAGGAAGGTCCTGCCTGCGAAGCCCATTGTGCGGCGACATTTGTCGACCGCGAAGACAACCCTGCTCCCAGCACCGGATAGCTCCAAAGGACATGGCCGCTGAGCGCCGATCCACCAATCGCTTTACTCCGCGTTGCCGACCCGCAACCTGGCAAGGTCGCCAAATGCCTAAACCACCTTGACGACTGGAATGCGATTAGATAACCACTCTGAATTCTTCGTTGTTAATCTGCGATTTGAGAAGCTGCCGACAGAAGCTCTTCGGGATTGAGCGCCTGGCACACATTTCGCCCCTCGTCTTCGACCTCCGTGAAGCTCCAACGCACCACACTTTCTCGATCGAGCAAGAAGTGACCGACAAGCTGCATGTGTCCGGCGAGGCTCCCCTGCCGATCGGCTTCCGTAAATTCGTACCGGTCCTTTTTGTTGAGAAGATCGCCTGCTATGGGCGGGGCCATTGGTTCCGGCAACTCTCCCGGTCGATCGACCCGCATTGCCATGACCACGTCCATTCCAACCTTATATGGCCAGTCGGTCTCATTGTGCGTGAACTCGAGGACGGGCAAGCCGAAGGCGCGATGCAAAGCCCGTTCCGGGTCGGATGCCGCAAGAAGATTGGGTATCGGTTGGTAACGGAAATAGAGTCGCGCGCGTTCTACCGGGGTGCTTACAACGACCAGGGATTCGATGCCTTTCTCGCGCAGCGACGAGCTGAGCTGAGCCATAGCTGCGACATGGCGACGGCAGAACGGACAGTGCAGGCCCCGAAACAGACCGATCAATAGCGGGCTGCGGCCGCGAAAGTCATCAAGTGCGATCTTCCCTTCGCGTGAGATTGCATCCAGCACAAAGTTCGGAGCTTGGTCGCCCGGTTGCAACAGATGTTCGACATGGCACACAGACATAAACAACCTCCTCGCCGCGGGGATCAGAAAGGCACCACGACAAGTGCTTTGAAGTCGAGCCCGCATTGGGCGCTGTCGAGGTCGAGATTAAGCGTTGCAGGCCTGACCTCTCGTCTTGGCGAACCGCCAGGATCGATCCTGAGAATGGCCCCACATTGGCCGACGAGCAAGCGCTAAACAGCAAAACTGGTCTAGCTCTGCGGGGCGCCTGTTGGACGGCGGTGAGGGCGGCCAGATCTCCACATGAACGGCCCGCCGCCGCCAGCGAAGTCCATCACCGTCCTTTATGCAATGCTTACATCGGGTGCCCGTCCATCCAATCGAAAAAGTATGCCCGCACCGATAATCTTAGCGGGTGCGGTCGATCATCTGGCCGCTTGAACAGTCATGCAGTTTTGCTGGAAGGATGAGGCGATGTACGGTCGCTGGTGGTTATATTACGTCGCGGTGCAATCGCGTCAGGCGGCTCAAGCGCAATCATCTGGGCACACCGATAAGCACGAGGTTGCCTTCGATCGCGCAGACGATTGCTGGATCTTCGCCAGGCTTGCACTCGTTCTTGCGGTCTTCTTCGCCGGGCTGGCTTGCATTCTTTGGGTCGCAAGCTGATCGCTGGGTTTCGTCCAAGGGCGACGACGGCAACCCATGATGCTCGACAATTTCGCTGGCCAAGCCGCGATCCTCAGTCTCTGGGTAACGCCGTTGCCACAACGATCATCGGTCAGCGTCCCCATCCGTCGCAAGCAGTCAGTGGTGGATTTAGCCACAGCATTTGGTAGCAGCATTCGCTGGCCCGCAGCAGGCCGTCTCTTGGGCTTGCTTGGCCAGCCACCGGTCACGCGGCCTGCAGCTTGCCGCGCGGGCAACGAGTTCAACCTGCACCACACCGTTGCTGATGACCGGGACCGAGGCGCAATAGAGCTGCATCGGCTGCACGCCATCGCTTACTTCAAAGGTCAGCTTCGCCGAGCCATCAAGCTTCACATGTTCGGAAACCTTGCGAATGATGGCGACGAACTTGCCGGCCGGCATGTGGGTGCGGTCGCCCTCCTCGATATCCCAGAGCTGAACGAAGATCTCCGCCCACGTTTCGGGGTTGGCTCCGCAGTCGAATGCCGAAAACTGTCCGGCCTTGACCTCGGTGACATGGTAGCCCGGCTTCACCAACCGACCGTCGTAGCGGAACGCCAGAGGGAGATCCGGAGATGCCGCCAGGGCCTCAAGCAGAAGGCCGAGGCTGATATCTGAAGACAGGGCCTTGTCGATCACATTCATATGAGATACTCCTTGTTTCAACATTTCAAGGAATATTGAATTATGGATGAACGTCAAGCCCTTGCTTCGTTCGGCGCGCTATCTCAGGAGACCCGCCTCCAGATCGTCCGCATGCTTGTCGTTGCCGGCCCCGATGGCATGGCCGCCGGGACGATTGCGGAGAAGCTCGAACTATCGCCCTCGAACATTTCCTTCCATCTGAAGGAGCTGGACCGGGCGGGTCTTGTCAGCCAGCAGCGCGAAGCCCGCTCGATCATCTACACCGCCAATTACGATGCGCTCGGCGGTCTCGTACGCTTCCTGATGGAAGACTGCTGCGCCGGCCATCCGGAAATCTGTGCGCCGGCTGCGGAAGTCACTGCCTGCTGCCCGCCCGGCAAGGGAAAAATTCAATGAACGTCCTGATCTGGTCCGGGACCTGAGGCCATGACATCTTTTCCGCTCTCCCGTCGCCTTGCCTCGGAGGCGTTGGGCACAGCTCTTCTGGTCGCGACCGTGGTCGGCTCGGGCATCATGGCGGACAGACTGACGTCGGATCCGGCGCTTTCACTCCTCGCCAATACGCTGGCAACGGGGGCGATCCTTGTGGTGCTGATCACCATCCTGGGGCCGATTTCCGGCGCTCACTTCAATCCGGTCGTATCGCTGGTTCTTGCGCTCCGCCGCGCGCTGCCTGCCTCTTCGGTGCAGGCCTATATCGGTGCAAAAATCCTTGGCGGCGTTGCCGGAACGCTGCTCGCGCATGCCATGTTCGGACTGCCTCTACTGCAGGTCTCGACCATCATCCGCACCGGCAGCGCGCAGTGGCTGGCCGAAGTGACTGCCACGTTCGGCCTCGTCTTCGTCATCCTCGCCGGTCTGCGCTTTCGCGCCGATGCGGTGGCATGGCTGGTCGGCCTCTATATCACGGCGGCCTACTGGTTCACCGCTTCGACCTCATTCGCCAATCCTGTGGTCGCTATCGCCCGCTCGCTGACGAACACTTTTTCCCGCATCCGCCCGGTCGATCTGCCGGGTTTTATTGTCGCAGAAATCCTCGGCGCATTGCTGGCGCTGTTGCTGGCGAGTTGGCTGCTGATGGAAGCTCGCAATCCTCAATCACTGACTGAAACGGAACCTGCGCCATGACAATCGACGTCACGATCTATCACAATCCGAAATGCGGCACCTCGCGTAATACGCTGGCAATGATCCGCAATGCGGGCATCGAACCTGTGGTCGTCGAATACCTAAAAGATCCGCCGAGCCGTGAACAACTCTTAAAGATGATCGCGGATGCAGGCCTGACCGTCCGTGCCGCGATCCGCGAGAAAGATACGCCCTACGCCGAACTCGGACTCGACAACCCTGACCTGACCGATGACGAGTTGCTCGATGCCATGTTGAAAGACCCGATCCTGATAAGCCGTCCCTTCGTCATCAGCCCGCTGGGCACGCGCCTCGCCCGGCCTTCGGAGGTCGTCCTGGATATCCTGCCCGGCACCCACAAAGGTCCGTTCGCCAAGGAAGACGGGCAGCAGGTTCTCGATGCCCAAGGTAAACGCCTTGTCTGAACGCGTGCCGCTTCTGGCCGTGCTGGCGCTCGGTGTGACACAGATCATCGGCTACGGCACCCTCTATTACAGTTTCAGCATTCTTGCTCCCGATATGGCCGCGCAGTTTGCCTGGTCGAAGGAATGGGTCTTCGGCGCTCTCTCTGCGGCGCTTCTGGTCGGCGGCCTAACGGCTCCGTGGTTGGGAGCGCTGTTTGACCGGATCGGCGCCGGCCGGGTGATGACTACGGGCTCGTTTATTGCTGCCCTCTCTCTGGCCGCCTGCGCTCTCGCGCCCAACAAGGCCGTGTTTGTTGCCGCGCTCATCGCCGTCGAAGTTGCCGCAAACCTTGTTCAGTACGGCGCAGCCTTCGCGCTGCTTGTGCAGATCCGGCCACAGGTTGCATCCCGCAGCATCACCTATCTGACGCTGATTGCCGGTTTTGCCTCGACGATTTTCTGGCCGATCACCGCGGCGCTGAATGCGCATCTTACGTGGCAGAACGTTTATCTGATCTTCGCCGTTCTCAACCTGTCCATCTGCCTGCCGATCCATGCATGGCTGTCGCGCAGCAGGAGCACGCAAAGGACGACGGCGGCATTGGTCGCCGCCCCGCGAGTGGAGGGGATCTTGCCTCCTGCTCGCCGCCGGCTCGGCTTTTCCATCATGGTCAGCGGCTTATCACTGATGTCGCTCGTCAGTTCGGCCACGCTGATGCATCTGGTGCCACTACTGTCCGGACTTGGGCTCGGCGGAGCCGCTGCCCTCGTGGGGACACTCTTCGGCCCATCGCAGGTCAGCAGCCGGCTGATCAACATGGTCTTCGGTAAGAACCTGCCGGCAATCCATCTGGCGGTGATCGCGGCCATGCTGATTCCGGGCGGCGTGTTGGTGCTGCTGTTCACGGCTCCGTCCGTGCCGGGTGCGATGGCTTTCGCCGTGATCTTCGGCATGGGTAATGGCCTGCTGAGCCTCGTCAGCGGTACGCTGCCTCTGCATCTCTTCGGCAGCGACGGTTACGGCAAGCTGCAAGGGAGAATGATGGCAGCGCGGCTGATCCTGTCGGCGCTTGCGCCGTTCGTCCTGGCTTTTGCGATGGAGAACTTCGGCATCACACAGTCGCTCGGCACGGCCGCTGCTTTAGGCGGGCTTTCCATCATCGCGCTACTTTCCATCCCGGCGTTGCGATGATTGCGGTTGGCGCACCGCCGACCGGAAGCCGTGGCCGGTCGCGAGCGCCGGCAACCTGGAGTACTTCTATCGCAGTGACCGTGCGACTAGCGACACTGCAAGTCTATTGCCGACCTTGCCGTCAGCGCTAGGTTTGTGAATCAGACACAGTCGCGCGGATAAGTTGGACCCGCGACCGAACCAAGCTTTCGAATCTCTAGCTCGCTTTGCTGGTGCGCAGCGAGCCCTCTCGAACCAAGTCGGTGTACTGATGCGATAGCGTAGGAGGCGTAGATGGCAATTTCGCGCAAGCAGGCAGAGCGTTTGCTAACGGCGGACGAATGGCAGCTCGTTCAAAAGACTCACCATCCGGCAATGCAGGATTTGTCGGATACAGATCTCTCTGATCTCGCCAAGCGAATCCGTGAAAGGCGCGATCGTGCGCAAAGCGAGGCGAACAGACAGCGCAGGGAAATGAGAGGCAAGGCGCAACCCAAAGGGGCGACACCGGCACGCAAGGATACAGGCACGAGAGGCAAACTCGAAGTTCTGGCCATGGGCGTGCGCAGCGTGAACGCGGAACAGGCCCGCCGGCGTCGAATGCTTGCTAAAATTCAGATGGTCGAGAACATGCGCGCCGCGTTGGCACGAAGGAAAGAAGCGAAAAGCGAGAAGGACGAGTCATTTAACACGCGGCAGGCCCACGCAGGCATGCACTCGATCGAAAGCACAAAGCGCAAAGATCTCATCCGCCCCATGGAGCGCGGTAGACTGCGGAAGGCGAGCGCCGTTTCGCAGGCGAAGCGCGATGCTCGCGGCGCATAGGTTCTGGTTTCGCCAGCTCGTCAGTTTCGGCGGACAACCTTCGAACGGCAAGAATGAAACGAGACCGTGCGGATCGTCGAGATCGGTTGGCGTCAGCGGGTCGGGATCGGCGTATCGCCGCGATAATCGTAGAAGCCGCGCCCGGACTTGCGGCCGAGCCAGCCGGCTTCGACATATTTCACCAGCAGCGGGCAGGGGCGATATTTCGAGTCAGCCAGGCCGTCGTGCAGCACCTGCATGATCGACAGGCAGGTGTCGAGGCCAATGAAATCGGCAAGCTGCAGCGGCCCCATCGGATGATTGGCGCCTAGTTTCATGGCGGTGTCGATGGCGTCGACGGTGCCGACGCCTTCGTAGAGCGTGTAGATGGCTTCGTTGATCATCGGCAACAGGATGCGGTTGACGATGAAGGCCGGGAAATCCTCGGCGACCGTCACCGTTTTCTCCAGCGAGGCGACGAAGTCCTTGGCGGTTGCGAAGGTCACTTCGTCCGTCGCGATGCCGCGAACCAGTTCCACGAGTTTCATGACCGGCACCGGATTCATGAAATGGATGCCCATGAAGTGCTCGGGGCGGTCGGTGGCGGAAGCGAGCCGGGTGATCGAGAGCGAGGACGTGTTGGTGGCAAGGATTGCTTCCGGCTTCAGGACCGGACACACTTGGGCGTAGATCTTGCGCTTGACGTTTTCGTCTTCGGTCGCGGCTTCGATCACGAGATCGGACGCGGCAAGATCGTTGATGTCGGAGGAGCCGGAAATCAGGGCGAGGGTGGCGGAACGCTCTTCGTCCGTCATCTTGCCGCTCGTCACATGGCGGGCGAGGTTGCCGTTGATGGTGGCCAGGCCGTGCTGGACGCGTTCCTCGGAGAGATCGTAGAGCTGGACCTTATAGCCTGCATCTGCCGAAACCTGCGCGATGCCGCAACCCATCTGGCCTGCGCCGATAATGCCAATCGTCTTCAACACCGCGTTCATCTCCAAACCCCCGCTCGGCATGCGCCGCCGCGCTGCCGCATTTTTCTAACAAAACTGCCGGGCAAATGATCGCCCGGCAGAAGTAGTAGCCCTTAAAAAGATAATTTTCCAGTCATTCGCAAGTGCGAAATAAGGGCATCTGCACGCATCAGAGCGCCTTCTGCAGTTCCGGTAGTGCTTCGAAGAGATCGGCGACGAGACCGTAGTCGGCAACCTGGAAGATCGGCGCCTCCTCGTCCTTGTTGATGGCGACGATGACCTTCGAATCCTTCATGCCGGCGAGGTGCTGGATGGCACCCGAGATGCCGCAGGCGATGTAGAGATCAGGAGCGACGACCTTGCCGGTCTGGCCGACCTGCCAGTCGTTCGGGGCGTAGCCGGCATCGACGGCAGCGCGCGAGGCGCCGACGGCAGCCCCGAGCTTGTCGGCGACCGGCAGGATGACTTCCCTGAACTTTTCGGCAGAGCCAAGGGCACGACCACCGGAGATGATGATCTTGGCAGACGTCAGTTCCGGACGGTCGGAGGCCGACAGCGCGTCCCTGACGAAGGTCGACAGTGGCGATGAAGAAAGAGCTGCCGTCGAGATTTCCTCGACGGCAGCAGTTAGGCCTTGGGGAACGGCCTGGGAGAACGAGGCGGTGCGCACGGTGATGACTCGTCTGGTGTCGGTCGCCTGCACCGTCTGGATGGCGTTGCCGGCATAGATCGGCCGCTTGAAGGTGTCAGCCGAAACCACCTCGATGATCTCGGAGACCTGCGCGACATCGAGCAGGGCGGCGACGCGCGGCATGACGTTCTTGCCGGTCGAGGTGGCGGCGGCGATGATCGTATCATAGCTTGCGGCCAGCGAAACGATCAGGGCGGCCAGCGGCTCGGCCAGATTGTTGGCAAGGCTTGCGTCCTCGGCAACCAGCACCTTGGACACGCCCGACAGCTTGGCAGCCTGTTCGGCCGCGGCCTTGGCGCCGGCGCCGGCGACAAGCACGGTCACTTCGCTTCCCTGTTCCTTGGCGATCTGTGTCGCCGCNGTCAGCGTCTTGGCGGTCTGGTCGGAAAGGTGGTTGCCGTCGTGATCAGCCAGAAGAAGAATGGCCATGGATATATCTCCCTTTCTCGAACCTTTAAAGCACGCCGGCTTCGACTTTAAGCTTCTCGACCAGCTCGGCGACCGACTTGACCTTGACGCCCGCCTTGCGGCCGGACGGTTCCTCGGTCTTCAAGAC
>NZ_AZNV01000082.1:0-8813 GCF_000510625.1 Rhizobium sp. IBUN
GTGCTCGGCAAACCAGGCGATCAGCGCATCGGGCTCGCTCAGTACCTTTGCTTCACGCACGATGCGGCCATCTGCATCCACCACGCACACACTTGAATATTCCAACGAGACATCGATTCCGGCATACTGCTTCATGGTCGTCTCTCCGTGATGCTATGGAGCAGGCCACTCCTGACTCCGCGAAACCATCATTGTGAGGGACGACCACCAGCCTTTCAAACCTCGCTGGCCGAGCTCCGCCCGTTACACCATCTAGTCGATGCCCGGTACGACAAGTGCCCGGATCTCGCCTTTCCGGGCGGGATTGGAGATCGCTTCCACGCCCTCCTTGAAACCGATCCGGCGGGAGATCAGTGGCTCGACTTGGATCGTTCCCGACGCGATCAGTTCGGCCGCCCGCCGGTGAGTGAACGGGTTGATAAATGAGCTTACCAGCTTGATCTCTCGGAAGAGGAGATCGAACGGCTCGATTGCGACCTTCACACCCTGCGGCATGACTCCGAGGATCACGACCGTGCCGCCGCGCCGCGCAAGCCCAGGTGCCTGTTCGATCGTTTCCGCTACGCCCGCGCATTCGATGACGACATCGGCGCCTCCCGGCAACAAACCGTCGTGCGCGGTCAAGCGGGACACGATATCGCCGACCGAGGGATCCGCATTCGCGGTCGCTCCCAGCCTTTCGGCGACCCTCCGCTTCTCTTCGCTGCGGGTAACGAGAACAACCTTTGTCGCTCCCGCCAGGCGGGCCAACTGGACGACCAGCAAGCCGATCACGCCGCCGCCAAGGACGACAACCGACGAGCCCGTTCGGATTTCCGCAAGGTCGACACCGTGGATGCAGCAGGCGAGAGGTTCGCAGAAGGCGCCATGCAGAGGCGGCAGTGCCAAGGGCAGCTCGAAAGCCTGCTGCTGCGGGATGCAGACATATTCCGCAAAGCCACCGTCGCGATGGATGCCGGTCGCCTGCAGGTTATGGCAGAGATTGACGCGGCCGCGCTGGCATTCTGGACACTGACCGCATGCGATATTCGGATCGCCGGTGACGCGCATGCCTTCGCGAAAGCCGCTCACGCCATCGCCCACTCTTTCGATGATGCCGCAGAACTCATGGCCGAGCGTAACGGGCGGCTTGGAAGGAAACTCTCCGAGGAACAGATGCCGGTCGGTGCCGCAAATGCCACAAGCCTCCACACGAACCAGCAACTCGCCAACACCCGGGTCGGGACGCTCTACCTCGCGCAGAGCCAGCTTGCCCGTCGCTTCGAGCCGAAGTGCCTTCATGTCTCTCCTCCTCAGACTTCTTCTCGCAAGGAGGCCCGAATGTCGATGTCTCGTCAAGCTGGTCCACAGTGGTGTACGGGTTCTCTCAGGTTAACTGGAATTTCCCGATCATCGAGATATATACCTACCGATCGAAGGTTTAGCCCAGGGGAACCGTCATGGAGTGGAAAGGCCGGCGTCAGTCCGACAACATCGAGGATCGTCGTGGCGATCCTTCCATGGGCGGATTGGGCAGAGGTGGAGGCTTCGGCTTTCCTACCGGCGGCGGCATGGGCCGGCGCGGCGGCGGCCTGAGCATCGGCACCATCATCTTTCTTGTTGTCATCTATTTTATCCTCAAGGCCATGGGCATAGACCTGCTGCAGGTTATGGATGGCGGCATGACGACCAACGGCCCCGGCTATGAGCAAAGCGAATCGGGAAGTCAGACACCTGCCAACGATGAAATGACCGCATTCGTTCGTACCGTTCTTGCCGAGACCGAGGACACGTGGAACGGGATCTTCAAGTCCCTTGGTCGTCAGTACGAAGAGCCTCGCCTCGTTCTCTTTTCCGGACAGACGCAGTCTGCCTGCGGCTTTGCCTCGGCGGCGACCGGTCCTTTCTACTGCCCGAGCGACCACAAGGTCTATCTCGACACTGCCTTCTTCAACCAGCTCAGCCGCCAGTTCGGCGCCTCCGGCGATTTCGCCGAAGCCTACGTCGTTGCGCATGAAGTCGGCCATCATGTTCAGAACTTGCTCGGCATCCTGCCGAAATTCAACGAGGCGCGTCAGCGGATGAGCGAGGCGGAGGCCAACAAGATGTCCGTCCGCGTTGAACTGCAGGCCGACTGCTTCGCCGGCATCTGGGGCAAATTTACCGATCAGAAGGGCATTCTCGAAGCCGGTGATCTGGAGGAGGCGCTGAACGCAGCCCAGCAGATTGGCGACGACAGGCTGCAGAAGCGCAGCCAGGGCTACGTCGTGCCCGAGAGTTTCAACCACGGCACTTCGGAGCAGCGGGCGCGTTGGTTCAAGCGCGGCTTCGACAGCGGGCAGTTGTCGGCCTGCGATACCTTCTCAGGCCCCGTGTGATTTGAGGCAGCCTCTCCTTATGTGGAGAGGCTGGCCAGCATCACTTTTCACTGTCCATATGTCTGATCTGTGCGTCAGGGTAGCGTGCACCCGCCGCGGCGTCCTTCGGCACGGCGCGTTCGATGGCCGCCATATCCTCGGTGGACAATTGCACAGAGCGCGAACCGAGCGCTTCGGTAAGCTGGTCACGTCGGCGCGCGCCGACGAGGGGCACGATGTCCTGCCCGCGGGCCGCCACCCAGGCGATGGCGATCTGAGCGACAGATACCCGCTTCTCGTCCGCGATCTTTCGCAGTTCCTCGACGAGCGCGAGGTTCTGATCGATGTTGCTGTCCTGGAAGCGCGGGCTCATGCCGCGGAAATCACCGGAGCCGGTTGCCTGTCCCTTATGCCAATGTCCGCTGATCAGGCCGCGGGAGAGAACACCGTAGGCGGTGATTGAAATCCCGAGCTCACGGCAGGTTGGCAGGATCTGGTTCTCGATGCCGCGCGAGATCAGTGAATACTCGATCTGCACATCGCAAATCGGATGGGCGCTGGCTGCGCGGCGTATGGTATCTGCGCCGACTTCCGAAAGGCCGACATGCCTGACGTACCCTGCCTTGATCATGTCACCGATCGTGCCCACCGTTTCCTCGATGGGAACGTTGGGATCCAGGCGGGCGGGGCGGTAGATGTCGATGTAGTCGACGTCGAGACGCTTCAGCGTGTAGGCGAGGAAGTTCTTGATCGCGGCGGGCCGGGAGTCGTAGCCGCTCCAGTTGCCGGCTGGATCGCGCAGGGCGCCGAACTTGACGCTGATGACGACGTCGTCCCGCTTGCGGCCCTTCAACGCTTCGCCGATCAGCATCTCGTTGTGGCCCATGCCGTAGAAGTCGCCGGTGTCGAGCAGGTTGATGCCGACGTCGAGAGCAGCATGAATCGTGGCAATGCTCTCGCTGCGGTCGGATGGCCCGTACATGCCGGACATGCCCATGCAGCCGAGGCCGATGGCCGATACCATTGGGCCGGTTTCTCCCAAACGATGCTTTTCCATTTCGTTCTCCTTCGTCACGCCGATGTTGATCGCCGGGAATAGTTTTATCGCGCCCCGGCCTCGTGCGATAATCCATATGAATGCGAACGAGCTGTACGGGGAAATGCACAATGGAAGACCTTCCTCTCAATGATCTGGATGCCTTCACGGCCATTGCAAGGGAGCGCAGCTTTCGCGCCGCTGCCCGCAAGCGCGGTGTCTCCGCTTCTTCACTGAGCGACTCGCTGCGGCGGCTGGAGGAGCATGTCGGTGTTCGCCTGCTCAACCGGACGACCCGCAGCGTCACGCCGACGGAGGCTGGGGAGCGGCTGCTCCAACGCCTGACACCTGCGCTTAGCGAAATCTCCTTGGCGCTCCAGCAACTCGACGTTTTCCGTGATAGCCCGAGCGGAACCCTCCGCCTCAATGTGCCGATCATCGCCACGCGGCTTTTCCTGCCTGATCTCGCCAGCCGTTTTCTGAAGCGTTACCCGCGGATCTCGCTCGAGATCGTCGGAGAGGATACGTTCGTCGATGTGCTCGCAGCCGGGTATGACGCCGGCATCCGCTATGACGAGCGGCTTGATCGCGACATGATCGCAGTGCCGATCGGGCCGCGCCGTCAAAGATATGTCACGGCGGCCGCGCCTGACTACCTCGAGCGCCGCGGTATCCCTGGTCACCCGCGCGACCTGCTCGAGCATGAGTGTATCAGGCATCGTTTCCTCAGCGGAGCTGTGTTGCCCTGGGAGTTCGAGCGGGCAGACGAGACTCTAGTGATTACGCCGAAGGGGCCGATCATCGCCAACACGATCGAAATGCAAGTCTCGGCTGCGGTCACCGGGCTCGGCATCATCAGGACCTTCGAGGAGGTTCTGATGCCCGCCATCGAGAGGGGAGAATTGGTGCCGATCCTCGATGATTGGGTGACGGAATTCTCAGGTCCGTTTCTCTACTATGCGAGCCGTAAACACATGCCGCCTGCGCTTCGGGCGTTCGTCGACTTCGTCAAAGGCGAACTGCGGAAAGAGGGGTAGAATCCCCGTTTGTTCCGGTTCTCGATCAACTTAACTCGTGAGCCTATCAAAAGATTTGAAATGTTCACGGATTGTTTCGCTAATATACGTGAGCTATGTAACAAATGCCGGCGACGAGATCGTCTTTTCAGAAATAGCCTGCTGTAGAGATGCCTCATGCTTGATCCGAAATTCGTTCGTCGCGGCTTGTTCCTTGTCTTCATGATCCTGTTTCTCGACGTGATCGGGATCGCGATCATCATGCCTGTGCTGCCCGCTTATCTTGAGCAATTGACCGGTGGGTCCGTGAGCGATGCAGCTCTCGATGGTGGCTGGCTGCTTGTCGTCTATGCGGTCATGCAGTTCCTGTTTGCGCCGTTCCTGGGCAATCTCAGCGACCGCTTCGGGCGGCGCCCCATTCTGCTTCTGTCGGTGCTGACCTTTGCGATCGACAACTTCATCTGCGCAGTGGCGACGAGCTTCTGGATGCTTTTTATCGGTCGTGCGCTGGCTGGCTTCAGCGGCGGCAGCTTTGCGACCTGTTCCGCCTACATCGCCGACATCAGCAATGATGACAATCGGGCCAAGAATTTCGGCCTGATCGGCATTGCGTTTGGCGTCGGTTTCACGATCGGCCCTGTCATCGGCGGCTTC
Source organism: Rhizobium sp. IBUN (assembly GCF_000510625.1). Classification (NCBI taxonomy): domain Bacteria; kingdom Pseudomonadati; phylum Pseudomonadota; class Alphaproteobacteria; order Hyphomicrobiales; family Rhizobiaceae; genus Rhizobium; species Rhizobium sp. IBUN. The sequence continues at coordinate 5,043 of NZ_AZNV01000082.1, forward strand.
CTCGGCGAGTTCGGCCCCCGGGTACCGTTTTTTGGGGCAGCGGCGCTCTCGTTCCTCAATTTCGTTGCCGCCTATTTCATGCTTCCCGAGACATTGGAGGCAAAGAATCGCCGGACGTTTGAGTGGAAGCGTGCCAATCCTCTTGGCGCGCTGAAGCAGATGCGAAACTACCCCGGTATTGGGTCAATCTGTGCGGTCATGTTCCTTTTCTGGCTGGCGCATGCCGTCTATCCGGCGGTCTGGGCCTTCGTATCGACTTTCCGTTATGGCTGGAGCGAGGGCCAGATCGGCCTGTCTCTCGGCATCTACGGCATCGGCGCAGCCTTTGTCATGGGCGTCATTCTGCCGAAGATCGTGCCGGTACTCGGCGAGTGGAAGACGGCAGTGCTGGGCTTGTGTTTTTCCGTCGTCGGACTGACGGGTTACGCCTTCGCCTGGGAGGGCTGGATGGTCTACACGATCATCGTGCTGACGGTGATGGAAAATGTCGCCGATCCGCCGCTGCGAAGCATAGCAGTCGCCAAGGTGCCCCCCTCTGCTCAGGGAGAATTGCAAGGGGCGCTCACCAGCCTCAGCAGCATCACCACGATCGTCGGGCCGCTGATCTTTACGCAGCTGTTCGGCTACTTCACTGGACCCGAGGCGCCGGTGCGTTTCGCCGGGGCGCCATACCTGCTGTCGGCCATCATCATCCTGATCGCGGCCATTGTGTTCTTGACGAAGGTACGCACGGTCAAGGTCGCAGATGCCGTCGAGCAGCCGGCCGAGTGAGCCATCAGAATTCGTGATGCGATGATGAATTTTTCATCATTTGCCTAGTTTTGAATGGCTCTTTGCGGAGCTTTGATCTAATTCCTCTTGATGTTTTGCCGCAACTTGCGGCCGTCAGCGATTCAATCACAGGACTGGTGTCATGGACACGCCGATCGACGCGCGCAAGCTAGCGCCGAAAAACGATAACCATTGGGCTGCGCATTTCCGCGCCACGCTGGCGCTCGGAGTCCCGTTGATTGGCGCGCAGCTGGCCCAGCTCGGCATCAACACGACCGACGTGATGATTGTCGGCCGTCTCGGTGCTGAAAACCTCGCTGCCATGGTGCTATCGGCGCAGTTCCTGTTCACGATCCTCGTTTTCGGCTCGGGTTTCGCCATCGCGGTCATACCGATGGTTGCGCAGGCCTACGGGAAGGGCGACGTCGTCAGCGTGCGCCGGTCGCTGCGCATGGGCCTTTGGGTCGTGCTGGCCTATTGGGTGATCATGCTGCCAGCGTTCTTCAATTCCGAGCGGATCCTGCTTGTCGCTGGACAGAAGCCCGAAGTGGCTGCACTCGCAAATGGCTACATATTGATCGGTCAATTCGGCGTGCTGCCGGGGCTGCTTTACAATGTCATGCGTGCGCTGGTCAGCGCGATCGGCCGCGCGGCGGTCATTCTCAACGTGACGATCGCGATGCTGGTGCTGAACGCCTTCTTCGCATATGCGCTGGTGCTCGGCCATTTCGGCTTCCCGGCAATGGGCCTAGAGGGAGCGGCGATCGTTTCGGTCGTCGTGCAGGCCGCCGGCTTCCTGTTTATCATTGGCTATGTGCAGAGCAGGGCGGAGACGCGGCGCTACGAGATATTCGTCCGGTTCTGGCGTCCCGACTGGAAGGCCTTCTGGGAAGTCGTGCGTCTCGGCCTGCCGATCAGCGTGACGATCCTCGCCGAAGTGAGCCTCTTTACCGTTGCCTCGCTGCTGATGGGGCAAATCGGAACGATCGAGCTCGCCGCTCACGGCATCGCGCTGCAATGGGCGTCGATTGCCTTCATGATCCCGCTTGGCCTGTCGCAGGCGGCCACCGTTCGGGTCGGCGTCGCGCACGGGCAGGGCGACTACACCGCAGTCGTTCGGGCTTCGATCGCTGTCGTCGTCATCGCCTGCCTGATCGCGGCGGCCGGCAGCATTCTGTTTGCTGCCGTTCCCGAGTTCCTGGGAAGCTGGTTCCTTGATACGACCCTGCCGGAGGCACCTCAGGTGCTTGCCTATGCTGGGCCGCTGATCGTTGTGGCAGGGCTCTTCCAGTTGGTCGATGGCTTGCAGGCAATCGCCAATGGCCTGCTGCGCGGCTTGAAGGATGCGCGCGTACCGATGATCCTGGCGCTGATCGCCTATTGGCCGATTGGCTTCTTCCTCGCTTGGGCCTTTGCGTTCCCGCTTGGCTTCGGTGGAATCGGCATCTGGTTCGGCTTCTTGGTCGGGCTGGCGGCGGCAGCCGTGATGCTTTGCGGACGCTTCTACCTGCTTGTCCGCCGCGAAAAGAACATGGCCGGCGTCTAGCCGGCCATTCGGATCAAGCCGCGATCGGCTTGTAGTTGGCAATGTCGGCGCGAATGCCTAGGCGTTCGAACAGCGCCTGCGGGTCGAAGTTTCTGGCGCGATGGGCTGCCTGCACCACCGCTTTGACCCGGTCGATCACCTCGGCACTTTCCCATTGCGCGATCGTCACGAAGTTGAACTCGCCAGGCCCTGAAACCTGCTCCAGCACCTGATGGCTGATGAAGCCCTCCTGCGCCTGCAAGACCTCGTGCGTCTTCAGCACGTTCATGAGGAATTCCTCCCGCGCAGCCTCCGGAACAGCAAACTTGTCGATCCGGTAAAACGCTCCGTTCATCCCTGTCTCCTTTGCTTTGGATGTCACAAGCGCGGGTGTAATTCCTCAAGTTAAGTTGAGGTCAATAGGTCGACACAAATGGCCACTGTAGGTGACCCGTGGGTGGTTAGGGCCGGTCTGCCTTGTGCGTAGAGGTTGGAAGGGAGCTCTAATTTGGTCGCACCAACCAAGCGACGTCAGATTGTAAGCAAATTCATTTCTGCGTAGCATCGGTCGGACCGTTGTGAGGAACTTGGGAGGAGGTCCTGCAGCATGTCCAAGCTCGTGTTCGCTTTGAACCAGTCCCTGGATGGTTATGTCGACCATATGGAATTTGGGCCGCCCGATCCCGTGCTCTTTCGTCATTTCATCGACGACGTGCGCGGCCTTGCCGGAAGCGTATACGGTCGCCGCATGTACGAGGCGATGCGGTATTGGGACGAAGACCATGCCGAATGGGACGAGGCGGAGCGCGACTACGCAGCGGCGTGGCGGCGCCAACCGAAATGGGTCGTGTCGCGCTCGCTGCAATCAGTCGGCCCGAACGCCACGCTTGTCGCGGACGACATCGAAGCGACCATCCGCGGGTTGAAGGCTCAGCTGGACGGAGTGATTGAAGTTTCCGGACCTGAACTGGCGCGAAGTCTTGGTGACCTCGGTCTGGTCGATGAATATCGAATGTATCTCCATCCCGTCGTGCTTGGTCGCGGCAAGCCGTTCTTCGCCGGCCCGCGGCCGCCGCTGCGCCTCGTGGCGAGCGATCGAATTGGCGGGGACGTGATCAGGTTGACATACGTTCTGGCATAGTCGCGCGACCGACCCGCCTCAGTCCGGCGGTGGCCGCGCGCTTATAATCTGCGACCTAGACGACCGATTCCATGAAAGCGGCGTTTGATGGAACCTGACGTGCGCTGGTGGATTCCTGGTTTGAGATTATTCAAATGAGGAGTTTCATCATGGCACCAAGGCGGCGAGTCATTGAGCTGGCGATGAGCGAGCAAGAGATCGAAACGCTGACAGCTCTTTCGCGGTCTCGAACCGAGCCGGCGAGCCGGGTATCGCGGGCAGCCATGCTGCTGGCCTACCGCGAGAACCCGTCGTTCTTTGCGGTGGGACGACGACTTGGCGTGCATCATCAGAC
>NZ_AZNV01000083.1:0-8441 GCF_000510625.1 Rhizobium sp. IBUN
CTCGCGATAGCGTTCGAGAAACCCGCCCAGCGACTGACGATCGTTCTTTACCCGGCCGGAGCGCAGCGTCTTGCCAGCCGAATCCTGCACCACGAGGTGGCTATAGGATTTGTGGTAGTCGACGCCGATATGGTAANCATAGGAGGCAGTCATGCTTCCAACTCCCCTGTTGAGATTTTCCGAACCCCAACAGGATAAGCCGAAAGGCTGGAAGCGTGACTGTCCCTCGATCATCACCTGCATCTCAGTGATCCGTTCTCTCCAGAGGCGACCTCTTTCATGTCACCTCCCTTCGATGCTGACTTTATAGCGCGGCTCTCCGCAAACGCACAGATCGAGGCCGGCGAGCCGGCCTCTTAAAAGTCAGGCTGCCTCAAGCGCAGCCGGGGACATCCTCGATCCGGTGCCAGACCGGGATGCCGCGTTCGCGGGCGATGCGAACATCATTGTCGGCGCCTTTCGATTCGCCCTCAAGCCGCAGCACGCCATCGCAAAGCTGCAGCAGGCGGCAGGCAACGGGGTGGAAGATCTCCTCGTAGAGATCATCGCCGACAGCCTTGCCGCCGGCCGCGTTCCACACGGGGAGCGCCACCCATTCCCCAATCATCGGTACATGGCCCGCCTGGAACAGCCTGTGCGAGGGCTGCTCCAGCCGCTGCAGATTGGCAGCCATTTTTTCCGGGTCATCCCCGGTTCCGGACCTGTAGGGACCAGCAATCAAGATCAACATCATCAAGCTCCATTTCCCTCGGCTTCATGCACGAGATGGCCGATAACTGCACGATATTTCTTGAATGTCGATTCATTTCGTGCAATTTCACGATAATTCGTGCAAATACGGGATGAAGGCATGCTTACGACCCAGCGCAGATCGTTGATCCTCGATATTCTCAGGCGAGACGGCCAGGTGATTGCCAAACGTGTCGCCGAAGACTTCTCGCTTTCGGAGGACACGATCCGCCGCGACCTCAGGGAGATGGCGGCGGAAGGTTTGCTGAAGCGGGTTCACGGCGGGGCGATGCCTGTTGCGCCCGAGCTGCCGGATTTCTCGACGCGAAAGAGTGTTTCGTCCGAGGCGAAGTCGCGGTTGGGACGAAAGGCCGTCTCGCTCGTGCAACCCGGGCAGCTGATCTTTCTGGATGGCGGGACGACGACGGCGGAGATTGCCCGGCAACTGCCGCGCGACTTTGCGTTCTCGGTCGCGACGCACAGTCCGACGATCGCTGCGGAGCTGGAACACCACCCGACGGCGAGCGTCATCCTGATCGGCGGCAAGCTCTACAAGCACTCGATGGTCGCGGTCGGCGCCGTTGCGATGGCCGCGATCTCGCAGCTTCGGCCGGATATGTTCTTTCTCGGCGTGACGGCTGTGCATCCGGTACACGGGCTGTCGACCGGCGACTTCGAGGAGGCGGCCATCAAGCGGCACATCGCATCCTGCGCGGCCGAAACCTACGTGCCGCTAACGGAGGAGAAGTTCGACCACGTCTCTCCCTGCCAGGTCCTTCCGATCTCAGGCGTATCGGGGCTGATCGTCGCCTCTGATATCCCAGCGGCAGCCATAGAGCCCTATCGCAATCTTACTGCCGAGATCCTCGAAGCATGAACGGCGGGACGAAGCGCGCTCTGAGTTCCTCGAGGTTCTGTGGCAACAGGCTCGCAGCGAGACCGACGACAAAGACAGCGAAGACGATATAGGCGAACGTGTCGCGGCTGGCCCAGAGGGTCAGGACGTCATGCAATCCGGGCTGTAGCGCAGCAATTGACGTCGAAAGCCGCATCTCGCCAAGCACACGACCCGGGATGGTCGCGAAGGCGGGTGCTTCCGACAGCGCCAATAGCGCGCCATAGACGGCGGTGACGGAAATGATTGTACGCAGCGCACGCCACGCGCCAAGCGGCCGCGCGCCACTCTCTTCAAACGACCAGCCGATATAGGCACAGAAGATCACAAAGAACAGGAACGCCACCGGCAGCCCATCCAGCACGGTCTCCGGCTTCAACTGGCCGGTCCAGCCGTTGGCGAGGAGCAGAGGAAACGGCGCCGATGCGACGAACCAGATTGCGACGATAGCGCCCCAGATCCAGTTCATCGACAGATAGTGGATGCGGGCAAGCGTCACGACGAGGATGATGCCCCCCGCGAGGTAGACGCCCGACGGTTTCATGGAACCGGTCATGGTGACGATGATCGGCCCGCAGGAGCCGGCGATCCGCGCGCAGCCGGACGAGACGACCGTCAGCCAGGTCACATAGTCAAAACACATGGTGAAGAAGAGGAAGATCGCGATGGCGATCAACATCCACCAAAGATAGCGGCCCGCAAACATATCCTGCCCTCATGGCGTTCGATGTACTGGGCAAAGGGTAACTCAGCCCACAAAAACCGCATCCGTTCTCGTGGGCTGTAGTTTCACATACATTAGCAACTTCTATTTTCGCGGCACAACTGTCCCGTTCCGGAACGGCTTATGCCGTCAGCGCAGCCGTCGCGCGAATATCGCCGACATGTATACCGTTCCAATTGTGCATCTGGACGGTCGCCATGGCGGCCAGGCGCGCGCGAATCGCATCGTCCTTGCCGAAGAAGCGGCTGAGGACGGCGGCAACCATTGCCTCGGAGGCACGCGAATGGCCGTCGTCGCATTTCAGAGCGATCGCGACTCCCTGCTCGGGGATCGCCGCGCAGAAGACACCCTCGGCCCCCGTCTTGGCGAAGATGCGACCAGGTGCGGCCTCCATCAGCGCGGTGCAGGCGCGGCCCGTTCCGGCCACATAGAAGGGCTCGGCCATGCAGGCATCGAACAGCCGGCGGGAAGCCTTGGCGCGGAGCGGCTCGAGGCCATTGCCGCTCGCCATCTTGGCAAAGCCCTGCGCCAGGCCGCGCAAGGGAACCGCGTAGGTCGGGATGGAGCAGCCGTCCGTGCCGCAGTTGTCACGGCCGAGCGCCGCACCCGTCAGGCTTTTCATGACGCCGCGAATTTCGACCTGCAGCGGATGGTCGTAGCCGACATATCCCTTCGGATCGATGTCCTGATGGCAGCAAGCGCAGATGAAGCCGGCATGCTTGCCGGAGCAGTTGTTGTGCAATGCCGTCGGCTTGTCGATCGTGCGCGCCTGGTGGATCAGCACCTTCTGGCTCGAGGACCAATGAGCGCCGCATTCGAGCGTTTCGACATCGCGACCGGCTTTCGCCAGCATGGCGGCGGCGAGCGCCAGATGCTCGTCCTCGCCATTGTGCGAGGAGCAGGCCAGCGCCAGTTCCTTGTCGCCGAAGCCATAGGCGTCCGCAGCACCGCTTTCCATCAGCGGCAGCGCCTGCATCGCCTTGCAGGCAGAACGCGGGAAGGTTGGCGCGTCGATGTCGCCGATCGAGAACACGATCTTTCCATCACCATCCACGGCAACGACGGCGCCGCGATGGCGGCTTTCAACGAGCGAGCCTCGGGTGACTTCGACGGTGACGGGATTGGTCATGGCTTGATCCTGATCATGTAGGCAGATGCGTCACGCATAGCGAGTCGCGTCGATAAAGCAATTGCCTTTCGTCGACTCCTGTACCGCGGCGCCGCTCAAAGCGGCGTGACGCGATAGGCGCAACGGCGGGCGCCGAGCAGGATATGTTCCTCGCGCTCGACCTTGGCGCCGAGGACGGCGCGAAAGGTCTCCAGCTCGGAGCGGCAAAAACCGGCACAGACGCTTGCGGCGGCGCAGATCGGGCAGTGGTTTTCGACAAGCAGAAGCGAACCGTCCGCCTCTTCCCAGCTGTCGGCCATGTATCCTTCGCTAGTGCGTATGGCGGCGAGCTGCCGCACACGCGATCCTGTGTCGGCAGCGTCGACTTCCTTGCGGTAGCGCTTGAGGGTATCTGCTTCGCGGGCGGAAATGACGGCATCCAGGGCCGGCGTCCCCAGCTGCGCGACCAGCGTGCTCAGGATCGTGGCGGTGAGTTCCGCATGGCCATCGGGAAAGGTCTGGTTGCCGGCAGTGGTCAGGTTCCAGAGCTGTCTCGGTCTCCCCCTGCCGGTCGCACTTTCGTTCACTGCTTCGACCAGCCCATCCTCCGCCATCTTCGTCAATTGCTGACGGGCGGCTTCCGACGATATGCCGAGCTTTGAGCCGAGTGTCGCGGCAAGCTGAGGTCCTTCCGTTTTGATTAGCAGCAGGATTCGGTTGGCCGGGGATTGTCTCATCTATTTTTCCAAGCTTGCACTTGCTTTAATAACATGGCCGTGTATTTTTTCCAAATAATAACTTGCAAAAATAATGCATATCCCGGGAAGCACACAAGGCATTAGACATGACCGGCATTGAAGAGATTTCCGCAGACAGGCCATCCGTCTTTCACCTGTTTTCCGCGCCGCTTTTGCCCGCGACACTCATGCTCGGCGGTGGCGTCACCCTCTACGCGGTTGAGACCTACATCACCGCGACAATCGCGCCGTCGATCGTGCGCGACATCGGCGGGCTCGAACTGCTGTCATGGATGACGACGCTCTTCGTTGCCGCTGCGGTCCTGGGGTCGATCTTTGTCGCGACGCGTCCTCGAGGCATCGGCTTGCGCAGTGTCTACGTCGCAGGCGCGCTCATCTTCGGCACCGGCAGCCTGGTCTGCGCGCTTGCCCCGGCAATGCCATTTGTGCTGGCGGGGCGTACGGTACAGGGATTCGGCGCCGGTATTCTTGCCGGGCTTGCCTATGCTTTCATTCGCTTCGCCTACCCAGAACCGCTGTGGCAGAAGGCATCAACCCTCTATGCCGCCATCTGGGGTGTCTCGACCCTGGTCGGACCCAGCCTCGGCGGCTTGTTTTCCGAAGGCAACGCGTGGCGCCACGCCTTCATGCTGCTCGTCCCGCTCTGCGTGCTGATGGCGTCGCTTGCGCCCTGGCTGCTGCCACGCGCCGAGGATGACCGCGCCCATGGCAAGACCCCGATCCTGCAGATTGCCTTGCTGCTTGCCGCCGTGATGCTGGTCAGCATTGCCGGAACGATCGATGTGACAAGCTTCAAAGCACTGCTGCTTGCAGCATCGATTGTCGCGATCGTCTCCATGCTATCGGTCGAACGGCGCGGCAGGAACCGTCTCCTCCCGACAGGCGCGGTCACGCTCGCAAAGCCTGTGGCACGTGTCTACCTGACGATGTTCGTGCTACTGCTGGTGCTCACAAGCGACATCTACATACCCTATTTCCTGCAGGCCCTGCATGGCGTGACGCCGCTGGTGTCAGGCTATCTGACCGCCCTTGTCGCGCTCGGCTGGACCTTTGCCGCCTTCTTCAGCGCAACGCTGTCCGAAAAGCGTGCCAGCGCGGCGATCGCCGCCGGCTGCGTGATCGAGATGATTGCGGTTGCCTCGCTGACCATCTTCCTCGCAGCGGATAACCAATCGGGCAACCTGGCCATTCTCGGCCCGGCTGTCATCGGCATGTTCCTGATGGGTTTCGGTGTTGGCCTTGGCTGGGCGCATCTGGTGACCAAGGTCCTGAGCCTTGTCGATAACTCCGAACAGGACAAGGCCTCGGCTGCGATCTCGACGGTACAGTCCCTCGGCAGCGCCTTCGGCGCCGCCGTCGCCGGTGTGATCGTCAACAGCACCGGACTGGTGAACCCTGGCGGGGTTGCCGGCAGCGTCTCGTCTGCCCACTGGCTCTACGTCCTGATGGCCCTTCCAGGCCTGATCGCGGTCGCAACGTCTCTGACCCTCTCGTCGCCCGCCGAACGGCAGGCCCGGTGAGCGACGTGCGAGCGGTCACAGACGCAGCATGACCTGCCGATGTGACCGCTCGTTTCCATCCCAGCAATTGGGCGGATCGGCTCTTGTCGACCGGCCGCGATCACGGCATGGGACCACCCATCACGTGATTTGACCCCTGCCATCACAAACTCTGGTTATTCGAGAGCACACTACTGGTTTATATCAGTGGCATCGGGAATCACGCCATGCCATCCGCTTTTTCGTCCATCCTCCGCGATCGTCAAATCCGTGTCCCAGCGCTGACGCTGGTTGCGCTCGCCTTCACCTATGCCTCGACGATGCCCTATCAATCGATCATCGGCATCAACGAACTCGGCCTGTCCGACCGCAGCTATTCCGGGCTGATCTTCCTTGCGGCGCTGGTCAACGTCGCTACCAGCCTGACGCTCGGCATCTGGTCCGACAGGCTCAGCGATCGGCGCCCGCTGGTGCTGGCGCTGTCGGTGTGCGGCATGCTCGGCTTCGGAATGATCTACGAATTCCGCACTGCCGCAGTCTTCATGTTCGGCATATTGGTGCTGATCCCCATCAGCAATTCCACCTATTCGATCCTGTTTGCCAGTATCCGCGCGACGACGAACACGATGGACCGCGGAAAGGCGGCAGCGATCACGTCCACGGTTCGCGCGCTGTTCTCGGGCTCCTGGGCGCTGGCGCCTGGCCTGATCGGCCTGTACCTCATCAATTCGCAATCGATGACACCGGCCTATGGCATTGCGGCTCTCGCGAGCCTGACCTGCTTTTGCCTCTACCTGTTCGTGGCAAAGCCTGCGCCGGCGGGCGCAGCCTCCCCTTCCCTGAATATCGGCTTCTTCTCGTCGCTCGGCAGGATTTTTTCCCCTCATGTGCTGGTGAGGGTCTGCCTCATGGCGCTGCTGCTCGGCTTGCAGCGGTTGAACAGTGTCGTTTCGCCGTTGATCATTACCGATGCCGCAGGCGGCACGGTGGTCGATGTCGGTTTCATGGCCGGCCTCGTCGCCTTCCTGGAAATGCCGTTCATGCTGATGTGGGGCGCGCTGCAGCGGCGCTTCCGCAACGTGCATGTGCTTGCGCTCGGAGCGCTCATCTATTGTCTGTATCTGATATTGCTGAGCTTTGCCTCGGCGCCCTGGCAGATCTATTCCCTCGTGCTGGTCAACGCCTGCGGTGCTGCAGCCATCCTCAGCATACCGATCACCTACCTGCAGGATCTGATTGCCGATCGCCCGGGACTCGGCAGTTCGCTGGTCTCGGTCAACACGTTCATCGCAAACGGCATCAGTGCGTCGATCTTCGCCGCCGGGACCGGCTTCACAGGATATTCAGGCACAGCACTGCTTGCCGCCGTGGTCGGTCTCGCTTCGGTTGGCCTACTGCTGTTCCTTGAAAGAGCCCCCCGACCGGTCCCGCGACCGGCCTAAAGCGTGTCGCAGCTTACGTGATTCAGGATTCCGTTTAGGCGTGAATCGTGATTCACTTGGCCATGGAAGGGGACGACCATGGGCAAGCCGCATCCAATGGAGTTGCGTGAGCGAGTGGTTGCGTTTGTGGAAGAAGGCAATAGTCATCGTGAAGCAGCCCGGCACTTCCGGGTCTCGCCGCGGTTCGTCAACAACATGATGATCCTGCACCGATTGAAGGGCTCGGTCGCGCCGGGCAAGCAGGGTCATCCACCAGGCGGCGGTAAATTGATGGCGCATAGCGATTGGATTGGCGCGCGTGTTGCCAGCAATGGTGACGTGACGTTGGACGAGTTGTGTGTCGAACTGACCGAACGTGGTGTTATGGTCCATCGAGCCACTATCGGTCGATTTCTCCAACGGCTTGGGCTGAGCAATAAAAAAAGCCTCACGGCCAGCGAACAACTGCGGCCGGAGATCGCCCGCGCCCGTGACCTGTGGGTCACGCGACGGCGGCGCTTCTTCAACAAAGCATTGGCCCGTCTCATTTTTATCGACGAGACGTCGACAAATACCAAGCTGACCAAGCGCACCGGATGGTGCGCCAAAGGCCAGCGGTATCGAACCCATGCGCCATTCGGCAAATGGAGAACCCAGACCTTCATTGCCGGACTGCGGTGCCACGGCTTGACCGCGCCGTTTATCGTCGATGCACCGATGAACCGGCTGATCTTCGAAGCCTGGATCGAAACCCAACTCGCTCCGACCTTGTCGAAGGGCGATGTCGTCGTCCTTGACAATGTCGGCTTTCACAAGAGCGAGCGCGCCGCCCAACTGATCAAGCAACGAGGCGCATGGTTACTGTTCCTGCCAGCCTATTCCCCGGATTTGAACCCTATCGAGATGGCATTCTCCAAGCTCAAGACCTTACTGCGAAAACGTGCGGCACGAAGCTTCGATGCAATAACAAAGGCATTAGGCGAGATTGTCGGTCTTTTCTCCATTGACGAATGCCTGAACTTCTTCAGGGCAGCAGGGTATGAGGCCGAATAGCTGCGACACGCTTTAGTACTACAGTTGCGTTTTATGCGAGATCATGATTCACTCTCGGCGTTTAGCTGGAGGGAATTGCATGTCCGTCGCAAGCTGGTCTGGGTCGATTTTGGCATGGCAACGCGAGCTCGATGCATTGAAGGAGCGACTGGGGCCGATCTTTCGTCGTCGTGAACTGCGATTATCGAGCGGCGCCTTTCTTGATGGCGTGCTGTCGGGAGTAGAGCGCAAGACAGGCTGGCTCATGGCCGAGC
>NZ_AZNV01000084.1:0-7579 GCF_000510625.1 Rhizobium sp. IBUN
AGATCAGCTACCCCTTCCACGACCGCGATGCCATCGTCACCAATTGCGGCCGTCTGTGCATCCATCGCAAGAAGATCAACATCTCAACCGTCATGGCCGGCCAGAAGCTCGGCCTCAAGAAGTCGACGACGGCATTTGGCTCGTCAGCTTCCCGCGCTATGATCTCGGATATATCGACCTCGAACAGAGGACATTGCAAACAATCGACAACCCGTTCGGCACGAGGTTGTCACCGATGTCTTAGGTACCGATTGTGACCTATGTGTCCGGGTCGGACACGAGAGTTAATGGCGCACCCGACAGGATTCGAACCTGTGACCTTTGGAATCGGAATCCAACACTCTATCCAGCTGAGCTACGGGTGCATGCCGAGGCGCTTGAATCGCCTTGTCCGATGCGAGGTTCTTAGCCTAGCTTCTCGCTGGCTTCAATCTACAAAATGAAAAGTCCGCCGTTCTTGCAGCCGGCGGACTTTTATGTCTCACGTCTGCGGGTCAGACCTGCATGGCGCCGGGGCCGGGGATGGCCTTTGGCGGCACCTTGCCGAGGATGATCATGCCGAGCACTTCGTCCTTGGTGACATCTTCGGTGCGGGCATGGCCGACGACCTGGCCGTTCTTCATCACCGAGACACGATCGGCGAGGTCGAAGACGTCGTGGATGTCGTGGCTGATCAGGAAGATGCCGATGCCTTCCTTCTTCAGCTGCTTGATCAGCTCGCCGACCTGCGCCGTTTCCTGGGGCCCGAGAGCCGCCGTTGGCTCGTCCATGATCAGGATGCGGGCATCGAAGAGGATCGCGCGGGCGATCGCCACAGACTGCCGCTGGCCGCCGGAAAGTGCTTTCACCGGCTCCTTGAAGCGGCGGAAGTTGGGGTTGAGGCGGCCCATCACCTCACGCGCGGAGGCTTCCATGGCGACGTCATCGAGCGTGCCCCACTTCGTGCGGATCTCGCGGCCGAGATAGAGGTTGGCGGCGGCATCGACGTTATCGGCGACGGCGAGCGTCTGGTAGATCGTCTCGATGCCGTACTTCTTCGCATCGCGCGGATTGCGGATGTCTGCCGGCTCGCCATTGATCAGGATCTCGCCGCTGTCGCGCTTGTAGGCGCCGGAGAGGATCTTGATGAGCGTCGACTTGCCGGCGCCGTTGTGGCCGAGAAGGGCGACGACTTCGCCGGGGTAGAGATCGACCGAAGCATTGTCCACAGCGTGGATGCCGCCGAAGGAGATCGAGATGTTTTTCATTTCCACAAGGGGAGTGCGTTGATCAGTCATATCTAGGACTCCTCTTTACTTCGACCGCGAGCGATAGACGGTGTCGAGCCAGACGGCAACGACAAGCACGGCGCCCACGACAACATTTTGAATGGGCGTGTCGACGTTGGCGAGGCCCATCCCCGATTGCAGCGACTGCATGACCAGCGCGCCGAGCATTGCGCCGGCGATCGTACCGGTGCCGCCGGCGAGCGAAGTGCCGCCGATGACGGCTGCGGCGATCGTATAGAGCTCGTAGGTCGTGCCTTGCGAGTTGGCGGCGGCGTTGAGGCGGGCGGTCGAGATCGCCGCGGCAACAGCCGCGAGAAAGCCCATAAGCGCGAAGATCCGAACGGCGACCCAGCGGGTCTTGATGCCGGCGAGCTCGGCTGCTTCAGGGTTGCCACCGATCGCGAAGACGTAGCGGCCGAAGCGCAAGCGGGTGGCGATGAAGGTCATGACGATGCCGACGAGAATGGCGATCAGCACCGGCACGGCGATGCCGTAGGAGATGAAGAGTCCCGTTTCCGGCCAGGCGATGTTGTTGGCTTCGGCGTACTTCTTGGCGATCGCCACCGGCCAGTAATAGATGGTGGACACCCAGATGGCGCCAAGGACTAGGGTGCAGCCGAGAACTGCCAAGAAATACTCTGCCCAGAGCGGACGGCGTGGGAAGTTGAAACGCTTGCGCTGGTGGCGCGAGCCGATGATGCCGACGACGATCAGCACACAGGCGACAAGCCCGATGATCCAGCTCCACGTGGCTCCGACAGCCCCTTCAGCGCCGCCGCCCATAATGCGGAACGTCGTGTCGAGAGGTGCGACCGTCTGGCCCGATGTCACGTACCAGGCAAGACCGCGCCAGGCGAGGAAGCCGCCGAGCGTGACGATGAAGGAGGGGACACCCAGGAAGGCGATGATGACGCCCTGGAAAAGACCGATCAGCGTTCCGGCAACCAGACCGCAGACCAACGTGATCAGCCAGGTCCAGGAGTTGTCGAAGCCGAGGTACTGCGGCAGGAATTTCGCCTGGACGACGCCCATGATCATGGCGACAAGGCCAAGCATGGAGCCGATCGACAGGTCGATGTTGCGGGTGACGATGACAAGCACCATGCCGGTCGCGAGAACCGCGATTTCGGTCGTCTGGACCGAGAGGTTCCAAAGGTTGCGCGGCGTCAGGAAGAGCCCGCCGGTGTAGAGATGAAAGCCGATCCAGATGACGAGCAGCGCGGCGACCATGCCGAGCAGGCGCGTGTCGATCTCGGTTGCGCGCAGGAAGCGCGTAAAAGCGTTGCCCTCCGCCGAGCGCGGATGGCTCGATGAGGATTGCGTGATGTTTGCCATGGGTTTGCCGTTTCCCCCATTGTTTGGGGCCGTGGCGCGGGTGCCCGAAAAGCCCGAACCGAGGTTGCCCTGTTCTTGAATTGACCACCGAGAGACTTCCGAAATGGCCGCTCAAGGCGCGGCACTATTCTGGCAGGGAATCAAAGCGTTCGGTGCGTTACGAGGCGGGAGTGTCCGTGGAGGAGGCACCATCCGCATCCGGCGCCGCAACGAGACCGCTGCGGCGCCGGATTGTTGATTGACCTGGCGAAGATTAATCGCAGGCCTTGACGCTGCCGGCCTTTACGCCCTGGCAAGCTTCAGCCTTGGAAATCCAGCCGGCGTCGATGACGACGTTCAGGTTGTCCTTGGTGATGGCCTCCGGCTTCAGGAAGATCGACTGCATCTTCACCTTCTTCGGGCCGCCCTCGAAAGTGGTGACACCGTCGATCTTGTCCATCGTCTTGCCACCAGCGAGGTCGAGCGCGATTTCAGCAGCGCGCTTGCCGAGTTCGCGCGAGTCCTTCCAGACGGAAACCGTCTGAGTACCAAGCGCGATGCGGTTCAGAGCAGCCTTGTCGGCGTCCTGCCCGGAAACCGGAACGGTGCCTGCCATGCCCTGTGCGTCGAGCGCGGCAACAGCGCCACCGGCGGTGCCGTCGTTCGAAGCAACAACGGCGTCAACCTTGTTGTTGTTGGCGGTCAGGAACTGCTCCATGTTACGCTGGGCGTTCTGCGGCAGCCAGCCGTCGGTGTAGGCTTCGCCGACGTTCTTGATCTTGCCGGCATCGACAGCAGCCTTCAACACTTCCATCTGGCCCGAGAACAGGAAGTCCGCGTTCGGGTCGGACGAAGAACCCTTGATGAAGACGTAATTGCCTTCCGGCTTGGCCTTGAACACGCCTTCGGCCTGCAGGCGACCGACTTCCTTGTTGTCGAAGGTGATGTAGAAAGCAGCCGGATTTTCAATCAGGCGGTCGTAGCCGACAACCGGAATGCCTTCAGCAGCAGCCTTTTCGATGGCAGGGCCGATAGCATCGCTATCCTGGGCGAGAACGATGAGTGCATTCGCGCCCTGTGAAATCAGCGATTCAACATCGGTCAGCTGCTTAGCGGCAGACGACTGCGCATCAGCGGAAATGTACTTTGCGCCCTTGGCTTCGAGGGCCTTCTTGATGGCGGCTTCGTCGGTCTTCCAACGCTCTTCCTGGAAGTTCGACCAGGAAACGCCGACGACGAGATCAGCTGCCATTGCGGCGGTGTGCACCGACACTAGGATGGCCGCCCCGGCCATCAGCTTCAAAACAGACTTCATAAATATCCTCCCGAGTGAATAGCGGCCAGCCCCAGCCAGTGGTTCCTCCGGCCGCCGCGGTTCGCTGGCGAGAAATTTGAATTATTTTCTCGACAGTCGAGAAATTAAGTGTCAGAGATTTTTTCAACTGTCAACACCGCACTACCGGCTTCGTTGCGTCGCGAAAAAATTGCTGGAGATGGGGTGTGAGCGAGGGCGGAATGCGAGGGGGAGAGGCCGGCATATATGCTGACCAAGTCGAGCACGGAGTTGGTCCGGCAGAGAAACAGCGTCCTTGTGTTAGCTGCGCTTCGACGACATGGGGCGCTGGCGCATACAGAGATTGCCGACTTTACGAAGCTTTCCTCCGCGACGATTTCAGCAATCACGGCTGACCTCGAAAAAGCGCAAATCATTGAAAAATCCGAGCAGCAGCCAAGTAGCGGAAGAGGGCGTCCGCGCGTGCTGTTTCGACAGCGGCGCGACTGCGGCTACCTTGTTGTCGTGATCATTTCATCGGACGGCGTGCAATATTCGCTGGTCGACTACGCAGGCAAACTCATCGACCGGTTCAGCGAGGAAAGGTCGCATGATCCTGCCGGTGCCGAGCGGTTTATTGCCTCTATTAAACAGGGGCTTGCGCGCATTCTTTCACGCTCGAAGCTGCCCCAGGAAAAGGTGCTGCTGATATCGATCAGCAGCAAAGGCCTGGTGCATCCGACCGACCCTGTACTGGTGTGGTCGCCGATTTTCGGCAGCAATCAGATCGACTTCGAATCGGCCTTGCGGCCCGATTGGCAGGCCAGGATTTTTCTGGGGAACGAGACACAGCTCGTCGCAGCCGCACTCGGCGCACATGAAGCGAATGCGAGGCCGGTTGATTTTCGGTCGCTCGCCGCCTTGTCGCTCGGACATAGTGTCGGGCTCGGCATCGTCCGGAGCACGGGGCAGGGCGAGCGTGAAGTGTCGGCCCCAAATTTTGGACATATGTTGCATATGGCAAACGGCGGCCTTTGTCGCTGCGGCAGCAGGGGATGCATCGAGGCTTATGCTGGCTTCTACGCCATTTTGCGCATGGCCTTCGAAGTGCCGCTCGACACGATCCCAGCCAAGTTCGTGCCGGTCGCCGAGCTCGACAAGATCGCCGCCCAAGCGCGACAGGGGCACCGCATGTCTGCCTTCGCATTCAGGCAGGCCGGTATTGCACTCGGAAATGGGCTTTCGCGTCTGCTAAGTCTGACAGAACGCATGCCGATCGCCATCACCGGGCCGGGAACGCGTTACTATGATCTGTTGCGACCGGGGATCGAGGAAGGGCTTGGCCAGACGCATGTCGTGCGGATGGAGGGAATGCCGGAGATCCGAGTCGTGCCCGACGAATCGATCCTCGTGTTCGAGGGTCATCTCGACCGGGCATTGTCGGTGATCGATCAGGAGCTGGTCTTGTCCGGTATCCAGGGATCGGATTAGCGGTGCGCCTAGCGGATCGTGCAGATGGAACGAGAAATGGCCGGGCAGGGACCCGGCCATTTCACAGGTGGCTTTCGGTCGGGAGAGGGCCGTCAGCCAATCTTGATGAGCTTGCCTTCCTTGACGGACTGCACGGCGGCATCGGCAAGCGCGAGGGCAGCCAGGCCATCGGCGCCCGACGGCGAGATGGTCGCGCCCTTTTCGATTGCGGCGATGAAGCTCGCGATCTCGTTGGCGTAAGCTTCGGTATAGCGAGTCATAAAAAAGTCATGCAGCGGCGGACGGGTATAGCCGTCGCCGTTGGCGACCTCGATCGAGACCGGACGCTGGTTCTCGGCAGCGACCATGCCCTTCGAGCCATGCACTTCGATGCGCTGATCGTAGCCGTAGGTGGCACGGCGGGAATTGGAGATGATTGCCTGCTTGCCGGATTTGGTCCGCAGGATCACGGAAACGCTGTCGTAGTCGCCGGCTTCGCCGATCGCCTTGTCGACGAGGACGGCGGCGGTCGCGCTGACGGCAACTGGCTCTTCGCCGAGCAGGAAGCGGGCCATGTCGAAGTCATGGATCGTCATGTCGCGGAAGATGCCGCCCGAACGCTTGATGTAATCGACTGGCGGGGCGCCAGGATCGCGCGAGGTGATCGTTACCATTTCGACATCGCCGATTCGGCCATCATCGATCGTCTTGCGAACAGCCATGAAGTGCGGGTCGAAGCGTCGGTTGAAGCCGACCATCAGCTTCGCCTTGGTCTCGTCGACGACCTTGATGCAGGCCTTGACGCGGGCAACGTCGAGATCGATTGGCTTTTCGCAGAAGATCGCCTTTCCAGCGCGCGCGCATCGCTCGATCAGTTCGGCGTGGGTGTCGGTCGGGGTGCAGATGACGACGGCGTCGATATCCTTGGCGGCTTCGATCGCGTCGATCGTGCGGACCTCGCAGCCGTAAGCCGATGCGATCGCTTCGGCGGCCTGCGGAAAGGCGTCGGCGACGGCAACGAGCTTGGCATTGGCATCGCCGCTGACGGCCTTCGCATGAACCTTGCCGATACGGCCGGCGCCGAGAAGACCAAATCTGACTGTCATGAGAACCTCCCTTGAATTCGGAACAAATGAACCGAACTGTGATGCTTGTGGAATTTTCATTCCATTTAATGGCTGCCGCGTCAAGCCCGGCGCTCTTTCACATTTACGGAATCCATCCTAAAGACATGTCATCGAAATACCGCGCGGGATAAATATGCAACTCATCGATCCGAACCATCCGGCCTATCGCCCGCTGTGGGCTCGCATCCTGATTGTGGCCGTTTGCTTTGGCTGGGCGCTGGTCGAAATGATCACCGGCGATCCATTCTGGGCGGTCCTGTCGGGCGGCGCGGGCGTCTATGCGGCCTATATGCTGTTCTGGAACTACAAGCCGCAGTCGCCGGAGGCGGACACGGCGCCATCTTCCGATGACGCGGAAGAGGCAGAAGATACAGAAGCCAAGAAGGACGCTGACTAGTCAGCGGGCAAGGCGGCGCAGCGCCTGGTCGATCAGCAGGTTCGCTATCGTCATCCGCTTGGTGGCGTTCTCGCGGAACAGCGGGTTGACGCGATCGGGATGGTTCTGCTTGGCAAAGGCGCGGCGCTTTTCGCTGAGGCTCTGGGCTGTATCGCGCGCAGAAATGTCCAGTTCGGCCGCAATATCTTCAGGCGCGATGCGCTCGAGGTGATCGGGCATCACCGGCTCGGGCTCTGGTTCAGGAGGCGGCAAAGGCTCAGGCGACCGCTCGGCCACGGTCTCCGATGCGGCGAATTCCATTGTCTCGAAATATGCCTGGTTGGGTCGCGCTGACGACGCCGAGACGCCTTCCATGACGTCGAAGGCGAGGCCGGTATTGAGACCGCTTACGCGGGCGGCGGCGGGTGCATCCTGTTCGACGGTTTCGTCGTCCTCCGCCTTCAGGCGGTCGAGCACGGACTGGAACACGGATTGGCCGAACAGCATGATTGCCTCCAATGAAAGAACACAAGGGGCAAAACGCCTTCAACTGGCAGCTTTTCCTTGGGTTCGGTTTCGTGTTGATCGACGTTTTCGCCGATCGGCTAAATCTCGTGCTTCCGCTGGACAGGTGGTTCCTCGCCCTTCGGTTCTCGAACCAATCTCCAATGCGTGACCTGATGCGTTGGCTTCGGTCACAGAGTGATGTTCGGCTCCCGGTTTCCCATTCTCCCTGAGGAGCGCAGCCCAG
>NZ_AZNV01000085.1:0-7105 GCF_000510625.1 Rhizobium sp. IBUN
GATATGACGAACGGAGAGCCAACACGCGTGCGAATGACGCTGAAGCGACCGGCGGCTTCGATGCCGGAATTCGATGTCACGGGTGTCACAACCGATGTCGCACCGAGAAAGTTCGCGGCGATCAGGCCGAGCAAATCGCCNCGCAGCGGCGTCCCNGTTTCGTCCGCCACCAACGGGCGATCGCCATCACCATCCGCAGAGACCATGGCGTCGAGGCCATGCTGTCCTGCGACCTCCTTGAGCTTGGCGATCGTCTCCTCCGAAACCGCCTCGGTGTCGACGGGAATGAATGTTTCCGAGCGGCCAAACGGCACGACCGTTGCGCCGAAGTGTTCCAGGAGATCTACCAGCAGCTCACGGGCGACCGTGCTGTGCTGATAGACGCCGACTTTCAGGCCCGCGAGCGCTTCCGTGGGAAGAATATTGGCATTCCGTTCGCGGAACAGCGCCAGGCATTCGACAGATTGGTTTTGCATCCCGGCACTGCGGGGGACAAACGTAAAGCCGGCACGGTCGAGTTCTGTCGCGACAGTCGTGATCGCTGCTTCGTCCGTCTTGTCGATTTCTCCGTCCGACCGATAGAACTTGAT
This sequence comes from Rhizobium sp. IBUN, assembly GCF_000510625.1. Lineage (NCBI taxonomy): Bacteria > Pseudomonadati > Pseudomonadota > Alphaproteobacteria > Hyphomicrobiales > Rhizobiaceae > Rhizobium > Rhizobium sp. IBUN. Next base: position 591 of record NZ_AZNV01000085.1, read on the forward strand.
GCCATTGCGATCGGCGGGGATGTGCGAGCCTGTCACCATGAGACTCGCGGCTTTGTTCTGAAGTCCGTAAAGCGCCAGCGCCGGTGTTGGCACCGTGCCGCAGTCGCGGACCTTGAATCCAAGGCGATCAAGTGCATCGGAACAGTTTGCAAGGTCGACAGATAGGCCGCGAAGCCCACTGGTTCCGAATTTCATTCTGAATAAGCCCCGGATGCGCTTGAATTCGCTAGCGATTCGACCTCAATCTACTAGGTGTCCGTAGATAGTGAACTCCGGTGAACAATAAAATGTTTGCCAATTCCCGGCTCGAGACAAGCCGAAGGCGCCCAGCGCCGACGAGGATCGTCGATGAATGAACAATCAATCGCACTGGAGGAGGGCTGGAGGGACGCTCTCGCCGGCGAATTTTCCAGCCCCTATATGCAGCAGCTCAAGGCGTTCCTCGTCGCGCAGAAGCAGGGAGGCAAACGGATATTTCCCAAGGGATCGGAATATTTCCGTGCGCTCGATCTGACGCCGCTGGCAAACGTCAAGGTCGTGATTCTGGGCCAGGATCCCTATCACGGGCTAGGACAGGCGCACGGCCTGTGTTTCAGTGTTCGACCAGGCGTTCGCATTCCGCCTTCACTCGTCAACATCTACAAGGAGATGCAGAGCGATCTGGGGATTACACCGGCGCGACACGGATTTCTGGAGCATTGGGCACGGCAGGGCGTCCTGTTGCTGAACAGCGTGCTCACTGTGGAGGAGGCCCAGGCCGCGTCGCACCAGGGCAAGGGCTGGGAGCGATTCACCGACGCCGTCATTGGCAAGGTCAACGATGAATGCGATGCCGTCGTCTTCATGCTCTGGGGCTCCTATGCCCAGCGCAAGGCAGCCTTCGTCGATATAAGACGTCACCTCGTGCTGAAGGCGCCACACCCGTCTCCGCTCTCCGCTCATAACGGCTTTTTCGGTTGCGGCCATTTCTCCAAGGCCAATGCGTTTTTGCAGACGCACGGTCGAGCGCCAATCGACTGGCAATTGCCCACGAACCCCGGCGACGCCCAACTCTTCTGAACGATTGGCTTTTGTCGTTCACTAAAAAGAGACAATGCGTTCCGGTCCTCGGGGCTATTCCAATTGGTCCGGAGCGATCATCTATACCCCATACGAAGCCCGCGAGGCGGGCAAGAAAGGGGTCTTAAATGCTCGATCAAATCAAGGGTCTGCACCACGTCACGTCCATGGCGGAGGATGCCCGCACAAACAACCAATTCTTCACTAACGCCCTCGGTCTGCGTCGCGTCAAGAAGACCGTGAATTTCGACGCGCCCGACGTTTATCACCTCTATTATGGTGACGAAACCGGTGCACCCGGCACGATCATGACGTACTTCCCATTTCCGAAGATGGCGCAAGGTCGTCCGGGAACCGGTGAAGTTGGAACCACCGTTTTCTCGGTCCCGCAGGGCTCGATCGGCTTCTGGAGCGATCGCCTGAACAAGTTGAATGTCACCGGCCTGAAGACTGAGGAGACATTCGGCGAGAAGCGTTTGAATTTTGCCGGTCCCGATGGTGATGGCTTTGCCCTTGTCGAAGTCAAGGATGACAGCCGCCAGCCTTGGACACACGGCGGTATCAGCGAGGATAACGCGATTCGTGGCTTCCATTCGGTGGCCATGCGTTTGCGTGACGATGGTGCCACGTCAGAACTGCTCAAGTTCATGGGCTACGAAGTCCAGGAAGAGCGTGATGGTGTCAAGCGCCTGACTATTCCGGGTGGGAATGGCGCGCATCTCGTCGATCTGGAAACCATGCCGAACGTTTCACGCGCTTTGCCAGGTGCAGGGTCCGTGCATCACGTGGCCTTTGCCGTAGAAAATCGTGCGAAACAGCTTGAGGTCCGCAAGGCGCTGATGGATACCGGCTACCAGGTCACGCCCGTCATCGATCGTGACTATTTCTGGGCGATCTACTTCCGGACCCCGGGCGGCATCCTGTTCGAGATTGCGACCAACGAGCCCGGCTTCAACCGGGACGAAGACACTGCGCATCTTGGCGAGGCACTGAAGCTGCCACAGCAGCACCAGCACTTGCGCGCTCTCATCGAGCAGCACTTGCAGCCGCTTGAGGTTTAAAGGGGACGCACAATGACCGATAACAGCTATGTGCACCGGCTGCAGGCCGGTGCACCCGGAAAGCCCATTCTGTTCGTGCTGCACGGAACGGGCGGGGATGAAAACCAGTTCTTTGATTTCGGGCGGCGCCTGCTGCCGGCGGCGACGATTGTCTCTCCGCGGGGGGACGTCTCGGAGTTTGGTGCCGCACGCTTCTTCAAGCGTACCGGCGAGGGCGTCTACGACATGGCGGACCTCGCCCGTGCAACCGAGAAGCTTGCATCCTTTGTCGCGGCGCTGGCGAAGCAACATGAGGCAAGCGACGTGCTCGGCCTGGGTTTCTCAAATGGGGCAAATATCCTCGCCAATGTGTTGATCGAGAAGGGATTGTTCGATGCATCGGTTCTGATGCATCCGTTGATCCCGTTCCAACCGATGGCAAATCCCGCCTTGAGCGGGCGCAAGATACTGATCACGGCAGGCGAACGCGACCCGATCAGCCCTGCGCCCGTGACGAAGGCCCTGGCGGATTACTTCGAGAGCCAACACGCTTCCGTCACGACGGAATGGCATGCAGGTGGTCACGATATCAGGCAGAATGAAATCGACGCCATCCACAGGCTCTTCGAGCCGTACCGGTAAGCCACTGCTGTCGGATGGTCATCGGCCATCCGACAGGGCTCCTTCGAATGCAGAGGGTGATAATCCAATAGTCTTATTTTGGGTTATGAAGTCTTTTTGTTGTGATAATTGTTCGCGCGATGAAACCTTAGCGAGTATTCGGCTGTACGAGTTGAAGGGTTGCATTCGCATGAACGATGTCGAAGACGTTCGAATGCTGATTGGATTGGCCCACCGACAGGCTCGGACAATATTGCTGGTGGGACTGCCGATCTTCCTGCTGAGCCTCGTCATCGTCTTCTCGTTCACACCTCGCTACACCGCCCAGTCGTTGGTTCTTGTCGATACAAGTTCGAAGAATCTGCTCGACCCGGACGCTGCCACGACTAGCGGCCCTACCGATAATTCCCGGGTGGAAGGCGAGGTTCGTATCATTCAATCCGATGCGGTGGTGCTGGAGGCAATCAGGGACGGCAAGCTTCTCTCCGATCCAGAGTTTGCTCTCAACCGTTTCAACGACCGATTACTCTCCGCCGCTGGGCTCGCTGCCGACGCCCTCAGGCGATGCGGCGCCGGGTGAAGTGCTGTCGGCTTTCAAGGATGCCGTTCGGGTTCGCCGCGAAGGCTTGACCTATCTTATCAGTGTGGGCGTGACATCGGATGATGCGGACAAAGGGGCGCGTTTCGCGAATCTTGTGACGACCGTCTACATCAGGAAGCAGGTCGAAGCCAAAGTGGCGAACACCGTTTCAGCCGGGAAGATTCTTGAAAACGCAATCTCTACCTTTTCGTCACATCCCATAGTGATCTCCAGGCAGCCGGTTCTCTCCCGCAACTACGGCTTGCGGATGCGCAGTTTGGCGAGACGACATCCGATGCGCACCAGGGGGTACGGGCGCGGTCTATCGGCGGAGGTCCTGACACAATTCTACGCGCTCCAGCAGTCGGCACAGGTCGCGAGGGTGCAGTACCAGAACCATTTGACGCGATTGCAGGACTTTGAAGCCCAAGCCAGCCTCCAGGTGGCTGACAGTCGCGTGGTTTCCGCAGCCCTTGCCCAGATCGAGCCGTCCTATCCGCGGAAAGGTCTGGTGCTCGGCATCATGGCCATCGTGGCGTTCAGTGCGGGCGTCGGGGGTGCCCTGCTACGGGAGTTCTCCATCGGCGGCTTCACGAGCGAAGATCAGGTGAGTGCGGTCCTGAATGTCCCGCTTGCCTCGGTCACGCCCGATCAGGCGGGGAGTGAAGTTGAGAAGCCGCACGGTCGCGGTCTCTCCGACACGATCATCTCCGCCCCGCTCTCGGTCTGACGCGCCCGCGCCTGCTGTCAGGCTGTCCCCGAAGGCGACGATAGAACGCCGTTTTGGTATGGCGCGACGCGCTGCTTGCGTTGGATTGACACTGAGACCGAGAAACATAAAAGGCTCCACAGTAATGAATGGGAATGTGATCCTATTTCGGCTGGGGAAAGCGGGGATAATTCCACTCGGCGACCGACCTGTCTGCGGAAATCGACCGGGCGGTTTGTGGCAATCACTGGCTCAACTGGCTTGTTTGGAAGGGCGAAGGGCAGTCGTTCTTCAAGTGCGGCTGTGACCAGTGGAAGAGATGGTATAAGATCGACCGCGGTGGCGACCCATCGCCTATGCGCTGCGAGACCAGAGACCACAAAGCGGAGTTTTGAAATTGAGTGTAGCCTTCGTCAAAGAAGAAAGTGCCGAAGCTGCTTCGGAAACACTTTTGCCGGACCGTCCAATTTCGCCGCATCCGAACCTCGTTACGGAAGCGGGCTTCAAGGCCCTGGAATTGCAGCTGCAGCAAGCGCGCGAGGCCTACGATGCCGCGAACTCCATTGAAGACGTGAACGAACGGCGTCGACAGGCGGCAAATCCGTTGCGGGATCTGCGCTACTTTGCTGCCCGAGTCCGCACGGCGCAGGTCATCCCTGAGCCGATTTCGCTTGATGTCGTCGCCTTTGGAACCAGCGTGACCTTCAGCCGGGACGACGGACGCGTGCAGACCTACCGTATCGTCGGAGAGGATGAAGCCGATCCGAAAACCGGATCGATTTCCTTCGTATCCCCGGTGGCCAGGGCTCTCACCGGCAAGACGGTTGGAGATGTCGTCAGCGTCGGCGGTCAAGAACTCGAGGTCATCGCCATCGGTTAGGCGCTTTTTTCTTAGCTGATGCGAAAGCGATGGCTGTCTGATTTTCGAACAGCTTATGGCTCTTAACCCGGTCTTCATGCTCTATTAAGTAATTATCTTGAGATTGTAATCTCCCTGTTCCATGATGATTGCGATGCAAAGAATTTCGGCTCGTACTTCATGACGATCGCTGCAGATCGCTTCAGCCATGAACATGTTTCTTTGCCGTCGGGTGGCTTTACGGCTGTTAGACTTTGATCTTTATTTATCCCGCAGGCTCTCAACTGCGGTCGATCTGATTAGGGACGTTGCATGAATTCGGAGTTTACCGTTCGTCCGATGCGACCCGGTGAGTTGGAGCTAGTGCTCGAGTGGGCACGTCAGGAGGGATGGAATCCCGGCCTCGACGATTCGGTTGCCTTTCACGATGCGGACCCGTCGGGATTTTTCGTGGGCGTGATCGGGGAGGTGCCCGTCGCCTCGATCTCAGTCGTCAAATATGGCGAGGATTTTGCTTTCCTCGGTCTTTTTATCGTCCATCCGGATTTTCGGGGCAGGGGCTACGGCAAGGCCATTTGGAATGCCGGGATGATGTCCGCTGAGGGCCGTAGCATCGGTCTGGATGGTGTACCCGCACAACAGGACAATTACCGAAAGGCCGGGTTCGAAGAGGCCTATCGGACGGTTCGCTATGGTGGCGTGATCTCTGCCTTGCCGGAATCAACACTGGTTGCCCACGCTGTCTCGGATAGACTCGACGGATTGCTGCGCTATGACGCGATGATCTTTCCGGCGCCGCGGCCAACCTTCGTGGCGTCATGGTGTGCTACTCGCAAGGACAGGCACTCGGCCGTGGTGCGCAAGAGTGGCAAGATTCGCGGCTACGGAACCATCCGCCGTTGCTACGAGGGCTACAAGATCGGCCCGCTGTTTGCAGGCGACAGGGATAGCGCGGCGGCTCTGATTTCGGTTCTGGCGCAGCATGCCAAGGGAGCGAAGGTCTTCATCGATGTTCCCACCAACAATGGCGAGGCCATTGAACTTGCCGAGAGCCTGGGCTTGGCGCCCGTCTTCGAAACGGCGCGGATGTATCGGGGCACAGCGCCGGTCGTTCCGCTCAGGAGCATTTTCGGCGTGACGACCCTGGAACTCGGCTAGAGCCTTTCGGGGTTAAATCGAAGCGTTCTGTTGGCTCAAACGGAGTCGGTCGGTCGATCAGGCGGCCCGTTTCAGCCAGCCCGTGAGGCCGGGCATCGTTCCTCCAGGAACAGCGGCGACCGGCTCGGACGTACCTTGGGTATGTCCTTCATCAATCGTTCCTGCCCTGTCGAAAACCTGCTCCGGCAGAACGTTTCAATTTTCTGAAAGCTCTTCTGTAACGGGCCTTGAGTCAATCCCTTGTGAGCTTAGTCCCTCGCCGAGTGCTTGCTTCTGTTCGCAGTCGGGGCTTGGCCGCTGCTTTATGGGGTCTGCTGAGGACCGGCTGGCCAATCTAGGAACGCGCAGTCACCTGAGTGCTGCTTGGCTTTCAGCGGCCTAACCCATCCATCGTCCCGGCGAAGGGACCTTGCTCCGGGGGGCTGATGGCAGTGCCCGCCCGAAACCTGTCCGGTTGTCTGTTTCCGGCTCAGGCGGCCATGGCTGCCT
>NZ_AZNV01000086.1:0-6844 GCF_000510625.1 Rhizobium sp. IBUN
TCCTGTAGGGCAGGGAAAAGCTCTCGTGCATGATCTCGAGCCGTCCGTCCGGGTAGTCGCAGACGATCACTTTCTGGCCAGCCAGTGGCCTGGAAATCTCGGTCGGATCGAGAATGAACAGCACCTTGTCGTAGCGTAGCGTCAGAGATTGCGACAGCGTGCGGACTTCCTTCCGGCACATGGCNCCATCGAGGTTCTCGTGGTTGGCCAGCGGTCGGTGCATGTCCTTTGGATTGCGTGGTTGCTTGCCAAAGCGAGTGTTGAAATCCGCAATGAACTCAGGCGCATAGGAATTGGCACCTTCGATCGTATCAATGCCGCGAAGCCGTAATTCCTTCACAAGCCGATCCTGCAATGTCTGGTTGGCACGTTCCACCCGACCCTTGGCCTGAGGGGTGTTGGCGCAGATGATATCGATGTTGAGCTCATAAAGCGCCCGGCCGAATTGCGTCAGGCCGCTCGTGCGGTCCTTCTCCGACGCATGCGTGGAGCGGAAAACACCATGCTTGTCACTGTAGAAGGCCAGCGGTTTGCCCCATTGCTGCAGATAGGCCTTGGTCGCGTGCAGATAGTCGAACGTGTTCTCCGATCCGGCAAACCGTAGATGCAGCAGCTTGCCGGTCGCGTCATCGATATAGACGAGCAGGGCGCATTTGGGCCCACGGTTCTCGAACCACCAGTGATGCGAGCCATCGATCTGCACCAGTTCGCCAAAGCAATCACGTCGGCCGCGTGGCTGGAAAACCCGCTTCTTGCGTTCCCGGCGTGATACCCAGATACCAGCCTCGGTCATCCATTGCCGCAGCGTCTCCTTGGCGACAGAGATATGATGCAGCTCGATCAGCTTCTCGCGCGCCAGCGTCGGACCGAAATCAAGATAGCGTTCGCGAATCAGATCCAGCGCCGCATTGCGAAACTCCTCGCTGTGGCGCCGGTTGCTCGGACGCGATCGCTTCCTGGAAACAAGACCGGCCGGACCATCCCGGTCATAGGCCTGCAGCAGCCGATGCACCTGGCTTCGACTGAGGTCGAGCCGTTCGGCAGCCTGGACGACGCTCAGGCGTTCCTCACGGATCTTCTGGATAAGTTCAAGGCGATGCAACTCTTTCTGCGACATGGTGATCAAACAGGACATGACGACTCCGACCGCTCATGGTCTCGACCAGGCTGAAGATCGTCATCCTTGCTCCCAACGTTGGCTTTGACCAGTGCGTCGAGAGGCGAGACTGTCGCATCTCTAACTGGCCCAACTGTCGCATTACTAAATAGCCTCTACACCCCACAATCAGATAATCTATCTTATGGAACACCCGAGCGGTTTTGAAGCTGTTGCTTTTTCGGTTCTAATGACCGCTTTTCACGTCGCTGTGGATTTATGGAAAGATCCGTGCCGACATTTGATCGCGGACTTCCATGCCAATCAATCTTGCTTCCTCATCAATACCGCAGACGCCGACAGCGCGCTCGAAACCGCCCTCAAGGTCATGGAGGGGCCTCCTCAGGGAGGAGACAGGGACAAACCATCGGAAATCGATCGCTTCTTTACTGTCGCAAGCGATCCATCCCAAGAGGCGGCAGTCATCGAAGCCCGGCACGCTCCTGGCCTCTTGATCGAAGGCCCGCCCGGAACGGGAAAGAGTCAGACCATCGTGAACATGGTGGCCGACGCGATCGGGCGCAAAAAGCGCCTTTTGTCATCTGCCAGAGGGAGGCTGCGCTCGAAGTCGTAAAGAAGCGACTGGAAGCGGAGGGCTTGAAGATCGCATCTTCACGGTGACCGATATCAACAAGGATCGCGAGCCGGTCATCCAAGCCATCCGTGACCAGTTAGAGGCTCACAACAACAACCGCTCAAACCAGCTCTGGAAGCGGGACCGTCAAAACCTGGCCACCCGCCGCTCGCTTCTATCAGTACCTTTCTCGTCAAGCACCGACCCGCATTTCGGACGAAGGCGTCCAGCATCTCGAATTCGAGGGGCGAACGCTCGACCCAAAACCCTGGGAATTGAGAGACTTCCGTTCATCGCTCCCTGGCCTTGTCAATTCGTCTCGATTTGATGAAATTTGTCCGCCAGCCACCAACGCGCCTTGATGGAAATCAAGGTTTCGGTCGTCAAATGAGGGAAAATCAAACCAAGTTATCCAAATGCGAGATAGAAAGATGTCCACATCATCAGACCGAAACGCAGTCGTGGGCGAAATTACATCATCACATTTGCGCTTTGCGATCGCCGATGTCGATGAGATGACGTTGGATCACTATGTTCAGTTTCGTACTGGAGACTTTAAATCCTTCGAACAAGCACTCACGGCATATCTGAGCTCACTGTCAGAGCGTCCAACGCGCATGAGTATTGCCATCGCCGGTAATGTTGAGGAAGGACACGCCCATCTTCCTCGTCTCCACTGGAATCTTACAGCAAGGCAGTTGCAGGCTGCCTTCAGCATACCCGCCATCAAGCTCATGAGCCACGTCGAGGCAGTATCTCGATGCGTCCCATTGCTCTCTCAGCATGAGCTTCTTAAGATTGGAGCAGGCTCGTCACCGACGCAGCCCAAGGCGATTGCTGTGGTTCAGGAAGATATCGAAACGGCTGTTGTTGTTGCCTCGGGGCGCGACTGGGTCGTCTTGCCCGGCCGGGCCGGCGAAATGTCATTCGGAGCGCAAGATGAAGATGAACTTGTCATTTTCAACGTTCTTCGCAATGGACAAAACAGAACTGTAGTTGGGAATGTCCTTACTTCGTCGGCCTTGGCTTTGCTTCACGAGGAGCTAAGGATCGGTGCGGGCCTCGATCGTTCCGGCTGGGGCGTTATCGAGATCATCGGGGCCGCTTCAGGTGACAGTCAGGATCCCTTTGCAGCAAGGGCAGTTCATCATTTCATCAACTGGCTCGAGCGGTTCGTTCGCGACCTTGCGGCGGTGTATGGTGCAGGAGGCGGAGTATATCTAGCCGGGGATTTGATTAAGGATCTGCAGGGCTTCCTGGTTGATGGACGGTTCGCAGCACCGCCGGGACCTGTGGCGAGACCATCAAGCGCTGCTTCACCGATTCCCATCTATATTGTGAAGCCGTCGAATATCGCCATGAGGGGCGCGGCGCTTGCATCGTCTTGAAACGCGTACACAAAGTCGCTGCTGGAATGAGGGTTGCAGACATTACAAGGAGATTTATGGGGCCATTTACAGGTTCCATCCACGACCATAACATCAAGAACTGGTTGAACATCATGTGCCTGCGCAGCTCGCGCCCATCAGCGCAACAACTACATCATCAGATAGCTGCGGGAAATCGGCATAATATGAGCCTACCGCCTCAAAATAATCAAGAGTATGAAGGCACACGACATCGTCCGCCTCCGCCATTATCGCGGTCAGCTCATATGCGGGCGCAACAGGCACCGCAACGACGATCTTACTGGGATGGCGCTGCCTCAATCCGCGGACCGCTGCTAACATCGTGGCACCCGTAGCGATACCATCATCGACGATGATTGCCACGCGACCTAAAGCGTCCTGAGCCGGTCTACCCGTCATGTAAAGTTGCCGTCTTCTCTGGAGTTCCGCCACGGCACATTGCCGCAGCTGTTCGAATTCGCGTACGGAAACCTGAGCTCGGCGTATAACCTCTTCATTGCGCACTAAAACTGGTTGTGCACTGTCGACAACGGCAGCCATAGCAAGCTCTGGCTGGATCGGCACACCGATTTTTCGCACCAAGAGCAAATCGAGTGAAGCACCGAGATAGCTTGCGACCTCAATGGCAACGGGCACCCCGCCGCGCGGCAGGGCAAAAATGACAACGTCTTTGTCTTTGCCCTTATAGCTTTCGAGAGCCAAAGCCAGCTGTTTCCCCGCATCAGAGCGATCGCTGAAGAACATCCGCTACTCCTCCCTGCCCATGGGGCCATGTGGATCCTCGCAATGACATCGATGATCCTGATCCTGCACGCCAGTCTCATTCCACCTCAGCGGCGTCGCAACGGCTCGGCAATGTTTCATTTCTGGCCACAGGCGCATATGTTCTTGCGCGTCGCCAACTTCCCGTGGTTCAAGGCGGGGCCTACCGCAATAAAGGTTGAGAGGCGCGCCTCCGAAACGAGCAGATATGCAAAATGGCACTTTCGTTTCCACCCGACATTGACATGTATCAATGATGATACTTCCGGCTACTTGTCGCCGGGCGCCAGCAACCTTCAAGGCGATGATCTCCCAGCCTCGGCGCGAGCCATCGACCAACAATTTTTCACCGTGTGAGGCCCCTTTTCGCAGTACTATGGCGAACTTCGAGGCTAGTCTGGCACGGGAAAAGGTCACGGACAGGCGATCATTGCAAAGTCGCTCGGTTCGAGAACGTTCACGTCGGGACAATATCCGAACAAATCTGTGCCATTTTGACTAAGCGCAATGAACAACGGCTTCCCTAGATGAAAAGTGGAAAGCAGAACAGGAAGGGAGCCAACAATGCTAAAGATCTTTGTGACATGCATTACGATCGCGGCGACGGTTCTTGTCGGTTACACCGTCACGGCAAAAATGCGCCGACAAACCCAGGAAGGAGTCACTGGCCAATTAGAAAAGAAGCCGCCCAAACTAGGATACTCGGATTCGTTCATTCCGCCGACTAAGGGAAACGGGTTCTGACAATCTCATCCGCTCGCAGCGCAATGCCGTGGACAATGGTTGCAGGTCATTCTTTGCCTTTTCCGGGCATGCAAGCCGACAACACGACCTCAGCCTGAAGGTGGTGCACTCTTACCGTGATTGCGAAGTCCGGCGATCCGCAAAGCCTTCGCCTTTGTTCCGACCAAACTGAAAATCTGGGTGCTTCGTTGGGGCAATACCGGTTGGTAGCCGCCGTCATAAGTCGATGATCCTCACAGATCGGGGATCGAGAGGTCGGGCTCACGATAAAGGAGCAATGTCTTTGACGTCGCTCAAGGTCTGCTCCTCAAATAGTGCCGCTGGACGCGATGGTGTCGTCCAGAACCGTTGTTTTCCGCATCGCTTGACTGTCGCCGCACGCTTTGAGTATTTCCGCGCCTTTCCCCAGTAACGAACATTACTCAAGTATCGCGTAGCCGATGCCCCGCGTCGCGTGTTGCGGTGCGCGCCGCGCGATAAGAGCCGCCAGCTCCCGAAAAATACCCTGAGCTCGATGGCGGGTCACTGGAACACGGCCGCTTGCATCAAACCTACCGTGGATGCCACGACGCCAACCTTCAGGACAAGGCAGAAAGCGCCAGCCTAATGCAAGAGACGTCGTTCAAATAGATGTCGTAGAAGACATGCGTGGAAGCCTGCGCTGGCCGGATGTCTTCGGGCTTCAAGGAGCCGATCCCCCACCAGTTCAGATGCTTTTCCAGCAAGGACCAGGCGTGCAGGCGCTCCTCATGCCAGGCGTCGTCCTCCGGCAGTTCCTGAAACCTGCCATTGACCACTCCTGCGCATCCATTCGACTTTCCGTCCTGGCATCGAGAAACTGTAGGCCACTCTTGCCTGGAAGGCGAAATAGATGGGAACGAGGTATGGTTGCCCTTCGCTGCAGCAGGCCAGATGGCCATAGTGCGCGCATTCCGGCATTTCCAGGCATTCTGCCTGAGACATGCTTCTGAGTGCTATTGCCTGTCTGTTGCTCCTCGTCCTCAGAGCCGGTCATCGATGGACCGCTGCCAGTGAAAGTCCCGCCGGCTGACGCCGCCGCCCGACTGGTACAGGAACACGCTGAAGATGGTCGTGATCATTGCGATGATGACCAGCAACAAGGCATGGTCGAGAACGAACCAGCGCAGCCATCTGTAGCAGTCTTGAGCTTGCATGATCGGAATCCTATGTCTCAAGCAAAGCCGCCGGCCAATCCAGCCACCTGATGTTTCCGATCAGCCACCGACCGAAAGGTCGTTGGTAACGCTGACGACGCCGGGGACCGACCATGCCGCCCGCTACGCAGCAGCCCGTTCCCGCCATCCCGTGACGCCGCCCTTCAGCGTGACGTTGGCACCGGAAACATTGACCTCGATGGCGCTCGCCGTCACATCGGCGTCAACGCACCTTCGATGCGGTTCTTCACATCTGGAATGGACGCCGCGGGCATAATCGACAGGACTTCGTAACACCGATGACGCCGCCCAGCTTCATGACCGCCTTCTCAGCCGCCACCCGCTGGAAATGCCAAGGCACTTCCCCGGAGAGCGTCAGAAGGTGCGTGCCGCTTTGAGTTAGGTCAAAGTTCACGTTTCGGTTCGTCGCTAAAATTGGTTCTCGTCCAATCATGGAAGGAGGCTGTCCCATGACAGACGTTACATTGAGACAGAATGTACTGGATGAGTTGGATTTTGAGCCTAGCATCGACGCGGCCCATATCGGTGTCACGGCAGAAGGTGGTGTGGTCACACTGACCGGCCACGTTGCCACCTATTCCGAAAAGGACGCCGCCGAGCGTGCGGCTCGACGCGTGAAGGGCGTGCACGCTATCGCCCAGGAAATAGAGGTGCGTCCGTACGGCACCCATGTTACCGCAGACGACGAAATCGCCAAGCGCTCGATCAGCACGCTGGCATGGCGTACGACCGTGCCAAGGGATGCAGTCACCGTCAGGGTTCAGAACGGCTGGGTCACCCTCGAAGGCACGGTTGAATGGCAATATCAGAAAAACGCGGCTGCGAGCGCCATTCGCGATCTGGCAGGCGTCGTCGGCATCTCAAACCTGATCGCGGTTGCCCCTCGCCCCACCTCGAGCGATGTCAAACGGCGGATCGAAGACGCGTTCCGACGCGACGCAGAACTTGAGGCTCAAGCCATCCAAGTGAACGTGCTTGATGGCAAGGTCACGCTTGATGGAAC
>NZ_AZNV01000087.1:0-6518 GCF_000510625.1 Rhizobium sp. IBUN
GGAAGGCGCGTCGACGATATCCCGGTTGTCCTGATGATCGTCTAGCGAGCCCGGTAGGACTGGGCTGCGCTCCTTAGGGAGAATGGGAAACCGGGAGCCGAACATCACTCTGTGACCGAAGCCAACGCATCAGGTCACGCATTGGAGATTGGTTCGAGAACCGCAGGACGGCAACACTCTGTCCAGCGGAAGGAAAGATTGAGCCGATCGGCGTCGATGCCGATCAAAACGAAACTGAACCCAAGGAAAAGCCGCCAGTTCAAGGCGTTTTGCCCCTTGTGTTCTTTCATTGGAGACCAATCATGATCGCGATCAAGAGAACGATGGCACTGACGGCTATTCCGCTGGTTCTGGCCGGTTGCGTCAGCAGTGCCCAATACGCCGGAAAGGAAGCGGGCTTTTCCACGGTCTCCGCCAAGGTCGGTGGTGTCACGTCCAAGCAGACTGTCTGGGTGCAAAACCAGCAGCAGGCACAGGCAACGTCCTCTCGCGTGAAGGCGTTCCTTGGCAGGAACAAGGTGCTGGACGCCGAGACCGCCGTTCAGGTCGCGCTCATCAACAACAAGGGCCTGCAGGCAGCCTATGCCGATCTGGGCGACAGTGCAGCAGATGCCTGGCAGTCGACGATGCTGCTGAACCCGACGGTTTCTATCGGCTTCTCGGGGATCGGTGCGCCGGAACTTGAGGCATTTCGCACAATCGAGGGGGCGATCACCACAAACCTTCTCGCCTTGATGACGAAGAAACGGGACATCGAAATCGCCGACACTCGTTTCAGGCAGGCTCAGTTGAACGCTGCCGTCCGGACCCTGCAGCTCGCGGCGGAAACCCGTCGGGCCTGGATCAATGCCGTGGCCGCGTGGGAAAACGTCGGTCAGCTACAACGAGCACAAGCAGCCGCCGACGCAGCGTCAGAACTCGCCGAAAAGCTGGGTGAAACAGGCGCAATGACCAAGGGAGGCCAAGCCCGCGAGCATGTCTTTGTTGCCGAGCTGGCTGGCGAAACGGCAAAGGCAAGGTTGACGGCTCGTCTTGCCAAGGAGGAACTCACGAGGTTGATGGGCCTGTGGGGCACCGACGTCGACTTCCAGGTCCCGAACAGTCTCCCGGCGCTGCCACGGTCGCTTGCCAAGCGCGACGCAATCGAAGCCGAAGCCCTCAGAAACCGTATTGATCTTCAGGTCGCCCGTCTGGAGCTGGAGGCCACCGCGCGATCCTATGGCCTGACCGAGGCCACCCGCTACGTCACCGACCTGGAAATCCTCGCAGGCTTCGAGGCCGAACGCGAAGTCGAGGACGGGAAGAAGAAGTGGGAAACCACTGCTGCTGGCGAGCTGGAGTTCTCAATCCCCATCTTCGACACCGGCAAGGCACGGATGCGCAAGGCAGAGCTTGGCTACATGCGAGCCGCGAACCAATTGGCGGAGAAAGCCGTCAATGTGCGTTCGGAGGCGAGATCGGCCTACGAGGCCTACCGCTCCAACTACGACATCGCCCGGCACTACCGCAACAACGTCGTCCCGCTTCGTACCAAGGTCGAGGAAGAGTCGCTGCTCACCTACAACGGCATGATCACCAACACCTTCGAATTGCTCACCGACACACGGGACAAGATCAATTCCATCCTGCTTTCCGTCAATGCCAAGCGAGACTTTTGGCTGGCCGACGCGAACCTCGCCCCCGCTGTCTACGGCGGCGGCTCGTCTGCGGCGGCAGCCGAGACCGAGATTGCTTCAGTCTCCGAAAGCGGCGGCGGCGCTCATTGAGAAAGGACACTCAGATGTTCAACAGACGACAACTTTTTGGCGCTGGCGCAGCCCTGATGGCAGCCGGAGCCTGGACCAAGACCTCCGCGATGGGCCTGCCGGACGCTCCGGCAATGGCGTCGGCCGACATGCAGCCTCCACTGCACCCGACCTCGGGGCCCGATTATCAGCCGGTCGTGACCCTCAACGGCTGGACGCTTCCCCATCGGATGAACAACGGGGTGAAGGAGTTTCATCTCGTCGCCGAGCCGGTGGAGCGCGAGATGGCCGATGGCATGACCGCCTATCTCTGGGGGTACAATGGGCAATCTCCGGGACCGACCATCGAGGCCGTCGAGGGCGACCGTGTCCGCATCTTTGTCACCAACAAGCTGCCGGAACACACGACGATCCACTGGCATGGCATGATCCTGCCGTCTGGCATGGACGGCGTGGGTGGCCTTACACAGCCTCACATTCCTGTCGGCAAGACGTTTGTCTACGAGTTCGATCTCGTGAAGTCCGGCACCTTTATGTACCATCCGCATTCGGACGAAATGGTCCAGATGGCGATGGGCATGATGGGTTTCTTCGTCGTCCATCCCAAGGACCCGAAGTTCATGCGCGTCGACCGGGATTTCGTGTTCCTGCTCAACGCCTATGACATCGATCCTGGCACATATGTCCCCAAGGTCATGGAAATGACCGACTTCAACATGTGGTGCTGGAACAGCCGCATTTTCCCCGACATCAGCCCGCTTGTGGTTTCCAAGAACGACCGCGTGCGTATCCGCGTCGGCAACCTGACGATGACCAACCACCCGATCCACATGCACGGCTACGACTTTGAGGTCACCTGCACCGATGGCGGATGGGTGCGGCCGGAAGCGCGGTGGCCGGAGGTCAGTATCGACATTCCCGTCGGGGCGATGCGGGCCTACGAGTTCGACGCCAAGTACCTCGGCGACTGGGCAATCCATTGCCACAAGTCGCATCACACCATGAACGCGATGGGCCACGACATCCCGACCTTCATCGGTGCCGACAAGTCGAAGGTCGCGGAGAAAATCCGCAAGCTGCAGCCCGATTACATGCCGATGGGAACCAAAGGCATGGCCGACATGGGCGAAATGGAAATGCCCATCCCCGAGAACACCATTCCAATGATGACCGGCTGGGGTCCTCACGGCCCCATCGAGATGGGCGGCATGTTCTCCGTCGTGAAAGTCCGTGAAGGCATCTCGGCCGACGATTACTCCGACCCGGGTTGGTACGAAAACCCGCCCGGGACCCAGGCCTGGGAGTGGACCGGCGAACTGCCGGACCCGACTAAGGCCAAAGACGCAAACACCACCATCACGCCCAAGCCGATGAAACACGGCTGACGCACATCCTCAGCAACAAAAGGACCTGACATGAAAATCTACGCACTTGCATTGGCTCTTGCAGCCCTTACCAGCCCTGCCCTGGCCTCCGGCAACCACGCTGGCGGACATGGGGAAAAGATGGCGGTTGGTGAACCTGGCGATAAGGCGAAGGTCACACAGACCATCCGCGTCACGATGAAAGAGACCGAAGACGGTAAGATGCTGTTCCAGCCTGCTGTCATCAAGGTTCGCAAGGACCAGACTGTGAAAATCTCCATCAAGAACGCTGGGGAAACCGACCACGAGTTCGTGCTCGACCAAGAGGACAAAATCCTGGAGCACAAGAAGGTGATGGAGAAGTTCCCTGAGATGGAACACGCCGACCCCAACTCAATTCGCCTTGCAGCGGGTGAGTCTGGCGAGATCGTCTGGAAGTTCACGACCGGCGGCGACTTCAAGTTCGCCTGCCTCATCCCCGGCCACTACGAGGCTGGCATGCATGGCGATGTCACCGTCGCTGCCAAGTAACCGCCCCAAAAAAGGAGACTTAACAATGAAGATCGCACTTAAACTCGCTTTGGCCTCCCTGCTGTCCATCAGCGCCGCTGCTGGAGCATTCGCGCAGGAGTTCACCAAGGGCGTCGTCAACAAAGTCGACGCGAAAGGACAGAAGGTCACCATCAAGCATGAGGACCTGAAGAACCTCGACATGCCCGCCATGACAATGGTTTTTCGGGTCAAGGATGCGGCCATTCTGGAACAGTTGAAGGAAGGCAAGAGCATCGAGTTCGTTGCCGAGCGCGTTGATGGCAAGCTGACCGTCACGCAGGTCAAGTAAAGAGTGGGCCCGGGCCGCTGAAACCGGCCCGGGCTCCACGAAGGCACCTTACCTTGCGCCGAGGTTCGGCTATCTGAGTTAAACGATTACGACACCGGGCGGGTGCATAGCGATTCTACCAGGTCCTCTTTCCAGTCGAGTGTCGCCTGACTTGGCAGCGGCAGGTACTCCTTGCCACCCACGAAAACCTTCCCCGGCAAACACTTGACCCGAGCGTCATGACTTCCATGATCAATATAAACGGTCGTGCCGTCTCTTAGCCGCTCGGTCAGCCCTATAGTGACATCATAGTCGTATTCCTGAGACCGAGACGCGGTGACGGATCGCACCGACAAGGCAACCGAGAAATCCTCCGAGAAGATTGACGTGTGAAATGATGGAAGTTCAGCGCCAATACTTGAGGCAGCCAAGCTGACAAGGGACATTAAAAAAATCGTCGGTCCCCACATGTAGCCCTCCCAAGCCGGAGTGAGTACGGTCCATCTTACTCCTTGCTCAGAAAGCGGTCGATAGCGTCTGTCGCGGCCGGGAGGGCCGCTTGGCTCTAACACGGCAAGCTCTTCGCGCGACTCAACCCTCATAATTATGCCCCGGACGCCTATCATGCTTTTAGCCGCGCCAACTGTCGTGATGTCGAAGAGCGAGCAAAAGTACATGCCGCTTTAGCCCAATTCTCTTTCCTATGAGGACGTAAAGTGGTTTCTATTCGTGTCGATCCATTTCCTTCGAATGAAGAACTGAATGGACTTTGGGCGGAAGCTTGGGGCGGTGATGGAGCAAGGGACTTCGGCCCGGTTTTGGCACGAAGCCTTGCGCACCCTGGGGCCTACCACGGACAGCGGCTAGTCGGGTTTGTTAATGTTGCCTCAGATGGCGCTATACATGCGTTTATTCTAGATACCTGCGTCAGCCCTCCTATGCGCAGGAAGGGCGTCGCCACAAGGTTGGTCAAAGAGGCGACAAATGTTGCCCGAGACAGGGGCGCAGTGTGGCTACACGTCGATTTTGAACCGCATCTAAGGTCGCTCTATCGAGATTGCGGCTTTCAACCATCAGAGGCAGGCCTCATTCGGCTGAAGTGACGCAAGGGAATTCTATCGCCCATGCCCGCAAATGCCTTAAGCAGACTGGCGGCTCGCGCGGAGGCCTCCCCGAGGAACAAGCCTTACGCTCGGACGTTATTGGGAAGCCGGGCGTAAGTGTAATCGGAGCGCGGTGCTCTCCTTCCCCCGGGTCTCCTGGGGTTGCTTCCAGCCTTCGAGTTGTGACGCAGGGTTCAAATCCCTGCCCCGGCTACCAAACACCGATCTCGGCGCCTGGGGTGCTCACACCACTGTCAACCAAGCTCACGAAGCAGATTTGAAAGCCGAGCGTACGCAACCAGAACTTGTCCGTTGACGTCATCTCGTCCGCAATCGCAGGAATGTCCACTACGCCCGATTTCGTGCAGATAGAGTACTATATCCGATAGAATGTTTCTTGATTGGGAAAGCCTGAAGCAACTAACTCAATCCGCTGATACGCAGCCTCATCATCCAAGCCGACCGGGTCCGCAATGACATAAGAATGGCGTCCGATTGCTGCGATATCGCTCCCGGCCTCACTCATAGCATTCACAAAGACTTGCGGTTCCATCCGGCTCATACCAACAGGTTGCCACGAGGAACGGTTGGGAACTACTCTCAATTTTGGTGGGTTCCGGTATGCCCGGCACGGGATTCCGCCCTGCAGATCGGGAAGCAAAGTTGAGTTCGGTCGTAGGTCATCTCGAACCGTTAGCTCACGAACCTAGTAACGGGCTCGCAGAAGGGATTTTCCCATGGCTCTACGTCTCCGCCCAAACTTCCCACCATTCATCCAGGACGAGAATGGCCATATTCCCACGGCGGACGACACCGCGAATTGGCTGGTAATTGTGACGAAAGAGGCAATGGAGGAGGTAGCATCACCACCAGATGCCTCGCACCAGCGGCTTCTGGAACACATTGGGACGTTCGGCGAGGTTGCCACCTATAAGTTGGAACATGGTCGCGCCGGGGATGAAGACACAATCTGGGTTCAAAAGGAGGATGTCGCCAAATGGCGACGCACTCGTTCCAACCGATTGTAGGGCTACGAGCCGTCGCCCATTGCCCGGTGCACATCTACAGCTAATCGCTAAAAGAACCTTAGACCTGCTAGCTAAAAACCAAATCTAGCCCGCGCGGTCTGACAAGCGCCATCACCAGGAACACAAGCTCGGCAAACATCTGGCCGAACTTCATAAACAAGGCATGCCGTGCTTACGCCTACTTCACCGGCCAGCGCGGAGCATCGCGAGCCTTCGCAGCGCATGCCGCCTTGATCAGCTGCCACATAGTAGACGGGGACCAAATCCAGATCGTCATCAGCTTCCGTGGTGAACCTGGGCCACTCGGACGAGTATGAGCAGCACGCACCGCAGCTTTGGCAATCGATTTCGCCCACAAACGCCACGCTCACCCTCGTCGCACGAGGGAGATTTCCGTGCTTCACTTGTGCTTCAGAAGCCAAAGCTTGCCCGCCATGGTAATTCGGTAAGGCAAATGC
>NZ_AZNV01000088.1:0-5509 GCF_000510625.1 Rhizobium sp. IBUN
CTAAGGACGTTCAGACGTCCGCGATGGGCCATGCCGAAAACGACCTCAGTTACACCAAGGGCCACACCATGCTCAAGGATCTCTTCGAGAGCAACGATTGTCGACTCCCCGCCGTCGAGCCCAAAGCGCGTCGTGCCGACGAACTTCTTGTTGAGATACCGCTCGTACCCTGTCACCTCCACGAGCTTCTGGAGAAGCCGCCGCTTGTGATCAGGCGCCAGTTCGGTCTTAGCGTTCAACGGTTCGACACGTTGCTGGATCCATGTCCTTTGCGTCCTGTCGGAAATATGCATGTATTCGTAGCCGACCGTCCCGCAATAACTGACACGCAGGCGATCCAGGATCTCGCGCATAGTGGCCAGGCGAAGTGAGAAACTGACCCCCTGGAGGTGCGGACGAATTCTTGGACTAACAAGAGATAGTTCATGTATTCGTACGAAGACCGCATGAGAGCAGTGCAGCTCTACATCAAGCTTGGTAAACGCGTAAATGCCACGATCCGTCAGTTGGGCTAACCGACTAAGAATGCTCTTAAGCATTGGTGTCGCGAGTACGAACGTGGTCACGACTTGCCGGCGGGCTATGTACGCACCAAACGACGGCATTCGGATGATCAGAAGAGGATTGCCGTCAAACGCTCTCGGGCTGGATCGATGAATATGATTGCGACGCCAGGCGGCGGGTTGTTGGCAACATCGTAACCGTTACTCCCCGATCGGAGCAACAGAAGCGAACGGCCGCGATTGATTTGTGCTCTCGTCGTGAGAGTGGACGCTCGTTGGCTCAGGAGGTAGGCGTCAGCCGGCAGACGTTGTACAACTGGAAAAACCAGCAACTCGGTCGTGAGGAACGACACCCCGCCATCGACAACTAGGTCAAGACGTGGCCTTCTATTGTTTGGGTTCCTCGACCGTAAGCAGACATCGGATCGGCCGCCACTTCGATGTTTTCAACCATTATTGACATGGGTCAATGCCGATCTGATCAAAATCATATCTCGTGGTTCTTGCAAGCCGCGGCCCAGAGTCTGATTGATAGGAGGCGTTATGTCCTTTCGAGACGTTGTTGTTTACCTAGATGCTGGTGCAAACACCGCTGACCGTGTTCAAACTGCGGTTGATCTCGCCAGGAAATTCGACGCAAGGCTTATCGGCGTCGATGTCAGCACAGCGGCGGCATTTGAGGGAGCAAGCCGTGAGGCCGCACTCGCGATCGAAGAGGAATTTGAACGCGGGGTCGCTGGAAGAGGTATTGATTTCGAATATCGAGTAATCCCGCCAAGTGCTGAGGCAGCAGAACACTTCTTTTGCCATTGCGCCGACCTTTTGGTCGCCACACACGCCAATCCGGACGACCGTGACCTCTGTAATTCGGCCGTTCCGGAAGGCGTTCTCTTAAGGGCCGGAGTTCCGATGCTGGTGCTTCCAGCGGGATGGAAAAACAACAAGACCATCGGAGATAGAGTCGTCGTCGCTTGGAATTTTAGTCGCGAGGCCACGCGGGCGGTACACGATGCCATGCCAATTCTGCAAAAGGCGAGCGAAGTTTTTCTCTTCATTTTTGCTTCGAACTACAGTGACAAACACAGTGACGTGCAGGATGCAAAAGCCCACCTTGAGCACCATGGCGTGAAAGTCACATTAGCTGGTTGGCCTGATCGGGGCGAAACTGATATGACGAGTGCCCTGTATGCCGGCCTTGATCGGGAAGAAGCAGACCTCATCGTATGCGGTGCATTTGGCCGCTCACCTTTATCCGAAACGTTGTTTGGCGGCGCTAGCAGAATGTTCTTGAGCAACATGTCTATGCCGGTGCTAATGTCTCACTGATTGGATGGATGCTTCTGCGTTCGCGCCTGAAAGTGACGGCGGCGCGGCAGGACCGAGATCCCGCCGCTGGTGCGTAGAATTGCCGCTACCGTGAAACGCCTGACCTCATTTATACACAGTGCCAGGGCGCATGGCACCGGCCGACTGGGCTTTCCACTTCACCGACATGAATGAACTGGGGATCACGATCGCGGGCACCCGCTCGATCACCTGCTTTATCTTTTTCGGTTCGCCTATTCCGGCCTCGAACACGCCCACGTCGTCCTCGGTGGCGAAAGCTTGTGCCGCTGGCCGAAGGGCTACAGAACGCTCTCTGGTTCCTTGGCGGCGCGCCGCCTTACCATCGAAGCGACAGTCTGTCGACGGCCTTCCGCAATCTGGATGCCGATGCCAAGGACGACCAAACGCGGCGCTACGCAGAGCTTTGCCCGCACTACCGGATGACGCAGACCCGCAACAACAAGGGCTTTGCCCTTGAGTACCGTGCGATTGAGAGCCCGCATGACCACCTCAAAAATGCAATCCGCGATGCCTTGTTGTTGTGCGGCACCCGTTACGATCTCGACGCCTATCGCGGCTTCATCGATGAGATCGTCAACCGGCGTAATGCCCGCTATGGCAAGCGCATCGATGCCGAGCGGGCGACGCTGCAGTCAGCCTGTCTATCGCGACAAGCTGTTTCCGCGGCAGGAGTACACAAGGGCTTTCGAGACCCTGCTCGACCGGCTTGCCGACAAGCAGGCCTGCAAGATCACTGTCGAGCTCCTGGCTTGGCCCACGATCGGCGAGCGGGAACTGACAGAGCGGCTGGCCGCGATCCTTGATGCAGGCAAGCTGCCGGACATCGCTGCCCTGCGGACCTTCTTGCGCCCGATCCGGTACACTTGCCAACCGTCAACGTCCGCCTCGCCTCGCCCCAGGGCTAGGAGGCCCTGATCGGCGCTCTGGAGGGTGATATTTTGCTTGCCGATAAGGGTTATGACACCAACGCCATCCGAGCCAAGGCGGCCGACGCAAGGCCCGGGCAAACATCCCGCCGAAGGCGACCCGTAAGGGCTCCTTCTCGTTCTCGCGCTGGGTTTACAGGCAACGGAACCTTGTGGATCGTTTCTTCAACAAGATCAAACAGTTCCGAGGTATCGCTACTCGCTACGACAAGCGCCCGGAAAACTATCTCGTAGCTGTCAAACTCGTCGCGGCAAGGATCTGGTGTCAGAGTTTATGAGTCGACGGCCTAACGCCCGCGGTAGCGCCCAGCAGTAATGCTTGTCTGGATCGCATGGCGTCACGAAAGTGATAAGATCTGACGTTGACCTATGCCTTGTAACGATCAATCGTTGCAGCAAGGATTAGCGCGACCGTCTCCGCGGTCGCATCGGGATTCGCCGGACGACGGTCCGGATCAAATGCAGCACCAATGACAATCGTCTGGTCAATCGTCGCTTGGACCGGCCAGAAATCGAAACGAGATTCGTCAAACGGGTAAACACCCGCAGCCACCATCGCGTTCGACGCAGATGCCGCCCTAGCCGCATCTATTTCCACGTCAGTTAAGCTGGCGTCGCCGTCGACCTCGACGTCATAGTCGCTGCCGGCGTAAACAATGGCGATCGGAGCCTGGAGAATCTCCGCAATGGTTGCACGTGTGAGGCTTTTCGCTTGCTTTACGGAGGTCGCCGCAGTCATTTGGCGTGCGTAAGTCTTCAGTTTGTCCTGGTGTAGACGGAAGTGGTCAAGCTCCGCTTTATCGCGCCGTTTCGTCGATACGATGGTGCTGGTGATACAGCCGACGACCAAAAGCA
This sequence comes from Rhizobium sp. IBUN, assembly GCF_000510625.1. Taxonomy (NCBI): domain Bacteria; kingdom Pseudomonadati; phylum Pseudomonadota; class Alphaproteobacteria; order Hyphomicrobiales; family Rhizobiaceae; genus Rhizobium; species Rhizobium sp. IBUN. The sequence continues at coordinate 3,632 of NZ_AZNV01000088.1, forward strand.
TCGCAATCGCCCAGATGTTGGCTGTGTCCGCCACCGCCAGCGAGAAGCGGGGTTCGGTGAAGAATAGATTAAAAGAAAGAGCTCCAAGAAGCGCGGAAAACAATGCCGGACCAAGACCGAACGCGACGCTGCTGACGACGACAGGCAGGACGTAGATAAGCGAGAGGTTCGGAATTGTCTCATAGCGATCAAAGCCGGCGGCGGCCGCCGTCGCCATCCCCGCCGTGATGAAAGAGGCGAGATACTGAACTATGGATGGCATTTCTGAAAGGCCAAGGTTGTCGGCAACAATCGACTTCGCCGTGACGCCACCTTTGGAGTGATCCAGTTCGCTATCCAAGGAGATGAGCAATCCTCCTTTAGCCAGAAGTGGTCTGTCATGGATATGAATTCCATGTGGGAGCTGGGCGAGATTTATGGGTATCTTATATGCGAGCCGCGGATAGAGGCGATGCCCACCGCAAGCTTTGCAGCACCAGCCAGGAAGTTCTGGGCATGCCTACCATCTGACTGAAATAGCTCATCGTGGTTTCGCCGCCGTGGGCCTGCATGTGGCCGTCGTTGCGAAGCTGATCGCCGTGTTGAGCGCGAGATCGATCGTCATCGGCGTGATCTGGTAAGCCGGATCGAACCAAGGTCCCAGATGCTGGACAAGCAAAAAATCGTAAACAGGAGTACTGTGCCAAATAGGCTGAAGAGGAGGAAGGCGAAGGTGTGGACCTTCCAGTCCATCTCAGCCCGAGGATCGGCTCCGCACAGACGATAGATCAGGCCTTCAACCGGGCTCAGGAGCGGATCGAGTGGCGTCGGTGCCGCCTCGAGCACCCGAAGCAGATAGATGCCAAGCGGAGTCATGCATGCAACCATAATGCCAAGGAAAAGCGCGTAAAAAACCCTGCTAGGTCATTGGTGGCCTCGTACGTCAACTTCTTTCCCGTGCCGGTGCAAGCTCGACCTTGACAAGCCTGAGGAGGAGTTGTTGCGCCCGCTGCCGGGGGGCTCGCTGAAAGTGGAGACCGCCCGTGGGAACGGTTGGACAAGACTCAGGTTTCCAAAACACAGTTGAACCGCAAGCCGGGCGAAAGTAAACGTTCAGCCGTTTCCCCCTGCCACCTATACGAACATAAGTGGTAGCATCTCCTACCTGCTGAGTGTGGCGCACAACCCCGGGGATGAGCACTCTTCGGGGTCGCCGCTCGTTCAGGCGGCCTCTAAACCGATCGTAACCCTTTGTTTTCTGAGTGAAGAAATCTGTGCACTCAAGTGTGGCCCGTTGGGCGGCCAGGTCGTTTGCCAGGCTGCGCTTTATGGAACTGGCTCGCGGAGCAATCTCATCATCGTCCGCTTTGTCGGCCAGACGACGCACCAAGTGCCACCAATTTCCCCTAACCACCGCTTTTGCCTCGCCCCATATGGCCATGCCCTCACACACGACACCGAGGCGATCGCCGCTGCTAGTAGAGCCTTCGCGACTAACGCCCGTTCGCGAGCCGGAGTCATTAAACTCCGTAGAGCCTGGCGGCGACGAACAACGCTCGCTTGTTGGTGCACCGTCAAGCAGCTGCGGAAGTCGCCGAGATAGACGGCCTGACAGCCTGATCTCAGGTATCGTAGCGCCGATCGAGTTCTCTGAGGGCAGACTGAACCTCATCGATCGAAACTGGCTCCGGTGTTCCTGGAACGTGACGGAGAGACGGTTTCGAATCGATCGCGTAAAAGTCCGAAGCCCATGCCGCGAGGATAGTTCGCTTATCATCGACAGAAAGTACTGGCGCCCTTACCACATCGATTGGCCGTCGAAACAGCAGCCCTTGCGGCGCTAGAACTGTCGGCCCGATCGTCATGGCAGTGTTGGCAGCCTGCTCCAACATATTGTCC
>NZ_AZNV01000089.1:0-4439 GCF_000510625.1 Rhizobium sp. IBUN
CGTGACAAAACCCAGAGGGTTTTGCACTTGGCGCGGGGTGGAGCAGCCCGGTAGCTCGTCAGGCTCATAACCTGAAGGCCGCAGGTTCAAATCCTGCCCCCGCAACCAAATTTACTTGCGACCCCGCTGCACACGCTGCGGGGTTTTCCTTTTTGACCGAAAGCGTCAGGATCCCCGCTAGATCGCAGCGAACGTCGATCTCGATTTTTCCGATCACTGGCGTGAGGATGATGTCCTTGACCAGCGAACGGATCACGTTCGCCGCTTCAATACACTTTTCCTCGGAATCGTCCTCGAGCGTCTCGTAGAGTCGCTGAACCCGTGAACGAGACTGATAGTTTCGTATTGCATTTGGCGCTACAAATCGCTATTTTCCTCGTAAAGGAGATATGTCATGGCCGCCACTGTCGAACGCAAGGAATATCCGATCTCGATGCGTCTGCCTGAAGCAGATGTTGCAATGATCGATCGCGCGGCAAGCCTGCGCGGCCGCTCGCGCACCGATTTTGTGCGGGAGGCGGCCGTGCGCGCCGCAGAGGAAGTCGTTATGGAGCAGGGGCTCATCCGCATGAGCCCTGAAGGCTTTGCCGATTTCATGGGTGTCTTGTCCCTACCGGTCGCTCCTGTTCCGGAGATGGTGGAACTGGTCAGGCGGCCCGCGCCGTGGGAAGTTGATTACGAGCCGAAGCAATAAGCCGTGGCCTTATCGGCTCCAGAACCGCTTACGGCGGCGCATGATGTTTCCGAATTTTCCTGCGGCAAGCCGACGCTCGATCATTGGCTGAAGGCGCGCGCGCTTTCCAATCAGGAGAAAGGTTTCACGGCGGTTCTCGTCGTCCATGAGGGCGGGCGCGTCGTCGGGTATTACGGCCTGGCGCCTACCGCCGTCGTCCCTGCGATCCTCCCGCGCTCGATCCGCACCGGGCAACCGCCCGATCCGGTTCCCTGTCTTCTCCTCGGCCAGCTTGCCACGGACACGGAATGGGTGGGGATAGGCATCGGCACAGGTCTGGTGAAACATGCTCTTGAGCGTTGCGTCCAGGCCGCCGCTCTGATCGGCGGGCGGGCGTTGATGGTCAACGCCGTCGATCACGAAGCGGCGCCGTTCTGGCAGCGCCGAGGCTTCACGCCCTCGAAGGACGACCCGCTCGTCCTGTTTCGCTCCATCGCCGCAATCGTCGCATCGCTGGCGGAAGCGCGACAGCAAGAGCAAGGCGCATAACCTGAAGTCTTCACCGACGCCAAGCGGCTGTCCCTGATCCTGCCCGGTTCGGACATGCCGGTCGCCGACGATCGAGGGGATCGCAAGTAATGATTAAATCCTGCCCCCGCCGGCGATCGCCCGCATCATCGCGGAAGCCGCGCCTGGGACTGATATCGAGGCGATCATCGAAGTGGAGCATGGCCGCGAGGAGCAGCCGCTGCCGACCGAAGGCACGCTCAAGGCGCGCTGGTTGCATCGTAGGCATTATCCCATGGCTGCGAGCGGTATTCCTGCGGATCAGGCCAAAGCCGCGATCGTTGCTTGCGGTGGCGACACCTTCGTCTGGGCTGCCTGTGAAAAAGCAGACGCCCGGTCCATTCGCAGTTTTCTCAAGCGCCGCAAGCATGACCGAAAGTCGATGGATGTTGCCTGGTACTGGGAGCGGGATATCGCCCAGACGGTCTGACTGACAGTAGATGCAGTGCAAGCTGAGTGATGGCGAAAGCGATGCTGTCGAGTCTGAACGCGCGGTGATCGAAACCGGGCGAGGATAGTATCGTAAGCGGTGAGGTGAGGCCGTTACTTCTTGAAGTTCCACGGCATCAGAGCGTCGATCTCGCTTAACGGCCAACCCGCGGCCATGCGCTCGAGCGTCTGTGTCAGCCAGGCCAGCGGATCGACTTCGTTCATCTTGGCGGACTGGATGAGCGTAGAGAGCGTGGCCCAAGTCCTTCCGCCGCCGGCATTTCCGGCAAATAGGCTATTCTTCCGAACAATTGCCTGAGGCCTGATTGCACGCTCAACAATGTTGGAGTCTATCTCGATGCGCCCGTCATGAAGGAACTGTTCGAAGGCTTCCCGCCGATTAAGCGTATAGCGAATTGCCTCGGCTAGCTTGGATTTTCCAGAGATGCGGGGCAGCGTGTCGCGCCAGAGTTTGTAGAGATCGGCAACGACTGCAGCGGAGGCTTCCTGCCGGGCGGCAACGCGAACATCGGGGCTTTGTCCGCGCACCTTTTCCTCGATCGACCAAAGTGCGCCCATCTTTTCGATTGTCGCCGTTGCGACCTTTGAGCTGTCGCTGGCGTGAAGCTCGTAAAATCGACGCCGACTATGCGCCCAGCACCCCGCCAAGAGAGCACCGTCGTTTCCGCGGTCAGGTCGGGCAACACGGTTATAGGCAGTGTATCCGTCGATCTGCAGGATGCCACGATAACCATCGAGATGTCGGGCGACACAATCGCCGGATCGACTGTTTTCAAAGCGATAGGCAACCATCGGCGGACCGCTACCGCCGAACGGTCTATCGTCTTTGGCATAAGGCCCAAAGATATGCTGTCTTGGCAGACCCCGACCCAGGAACCAACGTCGGCAATGTGGTTTCGTCGGCGAAGATTCGTTCGCCTTGTTTGATCTGGTTGAAAGTGTAGTCGGCAAGGATCTCAAGCTCATACCCGAGTTTGCCCATCCACCGTGCCATCACACCACGATCGACTTCGACATGGTCGCGCAGGAAGATCGCCTCCTGTCGATAAAGCGGTAAGCCATCGCCATATTTGGAGACAGCGATATAGGCGAGCAGCGCTTCCGTCGGAATGCCGCTGTCGATGATGTGCGCCGGTGCCAAGGCCTGGATGACGCCGTCCCCATTTTTGAAGGCGTATTTCGGGCGATGGCTGACGATCACCCGGAACTTCGGCGGGATGACGTCCAGCCGCTCGGAGGTATCTTCACCGATCAGAACCTTTTGCTTGCCCGCATGCTCAGGGAGTTCGTCCGGCTCGATCACCACATGGATACGTTCCAGATGCGGTGGAAAGCCCTTGCGCGGACGGGGTGCTCGTTTTGCAGTGTCTGGACGCCTTCCCTTTGCGACCAAGGCCTCTATAGCGGCAATGCCGGTCTCTATCTCCTCGAAGACAAACGCACCCTGTTCATCCAGGTCCGTGTCGTTGCTCTTGCCCTGCCTTTCCGAACGTCTTCCGTACCGGTAACGGTCGAAGGCTTTGAGAACCTGCTTCAGCTTGACGATCTGCTCGTCGGCGTCCGCATTGCGGGCTTTCAGATCAGCGACTTCACTCTCCAGAGCCTCAGTGCGCGCAGCCTTTTCAGCCATGGCCAGGATCATGGCTTTCAGCGCATCAACGTCATCCGGGAGATGTAAATCGGCGGGTGTCATGCCCTCAACTAGAACATATTTTGCCCAGAATTTCCTGCAATTTCAGGCCCCTGATTCACTCTGACGCAGGGCTTTTACCCAGCAAATTCCGGCCGCTTCACCGCAACCGAGCGGACGCGTTTCCAGTCCATGCCGTCGATTAGCGCCATCAATTGGGCGTGGTTGAGTTGCACTCGGGCATGCCCGATCTTCGGCCAAACGAACTGGGATTTTTCCAGCCGCTTCGAATAAAGACAGACGCCTGAGCCATCCCACCAAGCGATCTTAATTCTGTCGGCTCTCTTGGCGCGGAAGATATAAAGCGAGCCACTGAACGGATCATTGCCGGCATCGCGCACCAGCGACAAAAGGCTGTCGGGACCTTTACGGAAGTCGACAGGATGGCTCGCCAAAAATACCTTCACACCCGACGGGATCATGCCGAGCGCACCGCGCGGATCACCCGAACAAGATGAGCTTCGTCAATCTCGGTTCCGGCACGGATCACAGCGTCGCCAATGGCAATTTCGACCGCAACACATTTGGTCGTCGCCCAACCAGGTAACTCACCGTCGGTGACCTTCGCAAGCGGGCCAGCACTTTGCTGTCGGGCATTGCGCCGCCACGTGAAGAGTTGCGATGGATCAACGCCTATTCGGCGCGCTATCGCCGAAACGCTTGCGCCAGGCTGCATCGCCTCAGCCACCGCCTGCGCCTTGAATTCATCCGACCAACGTCGCCTGACCTGGTGCGGCGCACCGTCAAGGCGACTGGTCACAGCCTCGATCATATGGAAAGTTCTTCTGTAACGGGCCTTGAGTCAATCCCTTGTGAGCTTAGTCCCTCGCCGAGTGCTTGCTTCTGTTCGCAGTCGGGGCTTGGCCGCTGCTTTATGGGGTCTGCTGAGGACCGGCTGGCCAATCTAGGAACGCGCAGTCACCTGAGTGCTGCTTGGCTTTCAGCGGCCTAACCCATCCATCGTCCCGGCGAAGGGACCTTGCTCCGGGGGGCTGATGGCAGTGCCCGCCCGAAACCTGTCCGGTTGTCTGTTTCCGGCTCAGGCGGCCATGGCTGCCT
>NZ_AZNV01000090.1:0-3384 GCF_000510625.1 Rhizobium sp. IBUN
GCGGCATCATCTCGGAACAAGGGGGCGGTTAATTCTCGGAATTGGGGGGCGGCATCATTTCGGAATGCGGGGGCGGATTGCCTCGGAATCCGCAGCGATAGGGTCTATAGCGTCAATGCCGACCAATGCGGCCTGCGCGTGGAAATCACCGGGAAGATCAACAAAACACCCGACATCATTCGGAAAAGAGATGATAAGCCCAGGTCCAAACGAAAATCTAGCTAACAGGTCAGCCCGGGTGGACTATCAACCCAAACACAAATGGCGAGAGACGTGGCTTGACGAAAGCCACCAAGACTTTGCAGCATGGGAAGGTGATCTACAGTTCGGGAGGATCTTCCTCGATCTCACGAGCCCCAAGAAGGGCCAATGGATATGGGCGATAAACCACATTCCCTGGCAGAGGCGAACGATCATGCCGCACCATGGATGGGCGGTTGATGTCCGAGAAGCATCCCGGTTGGTGGAAGAGACTTATGATAGGCTGAAGGTTCTACACGGAAGGTGATGTGATGGATATGGTCGAGAAGGTTGCTCGGGCGATCTACGAAGCGGAACCGTTTGACGCCGTTCGCCGCGAGATGCCGTGGGCGGACGTTCACGATACCCAAAAGCGCGGGTTCCGCGTCAAGGCTGTTGCTGCGATCGAAGCGATGCGCGAGCCAACGCCCGAGATGCTGGCTCCCGAAGAAGTCCACTACGGCTATGCCTGCCATGTGTGCGGAGGCTTGAAGGAGGGCTATGAGCTTATGCTAGATGCAGCCCTAAAGTGTCAGGAGAAGGTGTGAACCGCTTCGAGATCCCTGGCACTATTTTCGCCTTCCTCATCGTTGTCGGCCTTATTGCCGTGATCGGGAAAGGCTTCTGGATGGCGTCTTGGGTGATTGGAGGCTAGTGAGGCGAAGGCTGGTCTCTGCCCTTCGCCTTCCTCGGGCGCTTCTCGCCCCGCACTTGGATGTACTCTTCCTTGACCATCAGCATCTCAGCCGCCAGCGCTGCGGCTACGAATGCCGCCCTTGCTTGCTCTGGATCTCGCACGCCTTCCATCGCTTCAAGGCACATGGTCTGAGCGACAACCCATTCCTTGCCTCGATGCTCATCCGGCCACCGGCAAAGCAGGCTGTAGGCCAGATCGGCAAGGGTTGCATGTCGGCGCATGGTGATGCCCTTGCGCTTCTCGACGCAGACAATGCAGTCTCTAATGCTGATGTGTTCACCTATGTATTCAGCCATGCCCGTCACCTCTGGCCGAATCAGGTGAGCATCAACTCCGGCCAGTCAAGACACGTTTTTAAGATTCTTCTAATTCGTTCGGTAAGCGACAGAACGAGCAGCGCCATAGTCTCGCAGATTTGCGGGTAGAAGGTTCCGCGGCGGAATGCTGTCATCCCGAAAAAAGGAGATAGCCCATGATCGAAGAACCAACCACGCTCCTCGCCTTCCGCCTCACCGACGGTGAATGGCAGGCCATGTTCCTCCATCCAGATGGCTCTGGATCGGTGAAGCATGATGTGCCGGTGGCTGAGCTGATCGAGATGATCCTCGATGTGATGGCGAGGAGTGAGGAGAACCCTGCCCGACATTGACGTGGGCAGTAGGAGGCCCATTTTACGTTCGGCGCTCTCCCCAGGGCGCCAGTGCTCGATGCACCGGCGGCCCGCACCCCGAAACTTGCGGGCCGCTTGCATCGGTAGGATTTAGTCCACCACCTTGCCCGAAACCTATGCCTTGGCTGCCAGAGTATCAGGGCCTGCGCTTCCTTCAGTACCGGGTCAATGAGGAAGAGAACATGTCGGCGGGTTAGCCCTCCTGCTCCGCCATCTCGCGGGCGACACTCAGGGCGAAGATCATTTGCGGGATCTTGGTTTCGGTCATTTCTCGCTCTCCACACCTTCAAAGACGTAATTGTGCTATCGCTTGGTCTTTAGGTAGGAGGACACTAGCATGATCGCTCGGAGAGACTTCACATACGAAGAATGGAGTTGCCTCTTGCATCTCTATCGGCACGAGACCGCTGATATCCCGAACGATCGGATCCGTAGATTCAAAGAGGCGGGCGTCACTGAGGAAGTGCTAGACGGAATCAGCCTCAGTCCGGCAGGTAAGCAATTGGTCGCGCATGAGCTGCTTCTAGAGCGTCGGAACCGGCTCCAGCGATGACTACTCAAAAGCCGCCTCCCCGGTTACGGAGAGGCCGCTGGGTTACGGCAAGCCACTAGCGCCGATCCGGCATCAAAGATTGGGTCGCCAAGTAGATGATGTAGGCGTAGGGCGTCGGCCGCCCCTGCTCCCAACCTTGATAGGTGGAAACCGGAACACGCAGCAGTCGCGCAGCCTGCGACTGTGAGATGCGATTCTTACTGCGCCAGTCATGTAGGTATTGTTTGATGACGCGGTCATCTAAACCATCGATAAGCAAGAACTCGTTGCCGCCATCTGGATTTCTCATATGCGCCTCCCGTTGCTTCACGTGATGGCACTATAAGCAAATTGCAGATATAAGCAAAATGCAGATAATCGAAGTATTCGGTCAGCCGCGTGTGGTGCGGCGCGTACCAATCGATCAGCAGGAAACGGAGTGAACCGCTTCGAACTCCCCGGCATGATCTTCGCCTTCCTGCTCGTTGTCGGCGCTATAGCCGTGATCGAGAAAGGCTTCTGGATGGTGTCGTCTTGGGTGATTGGATAGCGCTCAGACATTCATAGAATCTCCGGACCGCTGCCCCCGCTTGTTCTTCGCAGAACTCCTTTCCGGCCGCTGCTGAATGTACTCTTCCTTGATCATCAGCATCTCTGCTGCGATAGCTGCTGCGACAAACGCCGCCCTCGCCTGCTCGGGGTCTCGCAGACCTTCCATCGCTTCGAGGCACATGGTTTGCGCTACCACCCACTCTTTTCCGCGATGCTCTTCGGGCCACCGATAGGCTGTGAATACAGTTATTCGTACAAACGAGAGGTTTTGATCCTTCGCAACATTCCGCAGTGGCGACTTGAAGGTCATTATCGACGATGACGAAATGAGTGGCCAGCTTTTCAAGCGCTGATTATTCGACAGCGGGCCTGTCGCGACATGCGCGGTCAATAGACCCGCATAGGTACCACCGCGTGCACTTCGTGCAGAGAAGGCGGACAAGGCGCACTGGAAGAAATATTAGTCCTGTAGGGCTGGCCGGAGATTCCACCCCGAGACAAGCCGACTACCGCTGAGTAGTTGAGCCTGCTCCGTTGGCCCGAAATCGATCGAAAGTAATTGAGATCAATCACTCTCGCTCATGGAATATAGAAAACTGGATCGTGTCCCAGCAGATGGTGTAACTGGCGGGAGATAGCAAAGCCGAGTGCCCGCGCGCTTTTCGTTGCGCTGTAGCGGGTGATCGGCTTTGC
>NZ_AZNV01000091.1:0-3351 GCF_000510625.1 Rhizobium sp. IBUN
CAGTGAGATAGACGACCTCATCCTGGTCGGCACCGGATGTTTTCGTGCGGCCGAGATGGATGGCGAGAGAGGGCAGGGGAGGGCCGTCTTCGACCGGTCACAGCTGGAAATAGCGCCATCAAGAAAATTTTGACATATGCAACTGGGTAGCAATTCTGGAAGCAAAGGAGATGACGTGAGCGTAAAATCGTCGTTTTCGCTAACCGAGCAACAGGATGCCTTTGCGCGATCGCTTGTCGACACAGAAGACGGAGACTGAGTCCGCTGAGACGGAAGCCCTGCGGGAGCTGATTCACCGGCGGCCAAGTGGAGCGTCTATGTCTGAAGAGGCAATGGCAGGCGCGGTCGACGATATGATCGCGCGTAAACAGAGAGCTCTTCGTGTGGAGTCTTGAATACTCTGTCGAAGCGGAGCGTGATTTTGAACTGATCTTCGATCATCTCTTCGCCGCTTACTGCGATCTCGGTGACCATCCCGACGAGGCCTTGGAGCGGGGAAGAGCCCTCGCGTGGGGGGCGGCTGAGCACGGCATTAACCTTATCCACCGACCAGTCGCCCGTCGCATTTTGGCGGGTACATCGAGCGGCTCATCGGCGCAATGATAGGCGCCGTTCATTTCTTGCCAGGCTCTACGTCATGCGATGTCGCATCCCGCGGCGATTATGATCCTCAAAAGCATGCTGTCATGGTCTTCGACGAGATTAAGCGCTGGCTTACCCTGGAGATTGTTGGCCGCTATCATGCCGACATTCATCGTGCTCTGAGAATCCCGCCTAACCTGGCTTGGGAAGATGCCGTCCTTGCGCGCGCCCGTAGCCTTTGCGGCTCCCCTACGACGAACACCGTTTCAGCCTTGATTTTCCGCCATTCGAGGAACGCATCAACTTGCCGATTGCGCGGTTTCCCGCCCGCCCTGATTTCGGTAGAGATTTCCAGCCTTGGCTTTGGATGATGTCGCTGGCGAGCTGCCGGCTTTAGAGTTCTGGACGGAGTCTCAAGGCTGACGTCACCTGCATCGGTGAAGTGGTTTGGAGATCAGGGGTAGTGGACCTAAGCGTGCTCCATGCTCTCAATGCCGGATGAGGCCGAACCGATGCGCCTCATCCAGCAGGTGACGAACGGACGATGGCTGCCATTTGCGTCCACCGCGCGCCGGCCGCTCTCCCATCTGATCCAGCTGGGTGGCAATGTCACGCAGCGACAGGTCGGGATCGGCAATGGCAATCGCCGCGACTAGCTTCATGAGATGATCCTCTGGCCCGCGGCGCGGCGAGCGAGCAAGGAGCTCGGGTTCGGCCAGTTTCTCGCGGACCATGCGATGCACGGCGCGACGCAGCCTTTCCACCGTCCAGTCATGGCCGCGGCGATTGAGGACCCGCACGACATTGTCCCAGGTGTGCAGCGGACGCATTTGCCGAACGGTCGGAAGCCAGGTTTGGGCAGACGAGATCAGCTCGTCGAGATAGAGTTTTTCCCGGGCCTTCGACACCGCCCTAATCGCGTCTGGTCTCCGTTCTCGAAGTCCGGGGTTTCCTGGCAGCTTGCCCCGGGCTTTCGCTGCTTTGATACCAGCCCTGGTTCGTTCAGCGATCAGCGCTCGCTCGAGCTGTGCGACGGCACCAAGAACCTGAAGAGAAAACATCCCTTGTGGTGTGGCCGTATCGATCGGATCGCGGATGGACCTGAAGTGGACGCCGCGCTCTTCGAGATCTTCGATCACTTGCAATAGATGGCTGACCGACCGGGCGAGGCGATCCAGACGGACGACGACAAGCACGTCGCCGGCGGTAAGCTCACCGAGCAGTCGCGTCAAAACGGGCCGCGCTCGTGATGTACCCGATCCGTGCTCCCGAAAAATTCTCTCGCAGCCGGCGGTGCGCAGCTCGTCCATCTGAGCATCGTGGACCTGATCGTCGCTAGAGATGCGCGCGTAACCGATAAGGCGTCTCGGCGCTTGCGACCGATTGTCGGCTTGACGTTTTGCCATAATTTTTGCGCGCCTTTTATCTTGCTTTGTACAGATAAGGAATGCGTGAGAAAACGATCAGTTGCAAGCGTGTTTTATCGTTTGAATTGCGGCCCGCCAGCGTCGGGAAACTGTTCCCGACGAGTGGGAGAGTATCCAGGCAGCGAACGCGCGTCAGTGGGCTTCCATGGCGGAATTCATAAGGGTGATCACGCGGAAAGCGCATTCGATCGGTGCGTCCTCCGGCGGGCTCCTGCCCACACCGCATGCGGCGAGATGGCAAGACGGCTTCTGCCATCTTGCTGGCAGCAATCTGTTCACCTATATTCACTGTAAAAGGAGATTAAGATGGCCGCACCCCAACTCTCTGTCCGAAGCTCCAAGGCAAGGGATCTGGCTCACCGGCTGGCTCGCCGCGAAAATCGTTCGATTGCCGAGGTGGTCGAACGTGCGCTTGAAGCCTACGAGACCCGCGAGGCGGGCCGTGAACCAGCGGCAAGTTTCTATCGGCGGGTCAACGCGCAAGCGGCCACAGATATCGATCTCGATTCGATCATCCGCGAAAGCCGTCGTCCACACCAGGGTATCGAGCTTTGATAATTCTCGATACGAACGTGGTCTCGGAGACCTTGCGGAAGGACGCTAACGAGGCCGTTATGGCTTGGCTGGTGCGGTTCGACGCGGAATTGGCGTTGCCTACAATGACAATCGGCGAGATCGCTTTTGGCATTCAAAAGATCAGGCCGGACCAGCGTGCAGAGCGTTTGGAGCAGGGGCTGACGGAATGGCGGCGTCGATTTGCCGATCGGATGTTTGGTCTCACAGAAGAAGCCGCGCTCGCTTATGGAGAAATCATGGGGCAGGCGGCCCGTCAGGGACACGCAATGTCAGCACCCGATGCACTGATCGCTGCAATAGCGCGCGTGAACGGCGGACGCCTGGCCACGCGCAATCGCAAGGATTTCGAAACGACAGGTCTCGACCTCGTCAATCCGTGGGATTTTTGAGCTGCTCGAATGGATTGGCTTTCATTGGCGCCATTGTGACGCTTGTTTCCCATGGAGCGTGGTGGCAGGGCACCGGGCCGTTCACAAGCCGCTTTTAGACGCTTTGTGACCTGTATTCGAAGCGACTTTCGCGGTTTTGCGCATGAGAATCAATTGCTGACGGGTCGTGCGGCTCAAAGCATGCGGGCCGCTCGGCCGCTCCGTCTTCTTGCGTCGTTGTAGTAGCTCGACGCCTGCTGCACCGACCGATGGCGCGATTGCTCCATCGCCTCAGGGAGCGGAACGCCGCGATTGGCCGCTTAGGTCAAATACCCCGACCGCAACCCATGCGCGGAGAAATCCCGAGGCTCCAACCCAGCCATCGCCACCCTTTGCTT
>NZ_AZNV01000092.1:0-3158 GCF_000510625.1 Rhizobium sp. IBUN
GCAGGACCCCAGCCTCAAGGGGGCGAGATCATCCCGGAATCCGGGGGCGCAATCATCTCGGAACAAAGGGGCGGCTTCATCGGAATCGGCATATGTGGCACTCCGGGAGCGTCTCTAAGCTTGGCGCATTTGGTACCATCATGGGAAGCTCAAGTCCAAACCGAGCATCCTGCTAAAGGTAAGGGCGACTAGCCCCACGCCTACTAGTGCTAACATGAAGACTGCAGCCATCTTGCCGCCGGTGCGTAGCATAGCTTTCGTTTCCCCCTTCTCCCCCTGATCGTAGTGCCACTTGATGGCGAAGAACATGGCTATGCCTAACGCCAGTAGCTTAAAAGTAACGAAGACTATAGGTACCCAATCCATATTGAAGGCTCTCTTGTGCATCGTGACGACCAATTGTGTAGCCGTATGCGCAAGCACCCCGGCTTCCGGCTTGACACGTCAACGCGTTTTCAATTCGGTCTGCGATTGCTGGTGTCGATATCAACCGCGCTCGGTGTGCGATTGCGTGGCTCCCGTCGAACCTAGTCGGGGTCGATCATTCCCTCTTTTGCGTTGAAGCAGAACCGGCTGCAGATAAGCCGGCCTTTCAACGCCCGAAGGGGCAGAAGACAAGCGAGAAGCACGGGCGGGAAAGCGGCGAAGAGGTGGACCCAGATAGAAGGCGAATAAGCAACCTGGATCCGCCACGCCAGCGCAACACCTGTTACCCATATGAAGCAAATTACAAAGAACGCCAGTCTATCCGCCGGCGCGGCCAAAGAACGATCGGGGCCACAAACTTCGCACTTAGGCTTCACAGTTAGAAAGCCAACATAACGCTGGCTTTGCCCGCACTGGGGACACAGCCCTCGCAATTCAGTTTTGATTGACGACAGCGGAGGCCATTGGTTGGTCATTTTCGTGCGTTCCAAGAATTGATTGGATGTGTCTATGCCCGCAGGAGCCGACGTCAGTCGTGCTCGATTTGCGGCTCGGGTGCAGTAGGCCTCACGTAGTCGCGGTCGATTTTTCCTTCCTCTGCCTTGAAGAAGAACTGACTGTTGATCAACCAGCCCTTCAATGGCCGAAGAGGCAAAAGACATGCCAGCAGTACCAGCGGGAGGGAGGTGAATAGGTGCACCCATATTGAGGGGGAATAGGCAACCTCAATCCAACATGCCACCGCGACGGCCGGCACGCATGTGAAGCAGATCACGAAAAACGCCGGCCCGTCTGCGGGATCGGCGAAGGAGTAGTCGAGGCCGCAAACTTCGCATTTGGGCTTCACAGTCAAAAAGCCGTCAAAAAGATGCCCTTGCCCGCACTGGGGACACAATCCGCGCAGTCCCGTTTGAATGGGTGGCAGTGGAGGCCATTCCATCGTCATCGCGTTACACTTCCAGAATTGATTGAGTTAATGTATGCATACAATAATCCAATCAACTCCTACAGTTTACAATTTGTCGCAGCTGTCGGCGCGTACCTGAAAGTGATTGACCGGTTCAGTTTTCAAACTGAACACCGCCGCAAACTCGACGCATCTGGGAGCTGCCACTCGACCACCACTCCGACAAAACATCACTTCTGTTATTATGGCTCCGAATTTCTGGGAGCCGTTCATCCAGGCCCAAGCTCCTTGACAATCAGGAGAAATATATGGAGCTTATATGGATAATATATTGTTCCATTGAACGGAAAATCGATGACTGCGGCATCTTGGACACCTCACCTTGGCACCCGCGAGGGACCCATTTATCTATCGATTGCGGATGCCTTGGCCGAGGATATCGCAAGTGGTCGATTGGCCGAAGGGGTGCAACTTCCAACGCAGCGCAAACTCGCTGACGACCTCGGCATCGACTTCACCACAGTCAGCCGAGCCTACTCGGAGGCCCGCAGCCGTGGCCTGATTGAAGGCAAGGTGGGTCAAGGGACATACGTGCGATCAAAGCGTGGCGCGCGACCATCACAGCAGCCCTCTGGCGTTGTCGACATGAGCATGAACCTGCCGCCGCGGTTTCTCGATCCCGTCTTGGAACAGAGAATGTGGGATGGGGCGAAAGAGCTTCAGGAGCAGGGCTTGGACCTCCTGCTGAGGTATCAGGAGCCCGGCGGCATCATGGAGGATCGTATCGTCGGCGCGTCTTGGCTTTCAAGGCGGCTTCCGGGGATATCGCCTGATCGTGTGGTAGTCACCTCAGGCGCACAGGGAGCGCTACACGCCATTCTCAGCGTCTTGACAGAGCCTGGTGATATCGTCTGCGCGGAAGAACTCACGTACCCTGGATTCCGCTCGATCGCATCCCATCTCAGGCTCAAATTGGCTCCGGTTGCAATGGACGATCAAGGGCTTGTTCCGGACGCCTTTGCGCAGGTATGCAGGGATGCGAAGCCGAAAGCGCTCTATTGTATGCCAACGCTTCACAATCCGACTACACGGACACTACCCGTTCATCGAAGGCACGATCTCGTAAATGTTGCGCGGACATATGGCGTGCCGATTATCGAGGACGACGCGTATAGCGCCCTTGTCCCGGCCCCGCCACCGCCACTCGCAGCACTGCTGCCCGAGGCGGTCTATCATGTGGCGAGCTTATCCAAATGCCTGTCTCCCGCCCTTCGAGTCGCATATGTCGCTGTGCCGAAAGGTCGTACGCACAGGGTGGCCAACGCGATCCGGGCGTCAGCGTCAATTGTTTCTCCGCTCACGAGTGCTCTCGCGTCTCAATGGATAGAGTCGGGAGTAGCGGATGTTGTCAGAGGCGAAATAGTCAAGGAAACAGTGAAGCGCCTGGATGCCGTCAAGGCGCTCCTTCCGTTCGATGTCGAATCCTCTCCGGGCGGCTTTCACGTGTGGCTGAAGGTTCCTGAACCTTGGACGCGAGGCGAACTGGTTTCCAGATTGCGTTCGATAGGGATCGGTATCGTCACCAGCGACGCCTTTGCAATTGCGTCCGCGCCCGAAGCCATACGACTTGCGCTTGGCGCTCCGGTGAACCTGGAGGAACTTACACGTGCCCTCCGGATTTTGGCAGACCTTCTAGCCCAGCAGCCCGCGTTCTCGACGATGGTGGTCTGACTGCGGATTTCTCTTAATTGGGACAGCGTTTTCAGAAAGTCGCGGACAAGCGTTTCGCTAAGTCGCGGACAACGGATCTGATCGAGTTCCGGTT
>NZ_AZNV01000093.1:0-2797 GCF_000510625.1 Rhizobium sp. IBUN
TTTTGATCCGCAGGTCAATCGCACCTATGCCGGGATGGCAGCTCACTACGGAAGCTCTGTTCTTCCGACGCGACCACGCCGGCCGCGGGACAAGGAGCAGACATCACGATGCACCTTGTTGGGTTTGTTGAGCGTCAATTAGCCGGGGCTGACGGCCACCATAGCGACCGCCGACGCCTTTTGCGAGTCTGACGTTGCCCGGTGGCTCATACAGGTACCGGTGGTTGGTAGCGTAGCGGTGGCGCTTTAGAACACCAGCGCGTCCGAGTTGGTGGACGGTTGTGGCGCTGACGCCAAGTTGACGAGCCACTTCCTCGCCGGTGAGCATGCCGCTCTCGCGCAACCGTTCGAACCGGGTCTTCAAGCCGTAGGCTCGACGAACGATCATGACCTTCTTCAACGTAAAGGGCTCACCGCGCCAATTGCGATGCCCCAGTGCGAACCCGCATGCGAGCGCCGCATAGACCGCACAAAACTCGACCTTGCAACAAACCGCTGCCCTGGCGAGGCATACGACCCCGCAGGCCCGGAGAAAAACCGACTGCATTTTGTTCCAGGCTTGCTTGATTACGCTCGAACTCATCCCACGAGATATAGCCTTCGTGGGCCTGAGGGATGAGCACCTGCCAGTCGGACCTCGGCATCTTCTGCTGTACGGACTTGAGCTTGGCATTGTAGACAGTGCGTGTGCGTCCGTACGCGAAAGCGCCAGCGTATCGGGGATTGTGTAAAATCTGAAGCAGACGGGAGTGGTCGATCTCGCTCCAAAGGACATCGCCCTTGCCGATGCCGCGCCGGATGCGCCGAGGAAACAGGATCTTCTCGCTGCGCAGGCGCCGCACGACCGCGCAGGCTGATCCCGCCTCCCGGAAGGTATCGAACAGCATGCGCACCGTGTCCTGGATCTGGCGATCCGGATCGAGAACCACGCGCGTATCAGGCGTGTAAACGAATCCGATCGGCAACGGTAACTCGAGCTCGCCGCGACGCGCCTTATTAAGAATGCCGCCTTGCAGTCGAGACTTCAGGATGTGGAGTTCGGCCTCACTCATCGTGCCCTTCAGGCCGAGTAGCATACGATCGTTGAACGACGCCGCGTCGTAGACGCCATCTTCATCCATGATGAGCGTGCGCGACATGGCGGCCAACTCAAGAAGGCGATGCCAGTCAGCATTGTTGCGAGCCAGGCGAGATACTTCCAGCCCCAGCACGATCCCTGCGTGCCCCATTGCGACCTCGCTCACCAGGCGCTGGAAGCCGTCGCGGTCCTGCGACTGTGCACCGGAAAGGCCGAGGTCGTTGTCGATGACGTGGACGCGCTCAATCGGCCAACCCAGCGCCACCGCCCTGTCCCGCAATGCATATTGCCGCTTCGTGCTCTCGGTGTTCTCGAACACCTGACGAAGGGAGGACTGGCGGACGTAGAGAAATGCATCGCGCCGCAGGTGATCGGCACTAATCTTCATGGCGTTATCAGTAGACATGGCTTCCTCCTGTCTCTGCTGCCAGCACCATATTGGCGAGCATGTGCACGAGCTGGCGATCGTGCGCGACCACTGACGTTGTCTTGGGCCGAGGCGCCGAGTGCTGTCGCGCGATCGTGGACTGCTCTGGCGTGATCAGCACGGTCAGGCCGCGCCACAGGCCGTGAAAGACGATGGCGCCCATCCGCCTCGCGCAGGCCGTGCCGCAAACAACATCGGCGCGGAGCGCTTCGTAAATCTCCTTACAGTTCGCCGGCATGGTGATTGCGTGCGTCGGCCCGTCATCGTTTTTTTTACGCGCCACTGCGCGTTCGATACTGCGAGGGTGGACGCTGATGCCCAGTCTCGAATGCACCAGTTCCGCCAGCGAACGGGCCTGCAGTTCACCGTTCGCATCGAGATGCTCCTCGACGAGACGCATGACCTCGCCGGTAAGCTTGTGGGCTGACTTCGGCCCGCGGGTGCGCGGTAAGAGGCCGGCAATGCCATCGCGCTCGAACGCGGCCTCCGCTTGATAGTAGGTCTGCCGAGACAGCCCAAAAAGCGCGGCCGCATCGGCCTTGTTAGTGCCGTCTTCGCGTACGTGACGAAGCATCTCGTACTTCACTTGCACGAGATCGAGCGGATCGAAGAAACCTGCTTCCTGGAACCAGGGGGCGCGGACGCCCTCGGGCTTGGGGTTCAAGGCGCCCATCTGGCGCAGGCGATCGGGCTTGCTTTCTTTGGTCATGGGAGCCTCCTTGTGTAATGTAAATTATGCCGCACTTTGCTCACACGTCAATGAAATTATATCTCAAACACCGCCGAAAGCCATGCGATATCGAGCCTTACCTCTTGCTTTGATGATCAATGATATCGCGTCTCGGCATAATTAGCCTTACATATGCGGCATAATTTACTTGACGCTTCGTCACTCTTCCTGGCGGCGCTTAATGTGACCAATCAACGACGCCAGCGCCGACAGATCGTCTGGGCGGGAGAAGGACCGACCTGCAGCAACCTGACTGAACAAGTCGACCTCATTGACATCGGTCCACGAGGCCGGAAGCGAACGCAACCGTCCTTGGGCGTCGTAGAACATGACGCGGTCTTCGCCCCAGTTCTGTTTGCGTGTCGACAGCACGAAGCGCTGTCCGCGCCACGGATGGAACGGGTGCGTAACCTCGAACTCTATGCGGGCTTGAGTGTCAGTACGAACTGCAGTCCTGGACTTGAAGGAAGGCGAAAGTGGAGGCAGCGGTTCGCATTGTCGAGCGCTGGTTGCTTGGCCGAATGCGCCACCGCGTCTTTTACAGCCTTGCCGACGTCAATGC
>NZ_AZNV01000094.1:0-2327 GCF_000510625.1 Rhizobium sp. IBUN
GTGATTTCGGTCACCAATGGAAGCTATACCGACGCTGCGGGTAACACTGGTGCCTCCGGAACCTCGGGCAACTACGCAGTCGATACCGTAGCGCCGACCGTGACTATCACGGAAACCCATAGTGGTGGATCGGGTACCTTCACCTTCACTTTCAGCGAGGCGGTATCCGGGTTTGATATCAATGACATCAGCTTTGGCAACAAGATTACGGGGTACTCCAGTCTCGTGCATGTCGCGCCGGATGGCTCGGGTCACGACGTCTATACTCTGGACTTCACTTACTCCACCGGCGGCAACTCCACTGCCAGGACCGCGACGGTCGCGGCTGGTAGTTACACGGATGCGGCGGGCAATAGCGGTTCCTCCGGGTCGTCGACGAACTTCTTTGCCCCCGCCGGCGCCTCCGGCGAGGAGATCAACCTCGCGCTCTCTGCTCCGGCGGATCACGCCGGCGCAGTCTCGCTCACCGTCGCGGGCCTTCCGGCCGGCTGGGTGTTGAGCGAGGGTACGCACAACGCCGATGGTACCTGGTCGGTGGTGACGAGCGATCCGTCGTCGCTGACGGTCACGTCGCCCGATGGCTACACCGGAGCGCTGGTGCTTCAGGTCAGCGAGAGCTGGACCAACGCGGACGGCACGACCGGTACGGCCTATATCGCCGACAACGTCGAGGCCTATGCCAAGGGTGCGCCGATCTTCGCCTGGTCGGGCGACGATACGCTCACCGCGTCGAGCGGCGACGACACGCTGGTGTTTGCCAACAAGATCGGCACCGACGTCGTCCACAGCTTCGATACGGCGCGTGACAAGATCGACCTGATCGGCTTTGCCGGTTTCTCGAGCTTCGCGGACGTTCTGGCCCACCTGTCGACCGACGCGTCGGGCAATGCCGTCATCACGCTCGGCGATGGCCAGACGATTACGCTGGCCGGCGTCACCGCGGCGTCTCTCTCCGCGGACGACTTCCTGTTCAACGAGACGCCGGTGACGCACAATACCGGCGACCTGGTGCTCAGCGACGGCTCGCTGATGCCGTTCAGCGGCACACTCGACAACACTGGCAGCATCCATATCGCCTCGACCGGCAGCGAGACGAATTTCGAAATCGTGCAGCACGGCCTGACACTGACCGGCGGCGGCACGGTCACGCTGTCCGACAATGCGGCGAACGTCATCTTCGGTAGCGCCGACACTGTCACGCTGACCAATGTCGACAACACGATCTCCGGCGCCGGCCAGCTTGGTGAAGGCCATCTGACCTTGGTCAATAAAGGCACGATCATTGCCGATGGCAGCGACGCACTGGTCATCGACACCGGTGACCACGCGGTGGTCAACACCGGTACGCTGGAGGCAACCGGTACCGGAGGCCTCGACGTGCACAGCAACATCGTCAATGACGGCCTGCTGTGGGCGAATGGCGGCAATCTCGATCTCGAGGGCAATGTCAGCGGCAACGGCGCGGTGCACCTGTCGGGTCACGCCGGCCTCGAAATCGGCGGCGCGTTCAGCCAGGCGATCGTCCTGGACACAGACGCCCAGTCCGCCATCACCATCGACCATGCGGCATCGTTCACTGGCACGTTCGCTGGCCTCGACGGCAATGACACGCTGCATTTCGGCGACATCTCGGCCGCGACCGCCAGCTTCTCCTATGCCGAAAACGCGGCGGGAACTGGCGGCCTGCTGACCGTCACTGACGGTACGCATACCGCCACCATCGGGCTCAACGGCGACTATTCTGCCGGCGATTTCTCGATCGGAAGCGACGGCGGTCTCGCCGAGATTGATTTCAGCGGGATTGGTCATCTATACGGCACCGAAGGCAGCGACACGCTGACCAGCGGCGGCGGTTACACGATGACTGGCGGGGCAGGGGCTGACACCTTCGTCCTCGACACCGACGCCTTGAAGGACGTGTCGATGGCCGACGTCATCACCGACTACAAGGCCAGTGAAGGCGATACGCTCGACGTCTCGAAGCTCCTCGACAGCCTGCTCGGCCACGAGGCGAGCGAGGCGGAAGCACTCGCCAGCGTCAAGACGACGGTGTCAGGCGTCGATACCGTGGTCAGCGTCAATGCCAATGGCGGCTGGCACGACGTGGCGGTTCTCCAGAACACCACGGAAGCGGTCAAGATCCTCTACGACGACAAGCACGACACGACGACGGCACCGCACGTCGGCTGATGTTCGGACAACCCGCAAAGGAAAAGGCGCCTCTCGGCGCCTCAGACCGCTGACAAACTCCTGGCTTGGTCCAGGGGTTTGTGATTCATTGGGACATGTTGAAGAAACCTGCTCCCACCCAGACGGCTCTTGAGATG
>NZ_AZNV01000095.1:0-2271 GCF_000510625.1 Rhizobium sp. IBUN
TGCGGATTTCTCTTAATTGGGACAGCGTTTTCAGAAAGTCGCGGACAAGCGTTTCGCTAAGTCGCGGACAACGGATCTGATCGAGTTCCGGTTGCCTTGTTGCTGTTACGGGTGATTAATTTCGGTTATTTCGCCACCGGTCAAGATCGGCGGTGTTTTTCGTTTCCGCATGCTGTCGCCTTCGAGCGTTATGCGGTGTGCATTGTGAACGATACGGTCTAAAATCGCATCAGCCAAAGTGGCCTCTCCGATCATCTCATGCCAGGCAGCCACGGGAAGCTGAGCCGTGATCAGGGTCGACTTCCGCCGATATCGTTCCTCGAATATTTCCAGCAGGTCGAGGCGCTGTCGGTCGTTCAAGGTATGAGTTCCCCAGTCATCCAGCACCAGCAACTGAACGCGTGCGAGCTTGTCGACAAGGCGCGGAAAGCGTCCATCGAGCCTGGCGAGTGCGAGGTCCTCAAACAGCCGCGGCATACGAACGTAGAGGACTGAGTAGTCGAGGCGGGCCGCCTGTCGTGCGAAGGCGCAAGCAATCCATGTTTTTCCGGTGCCCGTTTGGCCCGTCAGAATTAGATTCTCGTTTGCCTTCAGCCATGCACCTTGTGCCAGGGACAGGACGTTCCGGCGGTCAAGGCCGCGGTGCGATCCAAAGTCGATGTCTTCGATCGAGGCATTGGCAAAACGAAGCTTCGCCGTGGCGAGCCTGTTTGTTAGCCGTCGGTCGGTTCTTACGGCGATCTCGCGGTCGAGCATCAGACCCAGCCGTTCGTCGAAGCTCAGATCGCTTCCATGAGCCTGCTCGATAAGCTCGCGATAGGCCGTCGCCATCCCGGCAAGACCGAGCGCATTCATCTGATCCAGTGTTGGATGTGTCAGCATCTGATGTCCTCTTCATTGGTAGTAGGTTTTGCCGCGGATATTGCCGTGCGGCGGTGCCGGCTTCACAGCCTCGCTCGTAGCCGGAGCCTGATCGAGGCCAGATCTGAGAATGTTGGCGACAGACGAATAGCTCAGCGCGTTGATGACCAGTGCTCGCTCGCACGCCAGCTCCAGCCGACCGGATTCGTATCGACGCGCCAGGGAAAGAACGCCTTGAGCAGATCGGTAACCTTGCTCGGGATGCGGGCGATCGCATAGCAGACGTTCAATAAAGGTCGCCGTATTGGTTCCGACCTTTGCTGCTTCCCTGCGCAATGTGTGGGGTGTCGTGTTTGCGTAGCGCTGGTGAGCCTTGGGCATATGTTCATTGACGGTAATGTGGCCGGAGCGCTGCGAGCTTCGGATGTGGCTGGCGACACGCCTGTGATCAAAGAAGATCTCGACTGCCCGATACGTCAGCCTGATATCGACCCGCCTTCCGATGAGACCGTGCGGCACGGAATAGAACGTCTTGTCGACCTCGACATGGTAGTCGGGATGGACCTTCGCGACCTTCCATTCCGCATACTCAAACGGCGTTGAAGGCAGCGGCTTGAGCTGGGAGCGCTCGACTTCATCGAACAAAGCGCGCCGAGACTTGCCATATCGCCGCATCGTTCGGGTGTTGAGATCCTCGATCAAAGCGCTAATGCGGATATTGAGATCACCGAGGCTGAAGAAGCGTTCGTTTCGAAGTCTGGCCAGAACCCACCTCTCGACGATTAAAACCGTCCCTTCGGCGGATGGTTTGTCCCGAGGATGTTTGGGCCGTGCTGGAACCACCGTTGTGTCATAGTGCTCGGCGAAAGCGGCAAAAGTCGCATTCAAGGTCGGTTCAAACCAAAGCGCCTTGGCCACCGCAGACTTGAGGTTGTCGCAGATGGTCGTCTTCGTCACGCCACCGAAGTAACTGAAGGCCCGTTGGTTGGCCTCGATCCAATCGGGCAGCTTTTGGCTGAAGCTGGCATAAGAGAACGTCAACTGCGACGCGCTCAGCACCGCCACATAGATCTGCGCCGCCCGGACCTCGCCGGTAGATGGATCAATGATCGGGATCGTATGGCCGGCATAGTCGCATTCCATCGCCACGCCACCGACGTGACGGCTGCGATAGGTGGGTTTGGCCCGGCTTTCGTGATCGGCAAACCGGCAGCAGAACCACGTATAGCCGTAGCCATCCGGATGGGTTTCCCGGTATTCCTGCCATAGCAGATTGAGCGTCACGCCCTTGCGCTTCAGTTCGCTGGCCACCTTCGGCCAATTCGGTTCGTCGGTATCGCGCGGAGGTCGCCCCATTCGGCGGAATAGTCGTTGCTCGAGAACATCGTCCTCGTCCAGGCCTGGTGGAAG
>NZ_AZNV01000096.1:0-1755 GCF_000510625.1 Rhizobium sp. IBUN
GGGCTGGCGCAGGAAGCAGCAAAGCTGATGCAACTCCTTGCCCAGTTCAACCTGCAGGCAGCATCCCACGGCGCATCATCCTACAGCCGTCGCGCGGCCTGATGTAATCCTGCGAAGACCGGACGCTCGCGCTCGTCGCGGGCGTTCTCGTTGGAGGGCGCGACCAGCGGTGATTAAAAAATATTACTTTTAATCAAATCTTACGGATCTTGGGCTTTAGTGGCGTGCAATGCATGATGCAGGATGGACGTTGTCCGTACCGTTCTACCCACACCATTAAAACGAGTGTTCCCCCAGGCGATCAACAGGAGATTGACTGAAGCACATCGTTCAGCCGCACTGAGGCCGCTCTATGTCCAAATTGAAGATCAAGACGCTTCTTCCGCTTCTTTTTCTGTCCCTTGTCGTCATTGCCCTGGTGCAGGGTGCGATCGCGGCCTTCTCGTTGATCAATCTGGAGGCCAACACCCGGCAGATCGGGGCGCAGAACATTCCGAACACCGAACGGCTCCACGCGATCGTCACGACGCTGAACGACGTTCGTCGCAGCTACGCCGACTACCTCCTTGCAACAGGTAAGACGGACTTCCGCAACGCGGAGACGACACTCAAGGCCCGCCGCCAGCGCCTTGCCACTGCCATTGGCGCCTTCGACAAGCAGCCGAAGAGCGATTACATGAGCCAGAATTTCGGCCGGCTGCAGAAGGCGCTCACCAACGACGCTGCGCTTGCCGACAAGATCATTGCGCTGGCGCTCGACAACAAGCGCAGCCAGGCCAACAGCCTCTATCGCGGCGAACTTTCCATGTCCGCCAACAACATTCAGACGCTCGTCGACGGAATGTTGGCAAAGGATCGGCAGTCGACCGATGCCGCTCTCGCTGCCGCGACCGGTAACTATAACGCAGGCATCTTGTCCATCGTCGGTGGCCTCGTCGTCGCGCTTGCCGTCGCCGTTGCTGCGGCCTTCCTTGCCTGGACGCGCATTTCTCAGCCGATCTCGACGATCGCCACCCGCATGGCCCGTTTGGCGGACGGGGATCTCGACGCGGCCGTCCCTTACGCCGGGCGCAAGGATGAGATCGGCGACATGGCGGCTGCCGTAGCGATCTTCCGCGACAACTCTTTCGCACGCCTCGACCTCGAACGGAGCGCCGAGCACACCCGCGAGCAGGCTCAGCAGGAGCGTTCCCGTAACGAAGCCTCGAAGGCACGTGAAGCCAGCGAGATCCAACATGCCGTCGATGCGCTTGCCGAAGCGCTGGGCGCTCTCTCGGAAGGCGATCTCACGCGGACGATCGAGACGCCTTTTGCCGACCACCTCGACCGGCTGCGCAGTGATTTCAATTCCTCCGTGGCCAAGTTGCGGGCTGTTCTTCAGGAGGTCGGTGACAACGCTCATGCGATCGACGCGGGCGCCGGAGAAATCCGCACCGCCTCGGACGGGCTTGCCCGCCGCACTGAACAGCAGGCTGCCTCCATCGAAGAAACGGCAGCCGCGCTCGAAGAAATTACGACGACCGTCAAGGACACAGCGCGCCGTGCCGAGGAAGCCGGCACGCTGGTCACTCGAACCCGCAACGGCGCCGAAGAGTCCGGCAACATCGTCCGCAAGGCGGTCTCGGCAATGACCGAGATCGAGCAGTCGTCGCAGAAGATTGCCAATATCATCAGTGTCATCGACGACATTGCCTTCCAGACCAACCTGCTGGCGCTGAATGCCGGTGTCGAGGCGGCACGCGCAGGCGAAGCCGG
>NZ_AZNV01000097.1:0-1567 GCF_000510625.1 Rhizobium sp. IBUN
ATGAAACTCCTCATTTGAATAATCTCAAACCAGGAATCCACCAGCGCACGTCAGGTTCCATCAAACGCCGCTTTCATGGAATCGGTCGTCTAGTGCCGCCTCGGGGGGGCATATGAGCGCGGCCGGCGGGAAATAGTCGATTCGGACGTTTCCGGTCAATCACGAAACCATAGCATTGAAATGCGCATTTGAAGGGCCATCGGCGAGCGCGCGCTCGTTTCCCAAATCGGTGGGGTCATCCAAAAGAGGTAGGAACGAAAGCGCGCCCTATCCGTTTTGGGGTCGGGCTTTGCTTAATCTCTCCCAGCGAAGCCTCAATGTTCCATTGCCCCGCAACCGCGACTGCCGGGTTCAAATACAAACTCCCACCCCGCTTCCTTCAGCGGGTTTTTTTGTTAGCGGCCTTGCGTGGAACTTGGCCTCGCTCGGCGGCCGCCGACAAAAATTGGGGGTCGTGCGCGGGACTTTTACGACAGCGGGCGGCCTTGAATAGCAGCCCGTGTTCGCTCGTCCCATCTTTTCATCGAACAACTTTGAGCTTTGTTCCGAGCAACCAAGGTCGCGCATCGAAAAGATCCTGATAGCGATTTCCCTCATATGGGTCGCCATTGGCGTGGCTGACTGAGCGCTTTGTCGCAGTCACAAAGCTGATTGGGGCGTGTCGCCTAGGCGAGCCGGAACACTACCTTTGCATCAAGAGCCGCTGCAAGGAATGCGGACTGGGCCTCTCTCTGGGTTACTCCTCCTGCCACGGTACCAACGCAGGCCTGCCGCAGTATCTCGTCGTCCCATAACCTGCTAGCTTCGGGCCTGTGGAAGAACGTTCTGGAAGTGCCACGCAAAATGGATCGGGAGGGACGTTTGAATGGAGGCATCGAGCACTAACAAACCTTTTTTGCAGAAGAAACGCATCCGCGGGCTTTGGCTCGCAACGACGACCTTTTTTGTTGTCGTGTTCCTAACTCGTCCCCTGTACGCAGGAGCAGCTTTGCACCAACTATCTGAGAACATTGGCGTCGTTCTCGTCATCGCAGGTGTTCTGGGCCGTCTCTGGGCAACGCTCTACATCGGCCAACGCAAGAACAGACACCTAGTAACCACCGGCCCTTATTCCATAACCAGGAACCCGCTTTACGTTTCGTCGATGCTGGCGATACTGGGCGTGAGTTTGATGATCGGGTCCGTTTTGATCATAGCCGCTTTCGTGCCGACTTTCTTTTTTCTGTTCGCCTACGCCGCGCGGCGCGAGAGCGAATATCTCAGATCAAAATTCGGCTCTGCCTATGACGACTATGCGGCACGAACTCCATTTTTTATGCCGAACCCGCTATTGATGAAGCTGGACGCAGAAGTCACCTTCCGCACCTCGGCTTTGTCTACCGCGTTCCGTGACTCCCTTTTCTTAGTAGCGTTGATTCCTCTATGTGATCTGCTGGAGTTCCTGCAAAACGAGGGATACCTCCGAGCAGTTTTCGATCGTGTCCATTGGAGTGGTGTAGCTGACGGCTGGTTGCCGTGCTTTCCGACGTCGGGTCGGAGGGGACATCAGCGTGCCACAGCGGGCAGA
>NZ_AZNV01000100.1:0-1451 GCF_000510625.1 Rhizobium sp. IBUN
AGTGCCGCGCCGCTCAAACCAGCGACGACGGCCAGCGACAGGAGGCTGGTAACAAGCTTGTTCATGTGTCTCTTCCCTTCCTGTCGCACGCTCAGGCCTTGACCGGCTCGGCGGCCGCCACCTTGTTGCGCTTTTCCAGAACCGCTTCCGTAATCGAGTTGGGCAAGCGGCGCGGCGTCTCGACGAGGCCGAGAACCGGCATGATCACCAGGAAGAAGGCGAAGTAGAAGAGAGTGCCAAGCTGCGACATGATCACGTAGGTGCCTTCGGCAGGACGCGAGCCGAGCCAGCCGAGGACGATGGCATTGGCGACGAACAGCCAGAAGAACAGCTTGTACCAAGGGCGATAAGCCGCCGAACGCACCTTCGAGGTATCGAGCCAGGGCACGAAGAACAGCACGATGATGGCGCCGAACATGACGAGGACGCCGGCCAGCTTCGAGTCGATCGGTCCGATGTTGAAGGTGATCGAGCGCAGCATCGCGTAGAACGGCAGGAAGTACCATTCCGGGACGATATGGGCCGGCGTCTTCAACGGGTCAGCCGGGATGTAGTTGTCCGGATGGCCGAGGAAGTTCGGCATGTAGAAGACGAAGTAGGCGTAGACCAGCAGGAAGATCGAAACGCCAAGCGCATCCTTCAGCGTCGCGTAGGGCGTGAAGCGAACCGTGTCGGTCTTGGTCTTGACCTCGACGCCGGTCGGGTTCGTCTGGCCGACGACATGCAGCGCCCAGATGTGCAGGACGACGACGCCGGCAATGACGAAGGGCAGCAGGTAGTGCAGCGAGAAGAAGCGGTTCAGCGTCGGGTTGTCGACGGCAAAGCCGCCGAGCAGGAACTGCTGGATCCACTCGCCGACCAGCGGGAATGCCGAGAAGAAGCCGGTGATGACGGTCGCGCCCCAGAAGGACATCTGGCCCCAGGGCAGAACGTAGCCCATGAAGCCGGTCGCCATCATCAGCAGGTAGATGAGGACGCCGAGGATCCAGAGGATCTCGCGCGGCGCCTTGTAGGAGCCGTAGTAGAGACCACGGGCAATGTGCAGATAGACGGCAACGAAGAAGAACGACGCGCCGTTGGCGTGCATATAGCGCAGCAGCCAGCCGTGGTTGACGTCACGCATGATCTTTTCGACGGAGTTGAAGGCAACCGTCGTTTCCGCCGCATAGTGCATGGCCAGCACGACGCCGGTCAGGATCTGCACGACGAGCATGACCGCCAGCATGGCGCCGAAGGTATAGGCATAGTTCAGGTTGCGCGGAACCGGATAGGCGACGAAACTGTCATAGACCATGCGCGGCAAAGGCAGGCGCGCATCGATCCACTTCTCAAGGCCGGTTGATGGCTCGTAGCTGGAATGGCCACTCATAAATCAGTCCCCCTCAACCGATCTTGATTACTTTATCGGAAACGAACGAATAGGTCGGGATCGCCAGGTTCTGCGGCGCCGG
>NZ_AZNV01000101.1:0-1285 GCF_000510625.1 Rhizobium sp. IBUN
GATGAGCATTGGCAATGAGAACGATTAAGTGTCGTAAGGGCATTTGGTGGATGCCTTGGCATGCACAGGCGATGAAGGACGTGATACGCTGCGAAAAGCCGTGGGGAGCTGCGAATAAGCTTTGATCCATGGATCTCCGAATGGGGCAACCCACCTTAAATGCTTGGAAAATCTAAGTTGTGCTTCGGTACGGCTTAGGTTTCCAAGCATTGTGATAAGGTATCTGCACCTGAATAAAATAGGGTGTAAGAAGCGAACGCAGGGAACTGAAACATCTAAGTACCTGCAGGAAAGGACATCAACCGAGACTCCGCAAGTAGTGGCGAGCGAACGCGGACCAGGCCAGTGGCAATTGTGTTTAAAGCGGAACAATCTGGAAAGTTTGGCCGTAGCGGGTGACAGCCCCGTACGCGTAGATAGCATGATTGTCCTAGAGTAGGGCGGGACACGAGAAATCCTGTCTGAACATGGGGAGACCACTCTCCAAGCCTAAGTACTCGTGCATGACCGATAGCGAACAAGTACCGTGAGGGAAAGGTGAAAAGCACCCCGACAAGGGGAGTGAAATAGAACCTGAAACCGGATGCCTACAAACAGTCGGAGCCCGCAAGGGTGACGGCGTACCTTTTGTATAATGGGTCAACGACTTAGTGTAACAAGCAAGCTTAAGCCGGTAGGTGTAGGCGAAGCGAAAGCGAGTCTGAATAGGGCGATTTAGTTTGTTGCATTAGACCCGAAACCGAGTGATCTAGCCATGAGCAGGTTGAAGGTTGGGTAACACCAACTGGAGGACCGAACCCGCATCTGTTGCAATAGATTGGGATGACTTGTGGCTAGGGGTGAAAGGCCAATCAAACTCGGAAATAGCTGGTTCTCCGCGAAATCTATTTAGGTAGAGCGTCGACCGAATACCCTGGGGGGTAGAGCACTGGATGGGCTATGGGGACTCACCGTCTTACTGATCCTAACCAAACTCCGAATACCCAGGAGTACTAGTCGGCAGACACACGGCGGGTGCTAACGTCCGTCGTGAAAAGGGCAACAACCCTAACCTCCAGCTAAGGTCCCCAAGTCATGGCTAAGTGGGAAAGGATGTGAGGATCCCAAAACAACCAGGATGTTGGCTTAGAAGCAGCCATCATTTAAAGAAAGCGTAACAGCTCACTGGTCTAAATAAGGGTCTTTGCGCCGAAAATGTAACGGGGCTGAAGCCATGCACCGAAGCTGAGGATGTGTAGCAATACACGTGGTAGCGGAGCGTTCCGTAAGCTGATGAAGGGAGACC